>DASPUZ010000019.1:0-33763 GCA_035622635.1 bacterium | reverse complement strand
CTAGGCGCCGAAGCGCCGGCCAGCGCGGCGGAGTTTTCATTCCCTGACTCCGCTCTTCGGTCGGGGGTCACCCGCGTCCAATGCCATCCTACCGCGCCCGAGCCTCCCCGCCTAGCCCCGGGGCTTGACAATTTCATCCGTCCCCTGGGGCGATGATGCGGGGATCCATTTGATGCCCAACTGGTGCAGCGCGCGGCCGACTTGGGTGGAGGGCTCCGCGCCGGTGAGTTGCTCAGGCAGGGGCAGGCGTGTCTTAGGATCGCGACGGAAGAGGCCGTGGCGATCCGTGTAGACGGCGGCCGGGACACCGTAGCGTTGAATCAGCCGGCGGAGGAGCAGGAAGTAGCCATGGGCATCCTCCTCTGGCCGAAACACGGCGGCGAGCACGGTGCCGGTGGCATCGTCGATGGCAGCATGCAGGACCAGCCGGGGGCCACGGTCTTCGAGCCACGGGTGGTGGCTGCCGTCCATCTGAACGAGCAGGCCGGCCTGGGGCATCCGCTCGCGGCGGCGGCGATGGCGGGGTGGCCGCCGGGTGCGGGGACTCCCGATCCCGGCCTGGCGGAGCAGCCGTCGGATGGTGGAGCGCGAAAGACGAATCGCTTCGCGTTCGGCGAGGAGCTCCGTGAAGTGGCAGTCGTTGCTGCCGGCATAGCGGTCTCGGGCCAGCGCGAGGACCCGAACGCGGATCTTCTCGGCGGTTCGCCGTGGGGAGGAGCGGCCACGATTGCCATGGGCGAGGGCCGCCGGGCCGCGCTGGCGCACCCGGGCCAGCAACCGATGGATGTGCCGGATGGAATGGCCGAGCAGGCGTGCGGCATCACGCACTGGAAGTCGACCTTCGAGGATCTGTGTGATGACTTGGCCGCGCTGCTGCTCTCTCGTGCTCAATGTCACCTTCTCCCTGGTCATAGTGCCAGGGTGACAGAATCACTGACCAGTTAGGGGGTGACAAAATCATTGAACAACTACACCGCCGCGTCACGCGATTGACACGCCAGGGCCAACACGGTAGCATGTATGAAACGCAAATTGTCTGCACGACGAAAAAACGTCACACGTCGGGGAGCGCGCGATGTCGACTACGCCGTCCGCTGTCGTGGATGACCCCGAGATGCTGGCGCAGTTCACCGAGCGCATCCGAGCCGGAGACCAGCTCGAGGCCGGGGAGTGGATGCCGGCCGAGTACCGCTTCGAGGCCCTTCGCCTCATCAACATGCACGCGAACTCAGAGATCATGGGCGCGCTGCCGGAGCGGGAGTGGATCCCGAGGGCGCCCAGCCTCGCCCGCAAGATGGCGCTGACCGCGAAGGTGCAAGACGAAGTCGGGCACGGGATGCTGCTCTACCGCGTGGCCGAGACACTCGGCCGCACGCGGGACGATATGGTGGCGGAGCTGGTCGCGGGGAAGGCCCGTTTCCACAACGTCTTCCACTATCCGGCGGAGACCTGGGCCGATGTGGCGATCATCCAGGTCTTCGTCGACGGTGCGGCGATGCAGACGCAGGGCGCGCTCCGATCGTGCTCGTATGCCCCGTACTCCCGGGTCCTCAAGCGCATCTGCTACGAGGAAGACTTTCACATTCAGCTCGGACTCGATGTCTGGCGATCGCTTGCGGAGGGCACCCCGCGGCAACGCGCGATGTTGCAGGACGCGCTGCGGCGGTGGTGGACACCGATCATGCACTTCTTCGGCATGCCCGACCGCGTGTCGCCGCACACCGAGAAGATGCTCGCCTGGCGGATCAAGGTCAAGTCGAACGAGGAGCTTCGCCAGCAGTTTCTGAGGAAGTTTGTGCCGATCATCCTCGAGTACGGGCTGGAGGTGCCCGACCCGGATCTGCGCTGGGTCGAGGAGGAACAGCGGTACGTCTACACGGAGCCGGACTGGGAAGAACTCAAGCGCGTCGGGCGGAACGGCGGCCCGAAGAGCGCGGAGCGCCTGGCGCTCCGGCAGCGCTTCTACCAACAGCACGCGTGGGTGCGCGAGGCCATGAGCCGGTGGCTCACTACCCAGGCGCGCGGCGCAGTGGCGTGATGCGTGCGGCGGATCGAACGGACGACAGCACGATGAGTTCCGGCGACCGCCCTGACGGCGCTCCTTCGCCACCGGATGGGTCGGGCGCGGACCGGGCGCGTGCCGCCGGGCCCGGTCCCGCGTGGGAGCGCCCGCTCGGAACCGCGCCCGACGTGTGGGCCGTATTCGTTCAGGGCCGCCATCGTGATATGCACGTCTACGCCGGCGACGTGCACGCGCCGGACGCCGAGATGGCGCTCGTGCTCGCCAAGGAGAGTTACACGCGCCGCGATCCATGCGTCAACCTGTGGGTCGTGCGTGCCGACCACATTCACGCGACCACGCAGTCCGCCTCTGAGATGTTTGCGCCCGCAACGGACAAGAGCTACCGGTTCGGCGGCTCGTACCGGCAACAACGCCGCATTCTCCAGAGCTCCTACAAAGCGTCGTATCGCGAGGAGGACCAATAGTGCCGGGCACGCTCGCTGCGATCGCGGATCCAGCCGTCCGTGAAGCGTTTCGCGAATGGCTGCTGCGCATGGCGGACGACGAGCTGGTGATCGGCCACCGCCACTCCGAGTGGACGGGAGTTGGACCCGACATCGAAAGCGACGTCGCCATGAGTAGCATCGCGCAGGAGGAGTTGGGACACGCGCGCGCGCTCTACGAGCAGATCGCCGAGGACGAGGGGAGCGACGCCGACCGGCTCGCGTTCGGCCGTGCGGCCGGCGAGTACCGGCATGCGGCGCTGCTGGAGCAGGAGAACGAGGGGTGGGAGTACTCGATCGTCCGCCTGGTGCTGTACGAGACCTTCGAAGTCGCGCGGCTCCGGCTTGTCGCCGCAAGCGGCCAGGAGCCGGTTGCCGGCCTGGCGCAACTCCTCACCAGGGAGGAACGCTACCACGCCCTGTTCGGGGAGACGTGGCTCAGGCGGCTGGCCGGCGGTGCCCCGGATGGGCCGGAGCGAATACAGGCCGCGGTCGACAAGGCGTGGCCGGATGCTCTGGGCCTCTTCGAAGCGACGCCCGCCGACGCACTCCTTCAACACGCGGGAGTGTTGCGGACTTCTCCGGGCGCCGAGTGCGACGCGTGGGTCGAGGCGGTGCGTCCGGTGCTCGAGGGCTGCGGGCTGCGGATACCCACGGTGACCGCTCGGGAGGGCGGCCGCCGGGGCGTGCACACTCCCGCGTTCGAGGAGTTGCTCGCACAGATGACCGAGGTGTGGAGGTCCGATCCGGAGGCGCGCTGGTGACGAGCGCGGCGGCCGCGCTGGAGCGTGCGGTCTGGGACATCCTGGCGTCTGTCGAGGACCCCGAGCTCCCGATCTCGATCGTGGATCTCGGGCTGGTCCGGGACGTACAGGTCGACGGCGAGCACGTCGCGGTGCGTCTCGTCCCGACGTGGATTGCGTGCCCGGCACTCGCCGTCATCCGAAGCCGTGTCCGCAATGCCTTGCTGTCGGTCGCCGGCGTTCGAGATGCCTCGGTGGAATACACGTACGATCAGCCGTGGACGCTCGACCGCCTGAGCACCCGCGGGCGAGCCCAACTCACCGCCCACGGCCTCTCGGTGCCTGCATGCCGCTTTGCGGAACCGCCGGTGTGCCCGTACTGCGGCTCCCATGACGTGGTCGCCGAGAGTCTGTTCGGTCCCACGCTGTGCCGTGCGACGTACCTGTGCCGCGCTTGTCACAATCCCTTCGAGCGGCTCAAGCCTCCGGCCGACGCCTAGCAGCTTCCAACGAACCTTCGCTTCCCGCCCGCGCGGCTCGACTGCCCGAAGATCTCCGCATATTGACCGGGACCGAACACGTACGCGCCACAGACCCGGCCGGATTGCTCCCGTTGCCTAGACCGCCTCGATGATCGCCTTGAGGGCGGTTGCCGCGGCCTCCATCCCGGCGAGCGTCGCGTACTCTCCGGCGTTGTGAGCCTGCCCGATCGTGCCGGGGCCCAGGTTGCAGAAATCCGTCGTCCGCTCCGCAAAGATCGAGAGGTCCTGGCGTCCCTGGGCGAACTGCAAGGGCGCGCACCCCTGGATCTTCGCTACTACGTCTTCCGCCACTCGAAACGTGCGCGCGTTGCGGTCCGCCAGCGTCGGCAGGCACAGCCTGCCGATCTCGAGCTCGTGGGCGACACCGTTGGCCGCCGCCCGGAGCTCGGCCTCGAACGTGCCGAAATCCTCGCCAACCGAGAGGCGCCGGTCCACGGTCAGCTTGAGCCTGTCCGGGATCACATTCTCCGCCAGGCCGGCGTGGGCGGCCACCACGGAGAGGGAGGGCACGCTGTTCACGCCCGGCGCGACTTCGACGGGCTTGAGCCCTTCGGCCGTGGCCGCGATTCGACGGATGACGTCGACGCCTCGATAGATCGCGTTGTCGGCACGCCGCCAGTCCGATGAGTGGCCACTCCGTCCGAGCACGACCAGGTAGCCGATCGCACGCCCCTGACAGCCGATCCCGATGTAGAGCTTCCCCGAAGCCGCATCGTACGACGGCTCGGTGGTGATCGCGTAATCCGGCTTCGCACGGCCGATCAGCCGGCGCACGCCGTTTCGAGGGGTGACTGAACCGCCTTCCTCATTGTTCGTGAACGCGAACCAGGTCCGCCCCGCCGGTGATACGTGCTGCGCCAGCCATATCATGCACGCCAGCCCGGCCTTCATGTCCGAGGCGCCGAGTCCGATCACGCGCCCGTTCTCGACTCTCGGCTTGAACGGGTCCGACTGCCACCCGTCCACGGGCGGCACCGTGTCCATGTGGCCGTTGACGACGAGCAATCGGTCGCCGCTGCCGACCTCCGCGGTGACGTTCCCCTCGGCATCGCGCTCCACTGGAACGCGGGCGCGAGACAGCGCGTCATAGACGTACTGGGAGAGTGCGGCCTCCTCGCCGGTCACGCTGCGGATGCTGACGAGGTCGCACAGGGTGCGTTCCAGGTACGGGACCATGTCCGACACGAACATCCCCCTCATGGGCGACATGCACGCGAAAGACGCCGGCTCGCCTGCCCGACGGCAAGCTTCCGTGCTTCGCATTCGAGATGCACGCTCAGGAATTCGCTCTAGCACCAGGGGACGCCTTCGGATAGACCAGGCGGAACCGGTCGAACGCCTCGATCAGCGCGATCCCGGTCGCAGGATCGGTAAACGTGTGCTCGATCCGGCTCACGCGACTGAGCAGGATCGGACCGCAGGCCTCGCCGGCCAGCGGCCGAAGCCCGAGAGTACTCCCCAGCACGAACGGCGCGGTCGTGAGGAAGTACTCACGGACGAGTCGCGCGCGAAGCAAGCTCGCCAGGACGCGCGGTCCACCCTCGGTGACGATGCTGCGAATTCCACGTGCTCCAAGCGCGTCGAGCACGGCCGGTGGGGAAGGACGGCCATCTGGACCGACCGGTACGCGGACGACGTCGATGCCATGGGCCGCGACGCGACGGGCCGTCTCCGGGGCGTCCGGGCCTCGGTCGCCGGTCACGATGATGCGGTCGAACCGGGCGTCGGTGAAGGCGCGGCGCGAGAGCATCTCGGACGGCCACAACAGATGAGACGCCAGCACGACGACGAGCAGGCGCGCAGGTCGCCCGGCCGCGATGCGCCGGGCCGCTTCCCTCTCCGGCAGGCTGGCCGCCACGTCCTCGGCCGCAATCGTTCCGATCCCCGTCAACACCGCATCGGTCGCGACCCGAAGCCGCGTCAGCGTCAGGCGATCGACCCTCGTTCCGATCCCTGCGGCCTTCCTGCCGACCGCCGCCTCGCCGTCTTGCGTCATCACCATGTTCGCGACGAGATAGGGAGGGGCACCCGGTGCGGCCGAAAACGCCAGGTCTGCGTAAAATTCGGCGACCGGGATGTCGCGCGGAAATGGTTCCGCCTCGTGCCAGACTAGGCACACGTGACTGGGCAGGGGGACAGTGCGCTTCCACCCTGGACCGGTCGGGGCGGGCGGGAACAGGCGTTGCTCTGGCGTCACGCCAAGATGATAGCACAGAGCCTTGTGCGACCGGCGCTCGTGCCCTATGATGGCGCTCGGGCCACATCTGTTCCAGGGAGGATGTGCGCATGGCCGATCATCCGGAACCGTCAGCCGCTGAGGCGCTGTGGCAGCATCTCGATCTGCTCCAGGATGCCGCCGCCGAGCTCCGGCACCTGTCCCAGGAGGAACCGCTCTTGCAGGCCCGTCCGGACTATCCACACCCACCCACGGTGCACCGATCGTATGCGAGCGAACTCAGGGAAACCCTCGAACGCATTCGCGAGGGCATCTCCCATGTCCGGCAGCTGCTCGCAGAAGCGCTGCCAGCCGCGATCTCCACCGGTCTAGTGCCGGACGAAACGCCGGGGGCGCTGGATCGGCAGCTCGTCGGGCTGGGGAAGCTGACGGAGACGCTGCTCGTCGAAGCTTTTGAGCCGCTGCCTCCGTTGCCCAAGCATGCGCCGCCGTACGTACTCGAGGCGCCACGCCGGGACCTCGCGGGCGCCAAAGCGATTTATCTGAGCTACGGGCTGGAAGAGGCCGCGGCCTCGATCCGAAACGATCTCCTCGGCCGGGCAAACGCCTCCGCCATCTCGGGCAGACCGGCGTAGCGCACCGGCACCGCCGACACACGTCAAAAACGCCGTACGGACTCGCGTCGCGGCCCCCAGAACGGTCGCACGCAGGGCGCCTCGTCGGGATTCCGCTCCCGGCGAGACGCGACGCCGGTCCTCTGGAAAGCCTCCGCGGGACACGGCCGGCTCCGCCTCGCGCCAGGCATCCTGTGACGCGGCAGGCGGCAGCGTCAGGATCGGCGAGGGGAAGCGTCTCCCGCATGCGGCTTTATGATGCCCAGGAGGGGGAAGCGTCCTCCGAGGATCGGCTCACTCGCAACGCCCATCCACTGCTCGAGCACGGTCGCGTAGACGCTGCGGAAATCGACGCCAAACTTGAGATCGCCCATGTCGAGGTCCGTGAGGCTCGGCTGGACGCCGTGCACGCCCGGTGTTGCGGGTGCTCCGATCAGGAACATCGGCGCGGCGGTACCGTGATCCGTGCCTGCGGACGCGTTCTCCGCGACGCGGCGGCCAAACTCCGAGAATGTCATCGTCAGCACGCGGCCGTCGAGTCCCTTCTGCTTGAGGTCGTTGACAAACGCGGCGAGCCCGGCGGCGAGCGTCTCCAGAAGCCTGTCCTGGCGTCCCTCCTGCGCGGCGTGGGTATCGAATCCTCCGAGGCTCACGTAGTACACCCGCGTCGGCGCGCCGGCCGCGATCAGACCGGCGACGATGCGCAGCTTCTGGCTGAACGGGTCGTGCGGGTAGCCGGCGCCGATGTCGCTGGCGAGCTTGCCCGCGATCCGGTGGATGTCTGACGCGGCCAGGAGCGCGTTCATCTCCGTGTGCGTGAGAAAATCGACCATCGGCTCCTCGCCCGGCACCGGTTGCAGCAGCCGGCGGAGCGCCTCCTGCTCGACCGCCCCACCGCCCTGGATCGGGTGAAACCCGAACCGCTCCGGGGTATCGAACGCGACCACGCGGCCGCCCGTTGCCTGCATCGCGAGCGGCATCTCGGGGGAGAGCGTGATCCCGGCGGTCTGACCGCAGTCCGGACACTCACTGTCGAAGAGACGGCCGAGCCATCCCGTCTTCGGCCCGTTGCCCGTGGGATCCGCGGTCTGCCAGATCTCCATCGATCGGAAGTGGCTGCGGTTGGGATTCGGATATCCGACGCCCTGCACGACGCTCAACCGGCCGTCGTCGAACAGCCCTTTGAGCGGCTTGAGGACAGGGTTGAGGCCCACCTCGTCGTTGAGGCGCAGCACCCCGCTTTGCGGAACGGCGAGACGGGGCCGCGCGCGGTAGTACTCGTCGTGCGCGAACGGGACGACGGTGTTGAGGCCGTCGTTACCGCCGCCCATCTGGATGACCACCAGGATCGGCCAGTCCGGCCGCCCCGCCGCCTGCGCCGTGAGCGACTGGTCCCAGGGGTTGTTGAGCGCAAGCGCCGTCCGCGTCAGGAACATCGGCGCGGTCACGCCGGCCGACACGATCGTCAGCCCCTTCGCTAAGAACTCGCGGCGCGTCATCATGTCGCGCATGATCGTGCCCTCCTCAGGCGACCTGGTACTCGGGGAGCGTCATCACGAGCTGCACCGCGGCCGCGGTCGAGAGGCCGGGCGTTTGGGCCAGGACCGCCTGTCGCGCGGGCGGCAGCGGGCGCCCCAACAGTTGCGCCGTCACCGCCTCGAGCGACCCGAACGGCGCTAGACTCGGAGTTCCGAGCCGGCCGGCAAGCAGTCCCGCGGCGACGTCGCTCCGCGCGAAGACGGTGCCCGCGTTTATCCACCGGGTTCCGCCGTCCCATCCGGCGACGGTAGGAGGGAAGAAAAGGTGCTGTCCCATGAGTGCCATCGCGCCGGAGAGACGAGTCCAGTCCGGTTGCTGCACGCCAAGCTGCCGCACCGCGCCCACCACGAATTCCGCAGGACTCTTGACGTGGGCGTGCACCACCTCGGGCCGGTAGAACGCCCGCGATCGGAAGAGCGCACGAAGAACAGGCTTGAGGTCGTAGTTGTTCGCTGAGACCGCGGCGGCCATTGCGTCCACAAGATCCGCCGGCGGCTGCGGAGCCACGAAGAAGGCCACGAGCTTGCCGGCGATCCACCGGGGCGCCGGCGGCGCCGCGAGAATGATGCGCATGACGTCGGTCCCGTCCCAACTCCCCGTCTGCCCGAGAAATATCTTGCGGCCGCCGTCGTGGAGCTGTGGCTTGAACGCGAACGAGCGACGGCCTTCGAAGGTGCGGTAGTCCCGGAGTGTCCACCCGGTCCACGCCCGGGCAGACTCCCGCACGTCGTTCTCCGTGTAGTGGCCGATCCCCAAAGTGAACAGCTCCATGGACTCCCGCGCCCAGTTCTCGTTGGGGTGACCCTTGTGATTCTGGTCGTTGTTGAGGTAGCGCAGCATCGCCGGATCGCGGGCGACGCCGTCGAAGAGCCGCGCGAAGTCGCCCGCCGCGGCGCGCCGGAAGAGCGCGTTTTGATAGTACATCGCGATCGCGTCGTGCACGTCGCCGAACGAGCTGGTGAAGTGCCCGTGCCAGAACAGCGTGAGCTTTTCCTGCAGCGGAGCGGGGGACGTGGCCATACGGCCGAGCCACCACGCGGTGAGTGCAACGATCGCGCGGCCGTGGGCCCGGTTCACCTCGTCGTACAGTGCCCGGAGTTCTGGATGGTCCTTGGGGCGCTCGCGGCGCGCAAGGATGGACTCGAGCGCAATGTCGGCCTCGCGCTCGGCGCCGATCGCATCTTCGAAGATCGGCGGCATCGGGGGCTCCGGAGGGAACGCAAACAGCGCGTCGACCGCGCGGTCCGGCCCCGCCGCGACTGCGGCCGCAACCTCGTCCCGCGACGGCCCGAATCCGGCCCGACGCAGGAGGTGCCCGGCCTTCGCGGAATCCCACGGATCGCTGCTCGACGGAGCGAACGGCTCGAGCCCTGCAGGCATCGGCAGACCTCCTCTGGCGCACGCCCTGTCCCGGGTCCCGCCCGGCGGGTGCGCCTCCGGGTGTTGGGGCTTGGGACGTCGCGCCCCGGCGAATCCGTGGCCCCACCCGAACCTTGGGTCTCCAAGCGCCGCGGCGAGGTGGAAAAGTTCCCGGCGGTCGCATCGCTACCCCGGCGTGCCCGCTCGGGAGCGTGGCAGTTCTGGCTTACGGCCGTTTGGTCCGCGCGCCTACCCGCTCACGGCGCGAGCATAAGGCCCACGGGCAGGCCCAGGGTTCGATAGATCTCCCGCCGGCCTGCCGGCCTATCGTTGCTTGAAGTCCGCCCACGCCCGCTCGGCCAGGCCTGGGACGACCAGAAGGTCGATGGCAGCCATGACCATCACTTTCGCATCGTTCATCATCCCTGCGAGTCCGATCTCGGACCTCGCCGCTTCGAGCGCTTCCCGCGTGTGCATCCCCACGCCCGGCGGGCAGGTCGGCAGCGTATAGCTGATCGTGGGGAGGGCCTGGCTGAGGTTGCCGAGATCCGTGGATGCTCCGACGAACTGTTCCTCGATCTTGAATCCGAGCGCCTGCGCGTTGGTCTTGATGAGGTCGCCCAGCGTCGCGTTGTACTTGAGGGCGTCGAACAGGAGCCCTTTGGAGATCGTGACCGTCGTGCCGGTGGCCTCCGCGGCCGCCCGGCCACAGGTTTCTACCCTCGCGATCAATTCCTTGTGGTAAGCGCTGTCCGAGGAACGAATTCCAAACGCCGCGGCCGCGCGCTCCGGAATGACGTTCACCGCCTGCCCGCCGTTGGTGACGATGCCGTGGATGCGCGTGTCCGGCCGCACCTGCTGCCGCATGGCATTGATCGAGTTGAACAATTGGATGACCGCGTCGAGGGCGTTGAGCCCATTCCACGGCGCCGCCGCGGAGTGGGCGGACCGCCCGCTGTACTCGAAGTCGACGCGCTGGACCGCGAGACATCCCGTGGCAACCGACACGCCGTCCCCGGCATGGTACTGGATGGCCGCGTCACACCCCTGGAACGCCCCCCGCTCCAGCATGAAGATCTTACCCCCGCCGCCCTCCTCGGCCGGGGTGCCGTAGTATGCGACGGTTCCGTTCAGTTCGGGCAGCACCGCCTTGAGCGCGACGGCGGCCGCCGCCATGCCGGCGGCCATCAGGTTGTGGCCGCACCCGTGTCCGAGGCCGGCGAGCGCGTCGTACTCGGCGATGAGGCCCACCGTCGGCCCTGTACCGCGTCCCTGAGCCCGCGCCACGATCGCGGTTGGGATGTGCGCGACACCCACTTGAACCTGATAACCGTGACGTCCAAGCATCTCGCTGATCCACTGGACCGCCTGGATCTCCTGAAAACCGACCTCGGGGTGCGCGTGAATCCGAAGGGCGAGCTCCCGAGTCTCGGCTTCGAGTTCCGAGAGCGCCTCGAGTGCGTGCGCCTTCAACTCCGACACGTTGGAAGCTGCGGGGGTCGTTGCCATCGCCTGTCCTCCTGTGGAAACGGCGGTATGAGAGTTAAGCTTCGGCGACCCGGACCCCGTGGCCTGTGGAGCGTCTGGCGTGTGGGAGGAACGGTGGAGGGGCGGCCGGCAGACCCGAACGACAAGCCATGCGCCGCACCGCTGCGCAGGCGGCTCGATCAAGTCGAGAACGTTTGGCCGCGAGAGGTCAGCGCGGCGGCCCCGCCCGGTGCGCGAGACCTACGGCGTGCGCGGCGGTGCGTCGCACCGGGGCACCCCCTGCGTCACCATAGCGCAGCCGCTGCACGGCCCGGCGGAGGCGGGCGTCCGTGACCTCGTAGTACACCTGCGTCGTCACGGGGCTCTCGTGACCGAGAAGCCGCTGAGCCTCCTCGATCCCGAGGCCGATATTGGCCATCTGCTGCCCTGCCGTATGCCGAAGATGGTGAAACGCGATCCCCTCGGGAATGGGGACGCGCGCCCGGGCCGCGTACTGCTTGAAAATCCGCTCGACGCTCGCATAGTGCAGCCGTGCCCGCCGGCGCTGAAACGGGAGGCGGAAGAAGAGGGCCGTCGTAGGCGCTGCCGGTCTAACCTCGAGCCACCGGAGCAGCGCCGCCCTGGCATCGGCCGTCAGGGGAAGCACTTGTTCCTTGCTCCCCTTGCGCCAGACGACGATCGCCGCCTGCTCTGGGTCGGTGATGCGGATTACCCGCTCGGTGTCGAGCCGGATCACCTCGCTCACCCTGAGGCCCATGAGGCCAAGCTCGGCCATCGCGCGGTCGCGCAAGACCCGCGGATCTCCGCCCGCGAACGCTGCGCGGAACCGGGCGACCTGGTCCTCGGTCCACCACCGGTGTACCCGCCGGACGCGCCGGGGCGGTCGGATGTCCTGGGCCACGGAAAACGGCCTCCGTTGCCGGCGGCGGAGCCACTCATAGAAACGGCGCAGGGCGGTAATCCGGCGGGCGCGAGACGCGACGGAAAGTCCCGCCTCGGTCATGCGCCGGCCGAAACGCACGAGGTCGTCCGGTGACGCTTCCTCGAGACGGTTGTTGACGTACTCGGCGAACTGCTGCACGTCGCGCACGTACGCGAGGCGCGTGTTGATCGAACGGTTCTCACCCTCGAGGTCGGTCCACCACTCGAGCAGCAAGGGATGAGCGGAAGGCACCGGCGATCGGAGCGTTCGGCGCGCTGGCATGATCATGGACCTCCGAGTTCTGCGACGACGATTGCTGCGACGTACGCCGTGGAGCCCGTTCGCGGCGTGGTGTTCGCAGGTCGGGCCCGATTCTCCTGCGGAGGGCCTACGGGAGCGCGCCGAACCGGCGGACTTCGGCGACGGCGGCGGAGAGCGTCGCGGTCCACGGCGAACCGTGCCCGCACAGCGTGACGGAGGCGTCCAGCTTGCGGAGGCGGTCGAGGGAGGCGAGCGCCTGGGCTGAGTCCACGTTGAACGCCTGCGGGAGGAGACGAGGCCCCGACAGACCGGTCAGCGGGTGCCAGGTGCAAAATGCATCGCCAACCATCACCACTCCCCGGTCCTCGAACACCAGCGCGCTGTGGCCGCGGGTATGCCCGGGCGTGTGGACGACCCTGGGAGCTCCCGGAACATCGAGCTGCTGCCGGTCCGCGAACGCACGCGTGTCGCGAAGAGGCCGGATCCTGGGCCCGTAACGCGCGAAGTGCGCGAGAAGACGATAGGTGCCCCCATACCGAAGGTACGGCAGTATCGACCCTTCAGGCTTCTGCACTGCACCGGTCCGCGCCGCCTCCTCGTCGGCGGCATGCACGTAGACCGGGATGTCGAGCTCGCGCCTCCACGATTCGGCGAAGCCCAGGTGGTCGGCATGGGCGTGGGTGAGCACGATGGCTTTGACGTCCCGGAGCACGCGGCCGATCAACCGCACCGCTTCGGGGAGTTGGGCCCGGTACCCGGGAAGCCCGGCGTCGACGATGGTGACTCCGTCTTTCACGCTCACCAGATACCAGTTGACGAACCACGTCCCACATCGAAAGACGCCCGGCACTACTTCACTCGTCACGGTCTCCTCCTCACGGGGCACACAAGGTCCGCCCAAGCCACGTCCGGTATTGCACGCCGGCTCCACCGGTTCCCTGCGTCACCGCGCCCGCAGAGGTGAAGCGACCCACGGAGCGAACTGGGACGTCAGCGTCCGGCCGGCCACGAGTCTCTGCTTCATCGGCCTTCGCGCGACCACCGTGTCCGTGGGCGCGATGGTCAACGAAGGCTGCAGCCAGCCCGTGACCGGCGTTCGGAGAGTACGTGGTCCCACACGACACGAACGGACTCCAGGAGGATAGCGATGCGTCGTGTCAGCGCAAGCCTGTTGTGCGCCGTCTTCGTGGCGGCGTGTGTGGTACCCGCGCTGGCGAGCGTTACGATCAAGGGTGACATGACGGCCGCGAATGAGGTGGCAGCCGCGTTCAAGAAGCTGCATGCGCTTCCAGGGTTTCGGGTGCGAATCACCACCACCAGCGACAAGCAAGTCACCATCGAATTTTCCGGGCCGAACTACCACGTACTGCAACCCGGGGGTATAGAGATGATCCGGGTCGGCAACACGGCCACGACACGGTCCACCGCGCCGGGTGCACCGAACGGATGGAAATGCGCGGCGGCAGCCCCACGCGCAATTGCCAGCGCGCTGGGCTTTGCCGACCCGACGCAGACGTGGCGGCAGGGGGTGGGGACGGTTCAGATGGCGCGCGGGCGCGATACCACCATCGAACGCACGCCCGCGCACACGATCGTCGCGACCGGGGAATCCGGCGCGACCGGCATGGAGACGGTGTACGTCGGGTCCCAGACCGGTCTCCCCCGGCGGATCGTCCTGGAATCGGCGGGGCAGTTGACCATCGTCGACTACTACGACTACGGGGCGTCGATCACGATCACGCTGCCACAGTGCACAGCGCAATGAAACGAAGTCGACTCCGCCGTTTCTCGCCGGACGCACGGACGTGGGAATGAGGGAAGCGAGTCCAGAGGCGGAATGACCCGGCGGTCCGTGGTCCGGGCGCGAACACTGGGCGTCCATCGGTCGCTGAGACAGAATGAAGAGCGGACGTCAGAAACGCGGAACGGCTCCTGCGATACAGCCGGCCGCGGCCCCCGAACCTATGTCTCATAGGTGGGTGCCCTCCCGGGCGGGTCCGGCTAGCCCCACGATCGTCGTCGTCGGGGCCGTGTCGTCACCATCCGGAGGCGGGCTCCCTACGTATTACTGTTAGTCGGGACCACGGACACCTGACATGCATCACAGGAGCCGCTACGATAATACCACCGAGCCGCGCTTCGCTCAACTGCTTTGATGCAGCCTCACCAGGTCGGGCAGGCAGTTTCCGAGTCTCGTAGGCCTACATCCACGCGCTCCCGCCCGACAAGCGGAGTCCGTGGTACCCGGATCTCGCACAGGACTCGTTGGAGGAAGAATCCCGGCGCCATGGGGAAGAGGCTGCGCAGCGAAGCCCACACGCTATGCCGGTCGACGGGCGCGCGGGTTGGAGGAAACGGCCGTGCCCGCCCGAGTTCGGGGGCAAAGACACGGGCGCCCTGGAGGACCAGGGCGCCCGCGCTTATGTGCCCGGCCGGCGGTTATCCCGTGGCCGCCACAATCGCGTCCCGCAGGATCGCAACGATCCGGTCGAGCGTCTCGGCCGGCGTCACGAGCGGAGGCGCCAGGCAGATCGTGTCCCCGATCGGCGGATCCGCCGATCCGCTGCGGAGGCGGGGCAGCAATCCGCGGGACGTGCACTCGCCCACAACCTTCGGTCCCAGGCCGATCGCGGGCGTCTTGCTGGCCTTGTCCTCGACCAACTCCACGCCGCACATCATGCCGAGGCCGCGCACGTCGCCGACAGCGGGCAGGTCGGCAAGCGTCTGCAGTCCCGACAGCAGGCGGCGTCCCATCTCGCCGGCGCGCTCGACGAGGCCTTCGCGCTCGATGATCTCGAGGTTCTTGAGCCCGACCGCGCAGCACACCGGGTGACCCGAGTAGGTCGCCGCGTGCATGAACTTCTGATCCGGGGGCGCCTCCTGAATGGCCGCGTGCACCCGTTCGGAGATCAGGATGCCGCCGAGAGGAAGATACGCGCTCGTCACTCCCTTGGCGAACGAGACGATGTCAGGCTCTACGCCCCAGTGCCCCATGGCGAACCAACGCCCGGTGCGCCCGAACCCCGTGATCACCTCGTCCGTGATCAGCAGCACCTCGTGCTTGTTGCAGATCTCGCGGACTCGCGGCCAGTACGTCGGCGGAGGCGGAATGACGCCGCCAGCACCCATGACAGGCTCGCCGATCACCGCGGCAACGGTGTCCGGACCTTCCTTCAGGATGATCTGCTCCAGCGCGTTTGCCGCCTCGACACCGGGATCGCCGCTGCCGGGCCAGCGGTAGGGATAGGGAGGGGGAACCTGGATGAAGTTCGGCACGAGCGGCCCGAACATCTTGTGGTACGACGCCATGCCGGTCGCGCTCATCGCCGCCATCGTCACCCCGTGGTATGCGTGCACCCGCGAGAGGATCTTGACTTTGTCCGGCTTGCCGAGCACCTTCCAGAAAAAGCGCGCGGTCTTGAACGCGGTTTCGTTGGATTCGGCGCCCCCGGTGGTAAAGTAGACCGCCGAGGTGCTCCGATAGGCGAGCTTCACCAGACGCTGGGCGAGGCGGATCATCGGCTCGTTCGACTGGCCCGCGTAGGCCGAGGCGAACGCCATCCGGCGCATCTGATCGGCGGCCGCCTCGGCCAGTTCCGCGCGCCCA
Source organism: bacterium (assembly GCA_035622635.1). Taxonomy (GTDB): domain Bacteria; phylum Sysuimicrobiota; class Sysuimicrobiia; order Sysuimicrobiales; family Segetimicrobiaceae; genus JAJPIA01. The sequence continues at coordinate 18,007 of DASPUZ010000019.1, read as the reverse complement.
TGCCCGACGTTCACGTTCCAGAGACCGGCGAGACCATCGATGTACTCCCGCCCGTCCGCGTCCTTCAGAATAGCGCCGCGGCCCTCCACGAACAACAAAGGATGCTCGTGGTCCAGGGGATGGTGGAGAGGGTGGATCAGGTGTCGGCGATCCTCTTGGAGCAGGAGTTGCGTATCATCCGTCATGACGTCTCCCTCCGTGATTCCCAACGCCCGGCAGAGCCGTGATGATCGCGGCCGGAACGCGATGCGGGGCACGCTCGGGATATTCTCTGCGCGACGCGTGGAGTCCCTGCGGAGCGAAGGTCAAGTCAATCTCCGCCTCCGGGGACAGGCCTCGCAGTGAATCCGCGCGCAGACAGGAACCGAATTTGGGATACGTGATGGGCCCTCTGTTCGTCCGGCAGACGTGACGAACGGCATGCGCACCCCCTCGAAGCACGAGGAGAATCGGCCGAGGCGGGCCGCGGGAGCCGATTGCCGCCGAGCTAGAAATCCAGACGCATCTGCTGTGGGATGCTGGCCGGGCGGTGATAGCGGACCGCCGCCACTCCGGCGCGTGCCTTCTCTGTCTCAACCGTGCGGCTCACCGTGGCCCGGTATCCGCCGGACGCGTACTTGCCGCCGTACATGCGCGCATACCGCGGGAGCAGGTCCGGACGATATCCCTGCAGGAACTGCATGAACGAGTCGCGGGTGACGGGACCGAGATGGAGCACGGTGTGGCCGAGGAACTGTGCGCCGTGGTCTGCGGCCGCGTCCACGACCGCTTTGAGGTTCTGGGGCGAATCGGTGAGGCCCGGCAGGATAGGCGCGAGCAGCACACCGCTACGGATCCCCGCGTCGGTCAGGAGTCGAAGCGTCCGCAACCGTTGCACCGGGGGTGCCACGTGAGGCTCGATCCGGCGCGCGAGTGACGCGTCCGTTGTCGTGACGCTCAGGCACACCGTAACGCCGGCGCAGCTCGCAAGCTGCTTGAGCAAGTCGAGATCACGCCGGATCAAGGGCGAACGGGTCACGATCCCGACCGGGGTGCGGAACTCTGCAAGTAGCTCGAGGATTCTCCGTGTAAGACGATAGCGTCCCTCGATGGCCTGGTACGGGTCTGTGGCAGTACCGAGCGCGACCTCTTCGCGTCGCCACGACGGGCGTGCCAGCTCCTGCCGCAGCACAACCGGCGCGTTGACCTTGGCGAAGACCTTCGTCGACCACTGATCGACGCCGTCCTGGTCGATGAACCAGTGCGTGCGCCGAGCATAGCAAAAAGGGCACCCGTGAGAGCACCCCCGATACGGGTTCACCGACCACTCAAAGGGCATGCCCGATACCCTGTTGAGGACCGATTTCACCTCGATCTCGACGACCTCACGGCGCCCCATAATGACCACCATTATACACGAACGTGCGTTCGAGTCAACGGCGAGCAAAAAGAGGGGAGGTCTTTTTTCAGCATTCCTCGGCATGGCTATCGCCCGTTGCCTGCGGTCTGTCTCGTTACGGACAAGTTACAAGATCAGGCGGACGCCCGATGCCGCCTGCTGGGGCCCCGAGTTACTCTCGGCGTTAAGGGACCGGCAGCGACCTGACCGGTACCTCCCGCGTTCGCATCTTCGCGATCGCCAGCCTAGGTAGGGGGGGAACTCATGTTACATCTCGACACCGGGAACACCGGGTTTATGATCCTTTGCTCGAGCCTCGTCATGCTCATGACGCCGGGTCTTGCCTTTTTCTACGGAGGGCTGGTGGGTCGCAAGAACGTGCTGGCGATCATGATTCAGAGCTACGTCTCGATGGGTTGGACCACCGTGCTGTGGTGGCTGGTGGGCTTTTCTATGTGCTTCAGCGGAGACCTGAAGTCCGGCACGGACTTTGGCGGGATCATCGGGAACTTCAACTGGGCGTTCCTCCGGGGGATCACGCTCTCAACACCGTCGCCGAACGACTCGATTCCGATGATCGTCTACGCCGCGTATCAGATGATGTTCGCCATCATCACGCCCGCGCTGATCACCGGGGCCTTTACGAACCGCGTCACGTTCAAGGCGTATTTCCTTTTCCTGACCGCCTGGCTGCTCTTCGTGTACTTCCCCTTCGTGCACATGGTCTGGGGAGGTGGCCTGCTCGCATCGTGGGGCGTGAAGGACTTTGCCGGAGGGATCGTCGTGCACAACATCTCCGGGATGGCCGCCCTGGCGTCGGTCCTGTACGTCGGCAGGCGACACATAACAGACCGGGGCCCCCACAGCATTCCCCTCGTAGCGCTCGGCACCGGCTTGCTGTGGTTCGGATGGTACGGGTTCAACGCGGGCAGCGAGTTCCGCGTGGACTCTGTAACTGCCGTCGCCTTCCTCAACACGGATCTCGCGGCGTCCTTCGGCGCGGTGGCGTGGCTCATGATGGACTGGCTCACACAGACCAAGCCCCATTTCCTCGGACTCCTCACCGGGGCGGTCGCGGGACTGGCCACCGTCACGCCGGCCGCCGGCTTCGTGTCACCGGCGACTGCGGTCCTGATCGGCATCGCCGCTGGCGTCGTCTGTTTCTACGCGGTCGCACTGAAGAACAAGCTGGGGTGGGACGACGCGCTGGACGTCTGGGGAGTGCACGGCGTCGGCGGGTATCTCGGGATCTTCATGCTGGGCCTCTTCGCCTCGACCGCTTGGAACCCGGCCGCATCGGGCGGTGTGGACGGGCTGCTGCGCGGCAACGCGCATTTCTTCCTGGCGCAATGGGGCGCCGTGAGCTTCGCCTCGGCCTGGGCGTTTGTCTTCACGCTCGGTATGCTGTGGGTCATCAATCAGTTCACAACGGTGCGGGTCTCAGAAATGACCGAGGAGATCGGACTCGACGAGGGGATCCACGGCGAGCACGCGTACGAAATGGGGGACTAGCCAGGGCTGCGCACCAATCACGTCCGCGGCCTCAAGGCCGCGACTGGCGGAACGAGGGGCAGCAGAGGGCTTTTGCCCCTCGTTCGTCGCCCGACCCGAACATTGGTGTCTCCGCTGGCGTCCGCCGGCCTTTCGCTTGGACTCGTCTCGGAGCGCAGACCAGTGCGAAACGTTGGATTGACGTGGACTGCCCGCGCACCGGCGCGTGCCAGGACGCCGCCGGGCGCGGAGCGAGGAGGGAGCGCGGATGGCTGACGGCCACACGGACGTACGGGCGCTGCTCTTCGACGTGTTCGGCACCTGCGTCGACTGGCGGTCTGGGGTGATCCGCGAAGGCGAAGCGCTCGGGCGCCGGCACGGGGTGCAGGGCGTGGAGTGGGGGGCTTTTGCCGACGCGTGGCGCGCGCTCTACGAGCCCCAGATGGAGCGGGTACGCAGCGGGCAGCGCCCATGGGTCAAGCTCGACGTCCTGCACCGCGAGAGCCTAGAGCGGGTCGTGCGGGAGTTCGGCATCGCGGGCATCCCGTCGGAGGAGATGGACGAGTACAATCGCGTCTGGCACCGCCTGGACCCATGGCCGGATACGCGCGCTGGGCTCATGCGGCTCAAGACCAAGTACGTGATCGCGCCGCACTCGAACGGTCACATCGCGCTGCTCGTACACATGGCGAAGCGGGTGGGCCTGCCGTGGGATGCCATCCTCGGGGCTGAGGTCGCGCGGGCCTACAAACCGGCGCCGGAGGCGTACGGGCGGAACGTCGAGGCGCTCGATTTGCGCCCCGGCGAGGTCATGATGGTCGCCGCCCATCGTCGCGACCTGCACGCGGCCGGCGAGTGCGGCCTGCGCACGGCGTTTGTCCCGCGCCCGCTTGAGTACGGCCCCGGACGGGCCGCGGATCCGCCCGAGGAGCACACGTACGACGTCGTGGCGTCGGACTTCGTCGACCTCGCGCGGCAACTCGGCTGCTGAGACTGCCCGTTGCCAGCTGCAACGCCCGTGGGCACGACGCGCCACGTCGCGGAGGAGCGGCACGCCTGGTACCGCGTCGTCGGCGACGCGGAGGCTCCGGGCCAGTAACTGCCTGAACCGTACATTCGCGCAGTTCGCCCGCGACGCCGAGGTCTACGAGACGATGGTCGGCTCGGGACGGTACGGCGAAGTGACGCCGGCGATCGCACAGACCGTGTACCGACGCACCGCAGGTCGCGCTGGATTCTGTTCGAGGAGAGTTCGCACACCGCGCACCTCGAGGAGCCGGAGCGGTACCGTTGAACTGCTGGGAGACTTTCTGGCGCAGGTGAGGGGCGTGACCCTCGTGCGAGCGCTTGGATCAGCCGCGGGCGGCACGAAGGCATAGATCACATAACGGGGATTATGCAGCCTTCTAGGGGGGCCCGGGGCAGGGAATCCGGCCATCTCCAGCCCCCCGCGCACACGGCCGAGGATGCCGTCCCGGCGGCGGTTCGGGTGCCATCAGGACGGCCCCTTGCGGACCCGAGGACAAGCCCTCTCAGATACTCGATGGCGGCTGCCGATATTCTAGCTGAATAAGGATCGCCTCAGCTTTCTGCTCGGCCTTCTTTTTGATCTCGAAGTCTGCATCCGCCCGCAGTCCTGCGTGACGGGTCAGCGGGCTGTGGCCACCCATAGTCGGGGACATCAACAGAACCTGGAGCGTAGCCCCTCCTCCACCCTGCTGCTCCATCGGACAATGGATGTGGCGCCGTAGCCGACGCGGTACTTCGGCTCGGACGACTCGCGGCACAGCCGGCCTTGTCTGAACGTACCCACTTGGCGGTCGAGATTCTTAACCGATGTCGCTGAAAGCCATCGTACGTCCTTAACGAGGTGTCGTGCGGCCGATGGTACGCTCAAGATTGGGCTGAACCGTGCCCGCGATTCGATTGTGACCAGAGAGCGATCCCGATGACTTCCGGAGCCTCGACCGAAGATCGGCGGACTCGCCGATGACGACCGGAGCGACAAATGAACCGGAAGCAACGCACGCGACAGGATTCGTCCACCGATCGTCGAATGACGGCGCCCAAATGAAAGCGGTCACATGACGGCTAGCACCGGACTAGCGAATCAGAGGTCTGACCAGTCAGGAATCGTGGCACACAGTCGTTGATGGGTTGTCACCGCCGTCGCCGCAGCTACCTTGGCATCGGGCTCTGGACCGTGGTGGTCCTGCTGCTCGCGATGGGCACGTGCCTGGCCGCCGCTCCTGCGCTGTGGCCCGTAGTCAAGTCCTCCCGAGGGGCTACGACTCGAGTCGCCCCGGGCGTCTTCTACAGCCACTACCAGTTGGTGACCGCGAGCGGCCCGCTGAGCGTTCATCATCTCCGCATCGAGCTGAACACCCCGTCGGTACGTCTTGACATAGGACTCGCCCATGACCAGTTGATCAGCGGAGACGAAACCGTCTCGTCGATGGTCGGACGAACCGGGGCGGTCGCGGGCATCAACGGCGACTTCTTCGACATCGGGGACTCGGGCATGCCTCTCAATATCGTGGTCCGGGACGGCGAGCTTCTGCGCAGCCCCAGCGGATGGGCCGGGCTGGCCATCGGCAAAGACGGAACGACCAGGATCGCCCACTTTCAGTGGGACGGCTCGGTCGTCCTTCCCGGCACGAACGTCAAGTACTGGCTCGCAGGGTTCAACACGGGGATCGTGCCGGATGGCATCGTCGCGCTCTCCAACATCCGCGGGTACGGGGCCCCGGTTCCTCAGGCGGGCATCCGCCAGACCGTGGTGGATCTCGAGCCGGTGGAATCTGACCGGACGCCAGCCATCGCGTTCGCTCCGCGGGCGACGGTCCCACCCGCCGACGGCATCCAGTACACCGTCCGTCAGGTATGGCCGCAGCAAGCGTACTATGCGCCGTTTCCCAAAGGGGTGATGCTGCTCGTCGGACGCGGGGACGCGGCCGACTGGCTCGCGCAGCATTTGATACCCGGCATGGTCGTCGAACTGCATCTCGCGACGAGTCCGGATTGGCACGATCTGCGCCTGGCAATCGGGGGCGGGCCGATCCTCGTGGGAAACGGCCAACTCGTGGACGACCCCAGGTCACCTGTTCCCAATGAACGCGACCGCCGCAATCCGGTGCTCGCGGCGGGAATTCCAAAGGACGGCACGACGCTGCTCCTCGTGGCCGTCGACGGGCGACAACCGCGGCTGAGCGTAGGGCTCACTCAGCCGGAACTTGCCGCGTACATGCGATGGCTCGGCGCCTATCAGGCGATGGCGTTCGACAGCGGCGGCTCAGTAACCATGGTCACAAGATTCCCGGGTCGACCGTTCCCGACGGTCGTCAATTCCCCGTCGGACGGGCACGAGCGTCCGGTGGGCAACGCGCTCCTCGTATTCAGCAACGCGATGCCGGTATCCCCGGCCGTCGCCGCTCACCCCGAGCCCCCGGGCACACCGGCCTCGTCGCAAGGCGTCGTGTTTGTGGTGCCATACAGTCCGTCCCGTTAGCCGCTCCGCGACGAGCCCCGACTTCGACGGCTCTCCACCGTCTGCGCCAGGCCCAGGTCTTCGTAGATCGCCTCGTTGAGGGCGGCTGCCCGTGCCTGGTGGCGGGGATCTCCGGGCATGCCGTTCGCCGCCCACGCAACGACAAGGCCGCGCTCCGGGTCGCAAAAGGCGCACGAAGACTCCCTCCCGCTGTGCCCGAACGTGCGGGAAGACGCATGCCGCCCGTAGCCGTACGGAATGCCAGGTCCGTACATCTTGGAGTCGAGGACAAACCCCAACCCCCAATCCATGACGCACCGGAAGGTCTGATCGAACATACCCGCCCGGTGGCGCGCCGTCAGCGCCTCGACCGTCTGGGGCAAGAGAAGACGCGTATCTCCCAGCCGCCCGCGCGCACGAAGCATCTCGTAGAATCGGCCGAGCTCCCGCATCGGTCCGCGCCCGCTCCCGCCCGGCCGGTACGGCCGGCCGAGCGCCTCCGCGTCCGCCTCGCTCTGGTGTGCTTCTTTCCGGCTCGTGTCGTAAAGGATGCCAAAGCGGTCGCCGTAGGCTGCGCGTGCCTCGGGCGGTATCCCGATCCACGAGCTGGACATGCCGGCCGGCTCGAAGATCTCCTCACGCACAACGCGACTGTATTCGCGGCCGCCTGCACGGTGCACGATCTCGGCGAGGATGAACCAGCTCGTCCAAGAGTGGTAACCCGCCCGCTGGCCCGGGATCCAGCGGGGCTCCAGTCGCATGTCGCAGATCCTCGCGATGACCTCGTCCCAGGGGGCATCCGGCCGCGCCCGGATGCCCCCGCGAAACCCGCCGGTGTGCGTAAGCAGATGCCGGATCGTAACGCCGGCCTTCCCGTGTGTCCCGAACTCCGGAATGAAGCGGGTGGCCGGATCGTCCAGTTCGAGCGCGCCACGTTCCCACAGCCGGGCGATCGCAATCGCCCCCGCCGGCTTGCCTGCCGACAGCCACGGCATGATCGTGTCCGCCGTGAGCGCTGTGCCCGGCTGCGCCTGGCCGACCCCGACGTCCGCCAGCGTGGCCCCGTCAATGGCGACGTAGAGCTGAACGCCCAGGTGCAGTCTGTCGGCGATGCCGCGGGCGACGACGCCGCTGGTCCTGGGAAATCCAGGGATCGCATCTGAATCCCCGTCCATGCTCGCTCGCTGCGTCATGCCTGTGCCTTCATGCGCGTATGTACGAGCCTCCAATCGGAGGGAGTGTCCTCGTGGCGGAAGGGTGTTGATCGCAGATGTCCTGTCGCGCTGCGCTCCCGTCCGCGCCGTCGGCGCGGGGCTGGCGGATCCGGACGTCCTCGCCGTTGCCGAGCATTGGCGACGGCGTGCTGCGCTTTGACTACCGCGATGTAGGCGGCTGCATCACCGGGGCCCCGCCCTCCAGCGGTCCCAGGATGCGCAGCGAATTCATGATTCGCTTCAACAACCGCATGTGACCGGGCAGCACCGAGGGCTCGTTGGCAGTCGTACCGGTCAGCAGGAACGCCTTGCCCTGCTCTACGAGGCAGACTTGCTGGCTCCAGCGCGACTCACCGGTGCTCGTTGTCCACGTGTACACGTGCGTGAATGCGGGAAGCCCCGCCACGGTCGCGGGCCCTTCGCTGATCGTCGTGAAATCGATGTGCGCGAAATGCTGCGCCACCCACTCCGCCTCGCTCACGCATGACTGCGGCGACATCCCAGGGGGGACGACGTGGACCACGACATCCAGACTGTCCGGCAATCCCTGACCCGTCGCCGGTGCCGTCGCCACGAGCGTCGCGTTACCGCTCGGCGTCCGGACCGTCCACGCCGACGGCAAGTCCACCGCGAACTGGTTGCCGGCGTCGTGCACCGTCTGCGCCGGTGCGGCAATCGTCGCGAGCGCCGACAGCGCCACGGCTGCCGTGGCGGCGGCAAACGCCGCGAGCCACGTGCGCGCCCGCGCCGGCCGGAGCGTCCTTGTGATCCACTGCATCAGCGTCACCACCTTAACCGTTGGGACGTTCCCCGCTTCAGTCCGGGGGAGGAACAGTGGTGCAACGCTCCCCCCGAAGATCGTACCCACCGGTCACGGACCGTCAATCATCCGGGTCACCCGCGTCACGCTGGATCCCGGACCCGGCCTACAGTCAGGATCGCGAGTTCGCAAAACTGGGACTCCCGCCGTCCTACCAGCTCTCCGCGAAGCGTTCGACGATGTGGCTCATGAGCAGGACCGTCTCCTTGAAGTCGGCCAGCCGCACGTTCTCATCGGGCGCGTGGACGCGCGTGTTCCAGTAGCCGCTGCCCGTACCGACGATCGGCACACCCAGCACGGGGCCAACGTCGTACATGGGCCCGGTACCGGCACTGGTGGGCAAGGTGAGGACCTCGCGCCCGGTCACCTCGCGTCCCGCGCGTCTGACCAAGTCGATGAACGGATGAGACAGATCGGACCGCCAGGGGAACTCGGCGCCGAGTACCGTGATCGCGACATCCTGGAACCCGCGGGCATCGAGATGCCGGCGAAGGTTGGTCGCAACCTCGTGTGGATCCTGATCTGGTACCAGGCGGAAATCCACCTTCGCCGATGCAACGCGAGGGAGCACGGTCTTCGAGCCGGCCCCCGTGTACCCTCCCCAGATGCCGCAGACCGTGCACGTCGGCGTGAGCATCCATTGGCGAACCGCCGCCGAGCCCGTCACCCCGCCGAGCAGATGCTCGACCCCGGCCTGGCGCTGGACGCCTTCCACGAGGTCGGCGGGAAGCTCTCCAATCGCCGCTTCCTCCGGGGCGGTGAGCGGCCTGACCCGGTCGTAGTGCCCCGGCAGTTGCACGCGGCCGTCGGAGTCTTTGAGGGTGCTGATGGCACGCGCCAGGCGGAACGGCGCCCCTTCGATGATCGCGCCGTACTGCGAATGCAGATCCACCGCCGCCGTGGCGGCTTCGAGTTGCACGTAACAGATGCCCTTGGCACCGCACGAGATCCGCAGGCGTTCCTCATCGTCGCGCCCACCGGCTTCCCAGATGCAGGCGTCCGCTCGCAACAACTCGCGATTCGCCCTGGTCAGCGCGCCAAGATGAATACTCGAAATCTCCTCCTCCCCTTCTACGAGGAACTTCACCCGGCACGGCAGCCCGCCGGTCGCGGCTCGGAGCGCCCGTAGCGCGGCGACCCGCGTCACGAGATCGCCCTTGTTGTCCGCGACACCCCGTCCGAGCAGGAACCCGTCGCGCTCGGTCAGGTCGAACGGCGGCACCGTCCACTCGCCGAGAGGCTCTGCGGGCTGGACATCGTAGTGATTGTAGAAAAGAAGCGTCCGCGGGGAGCGCCCCTCGAATTCCGCCACGACGGCCGGATTCCCATCTGCGGGCTCGAGCACGGTGACACGTCCCCCTGCTCCGCGGAACAGCTCGGATACTGCCCGAACGGTCTCGGGAATGCCCTGCCGCTGCGCGGCAACCGTTGGAATCCGCACCAACGTGCGCAAGTCCGCGAGGGCGCGCGGCAGCTCACGCTCGATCTCGGTCCGGCGAGAGTTCATGCCTCTCCCCTGCTTCCCGGGTGGGGGCGGCGGAGCGCCGGCGTCCGCCCGATACGGTGCGCTCCCCGGTTCCCGACGAACCGCACGTGCCGGGAGACGCCGGACACGCCGGGGCACACCGACGCGGCCGTTCGCCGTGATCGTGCTACTTGCATGGCTCGGCGTCCCTCGGGAACGGCCGGGGCGACAGCATCTGCGAGTACGAGACCGGCGTCGGGAATATCTTCCAGGGGTTCATGCGGCCCTGAGGGTCGAAGGCCTCTTTGAGCCGCCGCATCGCCTGTAGGTCCGCTTCGCTGTAGATCCACCGCATGTAGTTGTTCTTCTCGAACCCCACCCCGTGCTCCCCGGTGATCGTGCCGCCGGCATCCACGCACAGGCGCAGGATCTCTTCCCCCACCCGGATGACGCGCTCGCTCTCGCCAGGCACCCGGGCGTCGAACACAATGAGCGGGTGCAGGTTCCCGTCCCCCGCATGGAACATGTTCGCGAGTGTCAACCCCTCGCGCGCAGCGATCCGCTGAACACTCCGCAGCACTTCGGGCAGCCGCGAGCGCGGAACCACCGCATCGTGCAGATAGTAGTTGACCGCGATCCGCCCCATCGTTCCCAAGGCCGCCTTCCGGCCGAGCCACAGGGCCTGCCGCTCCTCCTCCGTGTGGGCCACACGGACCTCGCGCGCGCCGTGGGCCCGGCAGATCTCGTCTACCATCGCCCGCGCCCGCGGCAGCACCTCGCGCACCCCCTCCACGTCGATCAACAGCACCGCCTCGGCGTCGAGCGGATAGCCTGCGTGCACGAACGGCTCGATGGCCCGGATGGCGTTGCGATCTATCATCTCGAGCGCTACGGGGCCGACCCCGCGCCCGATGATCTCGGTCACGGCCTCCCCCGCCGTCCCCAGGTCGTCGAAGATTGCCAGCAGCGTGACGACGTCCTCGCGCCGCCGCACCAGTCGTACCCACACCCGCGTGACGATCCCGAACGTGCCCTCGGCGCCGACGACGAGTCCGGTCAGGTCCAGACCGGGCGCGTCGGGACCATCCGCGCCGACCCGGACGAGGCTGCCGTCGGCGAGCGCCAACTCGAGACCGAGCACGTGGTTCTTCGTTACACCGTAGGCGATCGTGTGCGGCCCTCCGGCGTTGTGGCCGACGTTGCCGCCGATGCTGCTCGCGTACTGGCTGGAGGGATCGGGCGCGTAGACGTAGCCTCGATCCTCCACCGCTCGGGTGATCTCGATGTTGGTGACGCCCGGTTCGACGACGGCCACGCGGCTGTCGAGATCGATCTCCAGGATCCGGTTCATGCGGTTGAGGCCGACGACGATGCCGCCGATGATCGGGAGGGCGCCGGCCGCAATCCCGGTGCCTGCGCCGCGCGGGACGACAGGCAGCCCGTGGCGCGCGGCGATCCGAAGCACCTCGCAGATCTCGGAAACGTTCCCCGGCAGCACGACTAGATCCGGCGTGGCGGTGATGTTCGACGCATCATATTCGTACGCGAGTACGTCACCGGCGCGTGCAAACACGTACGCGCCGCCGACCACGCTGGCCAGCTCGCGTGCCACGGCCGTGCACGAGGGAACGGCGATACGGGCATCGGCAAGTTCCATCAGCAACGTCCCCGGGAGCACTCCACTATCTTCGGGCTTCCCCGCCGCGTCAGGGACTCCTCCCCTTTGCTCGTCTTTCGAGCGCGGGGATGGGGAGCACCTCCGCCGGCAGGCCCGAGACTTCCGGCATCGTGCGCCCCGTTCAGTAGCCGGCGTACAGGAGTTTCGTGGCGAGCACGGCAAATACTTCCTACGCGTACCGCACACCGGCGCCGTGCCGATGCAGCCGATCACAAGGAGCGCAACCACCGTGCCCGAGATCCAGACACCCGAAACCGAACTGATGCAAGCATACGTCGAGACACACCCTCGATCGCGCAAAGCATTTCTGCGCGCGACCGAGGTCCTTCCGGGCGGGTTGACACACGACACCCGGGCGCTCGTTCCGTTCCTCCCATACATCGAGCGTGCGCAGGGCGCGCGGAAGTGGGACCTCGACGGGCACGAATACGTCGACTACGCGATGGGACACGGTGCGCTGATCCTCGGGCATGCGCACCCCGCCATCGTCGAGGCGGTGCGGCGCCAGATCGGCCTGGGGACGCACCACGGGGCGAACCACGTGCTCGAGATCGAGTGGGCCGAGCGCATCCGCGACATGGTGCCGGGCGCGGAGCTCGTGCGGTTCACGAGCTCCGGAACCGAAGCGACGCTGCTCGCCCTGCGCGTCGCGCGCGCGGTCACGGGACGGTCGAAGCTTGTCAAGTTCCGAGGGCACTTCCACGGCTGGCACGATGCGGTGATGCCCGGACAAGTGCCGCCGTGGGACGAGCTACCCCAGGGAGTTCCCGCGTCGATCGCGCGCGAGACGATCGTACTGGAGCCAAGCGCGGCCGCGGTCGAGGCCACGCTCGAGGGCGACCCGGATGTCGCCGCGGTCATAATCGAACCGGGCGGCGCGTCGTGGGGAACGGTCCCCCTTGCCCCAGGGTTCCTGCAGGATCTCCGGCGGCTCACCACCAAGTATCGCGTCCCCCTCATCTTCGACGAGGTTATCACCGGGTTCCGGGTGGCTCCGGGCGGTGTGCAGCAGACTTCCGGCGTCACGGCTGACCTCGTCACGTTGGCAAAGATCCTGGCCGGCGGGCTGCCTGGTGGCGCCGTGGTCGGACGGCGCGATCTCCTCGCGCCGATCGGTCTCCCAGGAAGCAACCGGAAGAAAGTTCAGCACCCCGGCACGTACAATGCCAACCCGCTGTCCGCTGCCGCCGGCATCGCTTGCCTCGACCTGCTTCGCGACGGACGCGCTCAGGCCGGCTGCGATCGTACGGCGGCCTCGCTCAGGGCCAATCTCAACGCTGTGCTGGCCCGGCTCGGGGCTCACGGCGCGGTGTACGGGACGTCCTCGGAGTTTCACCTGGTGTTCGACCCGGAGATCACGCCCGGTGACCCGGACAGCGCCCTCGCGCTTCCCCCGGACCTTCTCAAGAAGCAGCGGGGTCTGCAACTCTTTGCACCGTTCACGGTCGCGGTGCTCATGCGCGGAGCCCACGTGTTTGCCATGGGCGGGTTCGTTAGTATCGCCCACGGGGCGGACGAGATCGCGCGCACGACAGATGCGTTCGAGGGGGCGCTGCGCCAGATTCAAGACATGCTGCCCCGGTAGTTCAGATCGGCCGATTCACCGAGTCTTCACGACATCCGTACAGGTTCTTCGCGCGAGCCACCTCCGGCCCGGGCAAAACACCGGTGTGAGCACCACGCCCGAGAGGAGGTGACGTTACCATGCTGGTTGCGCTGTTGCTGCTCGTCGGTGTGGCCATGTGGGCGACCGGTCACCTGATCCTGCGGTAGACGAGTGTGCGCCGAGGCCTGGGCGCTCCCTGCTCCGGACGGGACGGCCCGGGCCGAGGCACTCGCAGTCCCTCGATCTGCGCGTGCCACCCCACTCCACGGACGCGGGACAGGCTACGGACGCCGTCCGGTGCGCCGGGTGCGTTCCCGGGCGAGGAGACGCTTCGTCTTGCACAGCCGGGCGTGGGCCTCACGCACCAGGCCCTCCGCTGTCTGCCCGTCCTTGGGCCATGTGGCCGATCCCGAGGCAAGAGTCGCGTAGGCGCCGGCGCCCCGCATGTGCGGAACGGTGACCCGCAACGGGCGCACGCGCGTGACGAGTCGCTCGGCCTGGGCGGCGGTCGTCTCGGGCAACAGAAGGCCGAATTCGTCGCCGCCCCAGCGTGCCACGACGTCGGACCCGCGCACGTATCGAACCAGCAAGTCGGCGACATGAACGAGCAGCTCATCGCCCGCGGCGTGGCCATGCACGCTGTTGATGATCTCGAACCCGTCGATGTCGAGCAGCACCACGCTCAACTGCCGTCCCGTACGCCGGTTTCGCGCGATCTCCGAGGTGAGGCGATCAAGGAAGTTCTGACGGTTGGCCAATCCTGTCAGGGCGTCGGTTGCGGCCAGCTGCCTCACTTGCTCGTTGAGGCGCGCCACCTCGACGGCCCCGGCCAGGTAACGCCCCACCACAGTCAGCAGGCTCAAGTCCGACTCCGTGAAGGCGTTTGAGCGGGAGGCGTAGGCGCCGATCACGCCGATAGCGCGGTCATTCACGACGAGCGGCGCGTAGATTCCAGACCTTACTTTGGACGCTCGGGACATGACTCCGGTGTCCGCAGACAGGTTCGGGATGACCAGCGGGAGCTTTCGGTCCATGACCGTGCCGTGAAGGCCCTTGTCTCGGGGCAGTGTCGCGCCCCGGGCTTTCGTCCAGAGTCCGGACGCCGCCCGGATGGTTAGAATGTCCGGGGCGCGCTCGTCGAGCAGCGCCACGGTGCACGAGTTGAGTCCGGTTTCCTCGTCGAGTGCGAGCATGACGCGGTCGAGCAGCTCCGGCAGCGAGTGAACCGCGGCAATGTCGTTCGCAAGACGCGCAAGAAACAGCAGCGCCCGGTCCGGCTTGGCAGGGCCGGTTCGGGCCGTGTCCCTCGTCCGCATCCGAGACAGCCTCGACATCGGGAACTCCCCAGCGACCAAGATTTGCCCGCTAGTAGCGTGCCCATCTCTTGGGAGTACGAGACCACGCCCCGATGCAGCAACGGGTGCCGGCAGGTGTGCCGTCAGCGGCTCCCGGGTGCGTAGCGTAGCCGTCCCCGGGTCCATCGAACTGCGATATACTGTGGTGCAAGTGCAACAAACCGGGGAGGATGCATGCCCAGCCCATCGACCGTCATGCTCTTCCTGCTGGCCGCGCTGGTAATGCTTGTCATTCCCGGCCCGGCCGTTCTCTACATCACCACTCGCAGCATCGCTCAGGGAAGACGCGCCGGGTTGGCCTCGGTCGCGGGGGTTGAACTTGCGGGCCTGACGCACGTGGTGGCGGCGACTCTCGGGCTCTCGGCGCTCTTGATGGCGTCGGCGCTGGCGTTCAGCGCGGTGAAATACATGGGAGCGGCTTACCTTGTCCTGCTCGGCGTCCGGACGTTGCTCACGCGGGCCGAACAGGATAGAACACTGTCCCCTGCGCCACGAAGGCTCTCGCAGGTGTTTGCTCAGGGGTACCTCGTCAATTTGCTGAATCCGAAGACCACGCTGTTCTTCTTCGCGTTCCTCCCCCAATTCACCGACCCGACCAAGGGTGCGGTGGCGAGTCAGATCTTCTTCCTCGGCGCGGTGTTTGTCACCCTGGCCTCGTGCACGGATGGCCTCTACGCGCTACTCGCCGGCACGCTCGGCCACTGGCTCAAACGGAGCACACACTTCCGGCAGACGCGACGATACGTCACCGGAGCTGTGTACATCGGACTCGGGATGACCGCGGCGCTGGCGGAGGCAGGCCGGAAGTAGGACACCTATCGGCGCACTGCGGTTATGAGAGCGACCTTCGCCGTCCCACCCGGGACATCGGCGGCATTGCTCAGCGCACCGCTCGCAGGTCGGTCGTCATGAGCTCGTTGCACACGTGCTTCAGGGTCGCCTTGGCGTCCGACTCGCTGGCGAATGCTCGAACCGTCACCTTCTCCCCAGTTGAGAACGTGATGGTGAGCGCACTCCCTTCGACCGCAACTTGGCGGACATGGTCAAGGTTGATCAGTGTGCGCTCGTCACCCACAGTCAGCCACATCATTCCACCCCCCCCGGGAATGAAAGGCAGCCGGCCAGATGCAGCCCTCGGGAGATCAGACGGGCACACCACAGCACGCCCGCCGACACCGGGCCATGGCCGCCGGCCTCCGGATACCTCGCCTCTCGCTTCGGCTGAGATCACGGACGCGGCAAATCCCCATGCCCTCGGCAGATCCGCGCTACCCCCATTCCCTGCGGGACAGCCGGACCCCTCGTCGGCTCGGGTCTCGCCTACAACGCGGCACGGGTATGCCCCCAAATCGGGACGACCTTCACGCCGTGAGATACCACGTTGGATCGCGTGTGGGATCGGGGGGATGACAGCCCCCCGCAGGGATCACTGCGCAAACGGCGAGGCCGCCACAAGTCAAGCCGGGTTGGCTCCGAGGAGCTACCTCTCTCTCGCCATGCGACGGCGCTCGCCGATCAATTGTAAGGAAGTCGGGAGGCGCTCGCCTGCTGGCTTTCCACCGTCTTCAGTCCCCGCCGCCGGTGCCTACCGCCTGCCACTGTTCTCCGGAGTTACCCCCGAAGTACGTCCGACCAGCTCTCGGCGTCCACGTGCGCGAACGTTTGACTCGGCTACTTCGCCAGTTGACTCGCGCCTCCGTGTTCTTTACTACCACTATCGCAGCGGCCGCGCAATTGGGAATTTTCGTTCGGCAGAAATGTTGACAGTGTGGATACGAACCTGTGGATAACGAGAAACCATTCTATCGGGACCCGCGCCGCTCTTTGAGGTGCGGCTCGGGCGGGTTCCCCACTCTCCACACTCGCGCACGGATTCGGCTCGTTTGCAGCTTAGGCACTTGTGGCACGGCAATGTTGAGCCTGCACCACCGTCCCGTCGGGCGCGCTTTGATGGCTCTCAGCCTCCCCCGAGGAAGGGCTCTAGGGAGTGTGCAGTGTGTAGGATACGAGCTGTTCCATGCGGCCCGCCAGCCCGCCCCAGTAACGCTCCGATGCCCATGACTCTTTCACAAACGATTTGATGGCTGGAGCATACCAAAACGAGAAGTGCCCGCACGGTTGCGCCGCAATCTCCGCGCACTGCGTGCCGTCAATGCGATAGGCGTCAAAGGTGCCTGCAAGAACCGTGACGGGCTCCCACGACTCGACCAGCCACGTCGTATGCCATTTCATCGTACCGGTATCGTCGTTCGCTTGTTCTGCTTCATCTCCATCCCATGATTCTCCCAGTGCGAGAGGCCATTCCATGTAGATGAAGTACCCCTTATCGCTGGAAAGGTTCGAATGGACCAGAAGCGTACCCGTTGGCGTGTTGCCGAGACGTGCTCGCACCGTATAGCCACTCGCGCCCACGCCGAGCACTGTGTAGACAATCCGTGTCCCGCTCGGTGTTTGATAGGTCCACGTATCTCCGATCTTCCACGTCGGGACTTGAAGCGTTGGTGCCTGCGCGGCTTGCGCGTCTACACACAGAATCAGAAGCGCAATCACAATCAGCCATCTTGCGCCAAACCTGAAGACAATGCCCGCCGCCGAACCGACAGCCGCCCTGAGCATTTTCTAGACCCCCTTTGCCAGATAGATGCCCTGCCGGCCTCGGTTCGGAGACATGATGAAAGAGTTGCTTATGGGGCAGTTTGGGCCGTTACAGTCTTGCGCTGTTCGGCAGGAGCCCGATACCGAACACGGTAAGCGAATGCTGTGCGGTGTCCTCGCTGCGGCAATCCGACTGTGCCCATGTCATCCTGCGCGACCGCGGCCGGACGCAATTGCTCGGCTCTACATGTGGAGCCAGTTGGGCGTGAAACGTCCCGCGCGGGCCCAGGCCCGAGGGCTGGCCGATGAGGCCGTGAATGCTCTGAAGACCTATTGTTCCGTCCAGCGCGGTGCGATCTGCGACACGGAATGCGGACGAGAGCACGCTCGGCGCGAGGTGACGCACATACTGCGCGAGCGTGGCTTGGATGTAGACTCGGGAGAACCTTAGAGGCGTCCGGCGTGACGAGCAAGAACGCGCACCCACCGACTTCTCCGGCTTTCTCCGTACAGCCGAGGGCGGCTACATGAAGGTCGAGGATTTCCTCACCTTGGTTGCTGGCGCGGCTCCAGGCAAGGGAAATGCCAAGGAACGCACTATGACGTGGTTGAAGCGGCAGGCGTGACTGGCCCGCGGAGAGCCATCGCCGCGAGAAGTGACCAGGCTGACGGCGGCGCCAGAAAGCGATTCCCGGCACGAAGGAACATGAGCCGCGCGTGGTGCCGCGCCTTCTAGAAACGACGCCACCGTCTCCTGAACGACTTTCCTACGATCAGTTGTATCGCACTGCGAGCACTCCGACGACGTCCCGCGAAACATTGATGTCCGTTTCAAGTCTTTTGGCGTACCTGATGAAGCCAAAATAGCAACAGAGTGAGAACAGGATGAAGTGGACAACGAGCGGCCACCGCTGATCT
>DASPUZ010000018.1:0-7151 GCA_035622635.1 bacterium | reverse complement strand
CCTCGTGGGTGTCGCCGCGGCGGCGCTGGTTGTCGCGTGGCAGTACTGTGGCGATGCGGCGTGGCACGTGCGCGGGTCGGTTGGGGCTTGGTTCGCCTTGATCTTGAACGGCGGCCGTCCGGAACTACCGGCATGGGTGGTCGCGATGCTCGCATGGCGCCGAGGACTCGTCATCGGCCGGACCACGCTCGAATACTACGACGTCGAGACCGTCTTCACGCTCGGGCTCGGGGCATTCGGTGTGTTCGCCGCCGCCATGGCGGCCGGCCACTCGATCACGCCGCTGGCGGCGACGGCTGTGGCCGCGTTTCCCTACCTGCTGGGATTCTTCTTGACCAGTCTCGTTGCGCTGCCGATCGCGAGGCTACAGTCCGTACAGCGTCAGACCCGGGCGTCACGGCGGAACACGACGGTGTCCGGCGACTGGTACGCGTTGGTCGTTGGAGCGGCCTTCGTCCTGCTCGGGATCGCCACGATCGCCGGCGCCATCCTTCGGCTTGACGTGGGCGCGGTCTTCCGTGTGCTAGGGCCGGCGTTGAATGTGGTGCTTGTCGCTTTGCTCTACGTGATCGCGTATCCCATCGGCCTGATACTCTCGGGCATCATTTGGGTGATTCATGAGGTGCTTCATTTCCGGGCCGTCCAGCCACTGCAATCGCCGGTCCCGGCCACGTGGGTCCAGCAGTTGGCGCATGGGAACACCACCGGGCTGCCGCCCGAGGCAGCGGCGGCACTCCGTTGGGGGGAGGTGCTCTTACTGCTCGCCATCGTGCTGCTGTGGGTTGCGCGATCGGTGTTCCGATACGAAGGGACCGGCCGACGGGTTTCCTCGGACATTGCCCGGGAGTCCGTCTGGTCATGGGCAGACCTGCGCGCGTCGTGGCGCGATCTATTCCGGAGGCGGGCACCCGAACTTGCAGCAAGTGTATCGGATCTCGGGGCCGGGCCGGCCGCTGCTGTCCGACGCGTCTACGCGGAGTTTCTTGGTCTGGGAGACGTGTTGGGAGTGCTCCGTCAACAGAGCCAGACCCCAGCGGAGTTCGCGCGCGCCGTGAGTGCGGGCTGGCCGGCTGCTGCCTCGCCCACCGAGGCGTTGACAGACCTGTACAGCCGGGTTCGGTACGGCCTGGAGATCCCATCCTTGGAGGACGTCGAAGCGGCGCGTGCCGCGTTGGCGCGCGTACGTGCCGAAGCGATATCCGACGTGGACAACCACCGGGGATCACCCGCACGCGAGACTGGGACGGGGCGTTCGCGATTCTGATCGTATGCCGACAACCAAATCCAGACGGAGCGTAAATAACCGCGTCTCCAAAGCGACTACGGGAGCGGAAACCATGTTGGAGGTGAATGGTGACTGGGGTGCACCTGCGTGTGGGCGTGGTGCTCGTGCGCAATGGAGCGGTACTCCTGATGCGTCACCGGCGGCGAGGGCGTGCGTACTGGGTCGTACCGGGTGGGCGGGTTGGCGAGACCGAGGCGATCGACGTTGCGGCGCGCCGGGAGTTGTATGAGGAGACCGGGCTTGAGGTCCGGCTCGGCCCTCTGGTGGCGGTATTTGACATCAATGATCAGCGGGGTACGCGGGATCTCAACCTGGTGTTCGTGGCGGATTCCTTTTCCTGTGAGCTGTCGCGCCCCGAAGGTGGCCCACTGAGCGAGACACTGGACGTTCCCGCATTCGTGGCCGGCAGTGATCTTGAAACGGTGTCGATTCGCCCTCCAGCCCTTCGTCCGCTGCTTGCCGATCTGGCCGCTGGGCGGTGTCCCGCAGCTAGGTTTCTTGGTGATATCACGGTGGACGTGGTGGAGGGCGGTCTCTGAGTGACGCCGTGCCGTGCAAACCGATCGTGGCGGGGGCCACGCGGACAAGGGTCGACGCGCATGCGTCGGGGGCTCGGCGCCGTGAACCACGTGTGTGGCCTGCGGCAGGCGCGACAGGGTCGGACGGCCGTTGGAGCAGGGGATACTTGGTGAGGGTCTGGAGTGTCTAAGCTGGTTCGACAGGTCTCGGGGAGCAGGGCGAGGGCCCGTCGGAGACAGACGCCGCGACGAGTGGGGGCAACCGCGATCCTGTTCCCCGGCGTCGATGCAGACCGCCTAGGAGTACACCTGCTTGAGCGTCACGGCTCTGCGACAGCAGAGCCGTGGGTTCGCGGAGCCATCGCGTTGAACCCTCAAGACCCGCACTTTCGCGTCCACCTCGCCCACAGCCTGTACCAGCAGCGTCGATATAGCGAAGCGCTGCAGGTGCTCAAGGAGGTGTTGCGGATGGCTTCCGTGTTGGTACCGGCCGCGACGCTCCTTGAGTGGCGTCGTGGGCGCGTGGACGATGCGGCAAATGCACGGGGCCTGCCACCTGAGCGCGACAGGGCAGGCGGCTGAGGAGACGCCTCATGAGCTGGGCGGTCCGCTTCGAAGACGTCGTCAAGCGTTACCGCGGAGCGCGAGAGACTCATCTGCGGCACGACCTCGCGCAGTTGGGCGCTGCGCTGGCAGCGAAACTTCGGCGAGCGCCGACGGTATCCCAAGGACGCACCGCGGTGGATCATGTGTCGTTTGAAGTGGCCCAGGGGGAGGCGTTTGCGCTGCTTGGCCCGAACGGCGCGGGGAAGACGACGTGCCTCAGACTGCTTGCCCGGATTTCCTATCCCACAAGCGGACGGCTTCGCGTGCGGGGGCGTGTCGCGGCACTGATCGAGATCGGGTCCGGCATCCATCCGGAGCTCACCGGGCGGGAGAACATCTGGCTGTACGGCCGCATCATGGGAATGTCGCGCTCTGACATCGCTCGGCGGTTTGATCAAATTGTGGAGTTCGCCGAGTTGCAGAACGAACTGAACGTTCCGGTGAAGCGGTACTCTACCGGCATGCAGCTGCGGCTTGGCTTTGCAATCGCCAGCCATCTGGACCCCGACATTTTTGTGGTGGACGAAGCGCTCGCCGTCGGCGACGCTGGATTTCAAGCGAAGTGCATCGAGCGGATGACCCAGCTCTTGAGCGAGGGGAAGACCCTTGTGTTCGTGTCCCATAATCTGACCGCAGTCGAGACGATGTGCTCGCGCGGTGCATTCCTCCTCGCGGGCAAAGTGGAGATGATCGGGGACGTCCGTCCCGTGCTGCGGCGCTACCTAGAGTGGACGGAAGAGGCGCAACTGCAGCGAAAGGCCGGCCGCGGCGCGATTCGAGGGCGCGATCTCACCGTGGAACACGTCACCCTGCACGATATGTTGGGGCATGAGCGCTATGTCTTCACGACGGGGGACGTGGTCACGGTCCGACTTCACGTACGGGCCGAGCGTGACATCCCGACCCCGTGGTTTACCCTCGGCATTACGGACGGCCGTCCCGGCGCGCTGGTCGTGTGCTCCATGTTGGAACAGAGTCAGGCGTTCTCGTTGCTGGCGGGCGAGCACGTGGTGACGTGCCAGCTCGGGCCGCTTCCGCTCCGGTCTCGCACGTACGAGCTCTGGCTGAGCGTGCGCGAAAGCGTTGGGGCCGCCGAGCTCGTTGATTGGACCCGTGTAGCGGCGCTGCGTCTGGAATCCCCGCAGGCGGTCGAGGGCGTAGCGGGCGTAACGGGGCCATGGCAGTTTGGAACGGTGCACGTGCCGCACCGGTGGAGTGTTGGGGCGTCGATCAACTCGTTGGTCGGCAAGGGGTGAGGTTCCGAACGTACGCGCGTGGCGCGACGATGCCTGTAGCACCCCAATCCTTGGGGAACATGAGCTTGGCCAGGCGACGTGCTGTTGACCGCCGGTCTCTTCGCGCCCGGGCGCGTGCCGTAGCGCGCACCAGGCGCCGTCGGTCGAGCGAGAGCGGCCGGACACGGGAGTCTGCGGAGGCAAGGATGTTCACGAAGATCCTGGACGGCTATTACAGATCGGAGCTGGCGCGCAAGGCGCTGCAGATCGCGCTCGATCTTGCCGGCCGCGATGCGAGCCCGGTGCTAGCAGTGGCTGTCGTGCGGCCCCCCCCGAGTTTGCAGAGTTGGATGGCGAGGTGCAGGACACCATCGGGCAGGAGGTTAAAGGACCGCTCGCCGAGACGTTTCGGGGCACGCAACCAAGCCCGCCAGCGTGAAGTCCACCTCACGCTTCTAGTCCGTGTGGGCCATCCCGCCGACACGCTTGTCCGGATTGCCGAGGAGGAAGGGTGTGGCCTCATCGTGCTGGGCCGGCGCGGTCTGCAGCGTGGGATACTCGGTTCAGTCTCGGAGCGAGTGCTGCGGTACGCTCACTGTCCGGTGATGGCCATGCCGTAAGGGGCGCGCGGCGTGACGGGGCCCGCCGAGGTCAGGGAGCCTGGGCTTCCCTCCCATGCGTTGACGTTGACGTCGCTTTCTCGTCCCCATTATAATGGGAGTGCAATATCGTAAGGGCGATGAAGCTCGCCCGAACTGCCGCCGGCACTTGTTTGTGCGGCCGATAGCTTCTACAGGCGTTCGAGACTGTAGAGGCTTTTTTCTTTGTCCTCGAGGAGTCGGGGAGACCTAGGGAACGGTTGCTCCCGCTGTGCCGCCCGAATCACGGCGGCGGGAGCGTGTGCGGGACCTAGAGATGGGAGGGGGAACAGTAGTGTCAGAGTCAACCGCCGCGTTGCCGTCGTTTACGCCGGTCGATATGGGATTGCTCGCCGCGATTCTGGCCTGTGCGCTCATCGGGCTCGGCTACGGAGTGCTCCGCCGTGCCCAGGTGCTGCGTGCCGACACCGGGACACTGCTCATGCGGGAAGTGGCGCGGGCGATCCAGGAGGGCGCGATCGCATACCTCCGCCGGCAGCTCCGCACCATGAGCGTGTTCGTGGCCGCGATCACGATCGCGCTGTGGATCCTCTACACGCCGATCTACAGCGGCCACCCCGAACTGGCGGCCGGCATCGCGCTCGCGTTCCTCCTCGGCTGCGCGTGCAGCTACGGGGCGGGGTACATGGGCATGAGCCTCACCGTACAGGGGAACATCCGCGCGGCTCAGGCGGCAGGCCGGGGGTTTTGCGGCGCGGCAAACCTGGCGTTCCGCGCCGGGACCGTGTCCGGCATGTTCACGATGGGGCTGGGGTTACTCGGCGCCGCGCTGCTGTTCATCGTCTTCCGGGAGCATGCGCCCCGCGTCCTCATCGGGTTCGGCTTCGGCGGTTCGCTCGTGGCCGCGTTCATGCGCGTCGGCGGTGGGATCTACACGAAATCCGCCGACATCGGTGCCGATCTGGTGGGGAAGGTAGAGGCGGGGATTCCGGAGGACGATCCGCGCAACGCGGGCGTCATTGCCGACAACGTCGGCGACAACGTCGGGGACTGTGCCGGGATGGCCGCGGACGTCTTCGAGAGCTTTGAGGTGACGCTCGTGGCGGCGATCATTCTAGGCGCCGTGACCCTGCTCGACCCGACGTTCACAGCCGCCTACGGCGTCAGGGCGTCCCAGTTCGCGCTGCGGCTGATCTTGTTCCCCCTGCTAGTCCAAGGGGTGGGCATGCTGGCCTGCATCGTGGGCACCTGGGCCGTGCGCGCCCGGGAGCAGGACCTGGAGACCCCAATGGCCCCGATCGTGCGCGGGTTCTGGATGGCCCTGGGGGCGGCCGTGGTGGGTGTGGCCGCCATCACGGCCGCGTTCCTGCGCGATCCCCTGAGCGGCAGCCCGGACTGGCGGTTCTTCTTCGCGACCGTCGCGGGACTCGCGCTCGCGCTGGTGATCGCCTGGCTGACCGACCTGTACACGAGCGAGACCAAAGCGGCGGTCACGGAAATGGCCGAGATGACGCCCTCGGGGCCGGCGAATTTCCTCCTCAGCGGACTCGGCTTCGGGCTCGAGGGGAGCGTCTGGGCGCTCGTCGCGGTGGCCGGCGCCATTCTCGCGGCGTTTCTCCTCTTCCACGGGCAGGCGGCGCTCGTGGCGTACGGGATTGCCCTGGCCGGCCTTGGGCTCATGACGATGACCGGGTACATCCTCGCCAGTGACACGTTCGGTCCCATCGTCGACAACGCGAACGGGATCCACGAGATGAGCCACTTCGACACGGAACCGGACGCCCGCGTCACCCGCATTCTGGGCCGGCTCGACGCGGTCGGGAATACCACGAAGGCGTTGACGAAGGGGTTTGCGATCGCCACGGCCGTGATCGCTGCGATCTCCCTGTTCCGCTCGTTCGTCGCGGAGGCGCACCTCACTGGTGGCATCCGGGTCAACGAGCCCGAGGTGTTTATCGGGCTGCTGATCGGAGGGGCGGTACCGTTTCTGGTCTCCGCGTTCCTCATCCGGGCGGTGGGACGCACGGCGTTTCAGATCGTCGGGGAGGTCCGCCGCCAGTTCCGCGAGATCCCCGGCCTGATGGAGCGGAGGGCCCGCCCCCAGTACGACCGGTGCGTGGATATCGTGACCCTGGCGGCCCAGCGCGAGTTGCTCGGCCCGGCCGTCGTGGCGCTCGCGACCCCCATCCTCGTGGGGTTCGCACTCGGCGCCGTCGCGTTGGGCGCGTACCTCGCCGGGGCGATCCTGACGGCGATGTTGATGGCCGTATTCATGGCCAACACCGGGGCGGCGTGGGATAACGCGAAGAAGAAGATCGAGGACGGGTTCCTGGGGGGGAAAGGGAGCGATCCGCACAAGGCGAGCGTGGTCGGCGACACCGTGGGGGACCCGCTCAAGGATACCGCAGGACCCGCGCTCAATCCGATCATGAAGGTGATGAACCTAGTCGCGATCCTGATCGCGCCGGTGGTCGTCCTGCCGCTATCGCCGTGGCTGCGCGGCGCCGTGGTCCTGGCCGCTCTCCTCGGGATCGCGTACGCGGTCAGCGCGAACCGGCGGGCGCCCGTGGCGTTACAGACGTCTATTCCAGTCGGCGCAAAAGCCACGTCGGCGCGGCCCTGAGCGTGTCCGCAAGTGAGCGAGGATCCGGTGGAACGAGGCTGGCGCGCATGCGGGTGAACCGCGTCCATCCGGGGGGCCTGGCCGAGCAGGAGATGGTCTTCCACAGCATTTTGTTCGAAACTCCGGAAGACCGGCCGCCGGAAGCGCTCAACGCGCCCGCCTGCTTTGCCGACCTCAACCTCGACCAGATTGTCGAGGCGGTCACGGCCAAACGGGAGGAGTACGACCTCAAGCCGTTCTTCTACGCTCCGCTCCCGACGGTACGGCCGATCGAGTATCGCCACG
>DASPUZ010000017.1:0-6906 GCA_035622635.1 bacterium | reverse complement strand
GGTCGAGCGCCCGGTTCAGCTCGAGCACGTTCACCCGAGGTTCACCGAGGATACCGAACTGACGGCCCTCCGTGTACTGGGTTACCAGATTGCGGACCGTCTCCACCGGCAGCTTGCGGACTCGCGCCACTCGCGGCACCTGGTAGAGGGCCGCCGCGACGCTGATGTCGGGATCGAGCCCGCTGCCGGAGTTCGTGACGAGATCGACCGGGATCGGCGCCGTGTTGCTCGGATCCGCCTGGCGGAGCGCCGCGACGTTCTGCTTCACCTGATCAATGAGCGCCTGGTTGGTCGGTCCCAGGTTCGAGCCGCTGGACGACGCCGCGTTGTACGGCTGCGGTGAGGTCGCCGACGGCCGGCTCCAGAAATGGCCCGGGTCGGTGAACGGCTGGCCGATCAACTCGGATCCGACGGTCTTGCCGTTATCGACGATGAGGCTCCCGTTCGCCTGGTGCGGGAACAGGACCTGGGCGATCCCCGTGATCGCCAGCGGGTAGCACAAGCCGAGCAGGACCGTCAGCATCACCGTCATCATGATTGCCGGAAACAATTGTGCCCGCATGGTTCGGTTCTCCTTTATAAGCGGCCGTTGAGCGCCGCCCGGCCGTGGGCTCCGGTGCACCGATCGCCCCGCCTGCGCACCCTAGCGGAGCCCAAGCGCTACGAGGATGACATCGATCAGCTTGATCCCGATGAACGGCGCGATGATGCCGCCGACGCCGTAGAGCAGCAGGTTGTCGCGCAGGATCTCCCCGGCGCCCGCGGGGCGGTACTTCACGCCCCGGAGCGACAGCGGGACCAGCGCGATGATGATGAGCGCGTTGAAGATCACCGCGGACGAGATCGCGTTGTCCGGCGTGCTGAGCCGCATGAAGTTCAACGCGGCGAGCGCCGGGTACGTCGACGCGAAGGCCGCCGGGATGATGGCGAAGTACTTCGCCACGTCGTTCGCGATGCTGAACGTCGTGAGCGCCCCGCGCGTCATCAGGAGCTGCTTGCCGATCTCGACGACCTCGATCAGCTTGGTCGGGTTGCTGTCCAGATCGATCATGTTGGCCGCTTCCCGCGCCGGCTGCGTCCCGGTGTTCATCGCCACCGCCACGTCGGCCTGCGCCAGCGCCGGCGCGTCGTTCGTGCCGTCGCCCGTCATCGCGACCAGCCGGCCGCCGGCCTGCTGCTCCCGGATCAGCTTGAGCTTGTCTTCGGGCTTGGCCTGAGCCAGGAAGTCGTCCACGCCGGCCTCCGCGGCGATCGCGGCGGCCGTCAGCGGATTGTCGCCCGTGATCATCACGGTGCGGATGCCCATGCGCCGCAGCTGCTGGAAGCGCTCCTTGATCCCCCCCTTGACGATGTCTTTCAGGTGAATCACCCCGAGCACCGTCGCGTTCCGGGCCACCACGAGCGGCGTACCGCCCCCGCGGGCGATCCGGTCCACGACGGTCGTGAGCTCCTGCGGAATCCGCCCGTCGCGCGCCTTCACGTACTCGATGATCGCGTCCGCCGCCCCCTTCCGGATCGATACCCCGTCGAAGTCGACCCCGCTCATCCGCGTCTGCGCGCTGAACGGCACGAACGTCGCGCCGTGCGGGGCCTCCTCGGAGCCGGTCCCGACCGTCCGGCCGCGCATGGCGTACTGCTCTTTCGCCAGCACGACGATGCTGCGCCCTTCGGGCGTCTCGTCCGCCAGCGAGGCGAGTTGGGCGGTCTCCGCCAGCACCCTGGGGTCCCCTCCGTCGACCGGGAGGAACTCCACCGCCTGGCGGTTGCCCAGCGTGATCGTGCCCGTCTTGTCCAGCAGCAGCACGTCCACGTCCCCGGCGGCCTCGACGGCGCGGCCCGATAGCGCGATCACGTTGCGCTTGATCATCCGGTCCATGCCCGCGATCCCGATCGCGCTGAGGAGGCCCCCGATCGTCGTCGGGATCAGGCACACCAAGAGCGCCACCAGCACCGTGATCGTCACCGGCGTGCCCCGCCCCGCGACCCCGACGCTGAACACCGAGTACGGGTACAGGGTCGCGCACACGAGCAGGAACAGGATCGTGAACCCGGCGAGCAGGATGTTGAGCGCAATCTCGTTCGGCGTCTTCTGCCGCCGCGCGCCCTCGATCAGCGCGATCATCCGGTCGATGAAGCCCTCCCCGGGGTTGGCCGTGATCCGGAGGAGGAGCCAGTCCGACAGCACCCGCGTGCTCCCCGTCACCGCGCTCCGGTCGCCGCCCGACTCCCGGATCACCGGGGCCGACTCCCCCGTGACGGCGCTCTCGTCCACGGACGCGATCCCTTCGATCACCTCGCCGTCGGCGGGAATGGCCTCCCCCGCCTCGACCAGCACGATGTCGCCCTTCCGCAGCGCCGTGGACGGCACCACCTCCGCCGGGGCCCCCCGTTGGGGGCGCGCCAGCCGCCGCGCCTGAATCGTCCGCCGCGCCCGCCGGAGCGCCTCCGCCTGTGCTTTCCCCCGGCCTTCGGCCAGCGCTTCCGCAAAGTTGGCGAACACGACCGTGAACCACAGCCAGATCGCCACGCTACCGATGAACGGCGCGGGGGCCTCCCCCCTGCCGCCCAGCGCCTGGAAGAACAGAATCGTCGTGAGCACGCTCCCGATCTCGACGACGAACATGACGGGATTCCGGATCTGCTGGCGCGGGTCCAGCCGCAGGAATGCGTCCCGGATCGCCCGCTGCCAGATCATCGTCTGCCGGGACGCCGTCCGGTGAGGGGTGTCTAAGCTCATCGTTGTCTCCTCACTTGAAAGTGGTGCCGGCGGCGAGCAACAGGTGCTCGACGATCGGCCCGAGCGCCAGCACCGGCAGGAAGCTCAACGCTCCCAGGATGATGATCACGGCCACGAGCCACAGCGTGAACTGCACCGTGTGCGTCGGCAGCGTCCCCGCACCGGGAGGCACGACCTTCTTCGCGGCCAGAGCGCCGGCGATCGCCAGCATCGGGACGATCTCCCAGAACCGGCCAAGCCACATCACGATCGCGCCGACATCGTTGTAGAACGGCGTGTTGCCGTTCAGGCCCGCGAACGCGCTCCCGTTGTTGTTGCCCATCGACGTGAATGCGTAGAGGATCTCGCTGAACCCGTGCGGTCCCGGGTTGGACACGCCGGCCTTGCCGGCCGCGGTCGCGACTCCGAGGCCCGTCCCAACGAGCACGATCGCCGGCATCACCAGCACGACGATCGTCGCCATCTTCATCTCGAACGCCTCGATCTTCTTGCCGAGGTACTCCGGCGTGCGGCCCACCATCAGCCCCGCCACGAACGCCGCGACGATCACCAGCGCCACCATGTCGTACATCCCGGTACCTACGCCGCCGTAGATGATCTCGCCGAGGTGCATCATGACCATGGGCACCATGCCGGCGATCGGGGTGTACGAGTCGTGCATCGAGTTGACCGACCCGTTTGACGTCGAGGTGGTCGTTACCGCCCAGAGAGCGGAATCGACCGGGCCGAAGCGGACCTCCTTGCCCTCCATATTCCCGCCAGGCTGCAGCGCGCCCCCCGCCTGATCCACACCGAGCGCATGGAACAGAGGATTGCCGGCCTGCTCGAACCCCACCGTCACGCCGATGGCCGGGAGGAAGCAGATCGTCATCGCCGCCAGGAGCGCCCACCCCTGGCGCGTGTCCTTCACCATCCGGCCGTACGTGTAGACGAGGGATGCGGGGATTACGATGATCGCCAAGAGTTCAAGGAAATTCGAGAACGGGGTGGGATTTTCGAACGGATGGGACGAGTTCGCGTTGAAGAATCCGCCCCCGTTCGTCCCGAGCTGCTTGATCGCGACCTGGGATGCTGCAGGTCCCACGGCGATCTGCTGTTCGGTCACCTTGACGGTCCTGGTCTTCGGCTGACCTTTGGCGTCGAGCACCGGCTTCCCGTTCGCGTCCGTGATCGGCTGCTGGTACGACGTCGGTTCCATCAGCGTCACGGTCCTGTACGCTGACAGCGTCTGCGTGACTCCTTGCGACGCCAGCAGTAGCGCAAGCACGACGGACATCGGCATCAGGACGTACAGGACTCCGCGGACCATGTCGACCCAGAAGTTGCCGATCGCCTTCACCGAGCGGCGCGTCAGCCCGCGAATCAGGGCGACGAGCACCGCCATGCCCACGGCGGCCGACGTGAAGTTCTTCACCGTAAGGCCGGCCATCTGGCTCAGGTAGCTTAGCGTGGTTTCCCCGCCGTAGTTCTGCCAGTTCGTGTTCGTGGCAAACGATGTGGCCGTGTTGAACGCCAGGCTCGGGTCGACCGGGCCCAGGCCCTGCGGGTTCAGCGGCAATACACCCTGCACCCGCTGCAAGGCGTACAAGAGTAGCATACCGGCGATCGTGAACGCGAGCAGGGCGATCGTGTACGTTTGCCAGGGCATGTCGGCCTCCGGATCGATGCCGCAGACCCGGTACAGCCAGCGCTCGAACGGCTTGACGAGCTGGTCCAGGAAGGTGCGCTCCCCCTCGTAGACGCGCGCCATGTACGTGCCGAGGGGCTTGACGAGGAGGAAGACGACGAGGAGGAAAAACAGAACGCGGGCGATCCCCATGCTTGTCATGCAAACCACTCCGGCCGGAGCAACGCGCAAATGAGATAGCCCAAGAGCGCGAGCGCCAACACGCCTGCGATCACGACCATGTCATCACCGCCCCATGAGCCGGTCCAGGCCCTTGACCATCCACACGCACGAGAAAAAGAACAGCAATGCCAGCGCAACGAGCTCCACGTCGGCCACGGACGATCATCCTCCTCTGGGGCGTATTCGTACCTCGAACCTTCTCATCGGGGCGATTCAGACGGGCCGCCCCCTCCGTCAATTAGTGGGAACCGGACGAAAGCGTGATGGATACGGCAATTCCTCGCGCCCGTCTATAGTGTTACGCCGCGCCGTCCAATACCACTTCATAGCACGAGACCACGTAACGGAACCATAATAGGAGAGGCTAACGGCGTTAATTTTCCGTTAATACGACCCGACTCCAATTCCTCATATTCTACTGAGGTTAGCGGGGCGACTAGTGCTGAAATTGGTAGTCCCTTGGCAAAGTGGGGCCGGGAAACCCACATAAATAAGGCCTTTTCGCCTAGTCGTGACTGACGGGTTTATCCAAATAATTTACCATTTTTGTCTGGCGCGTGTCCGATCGGTTGACGCTGTTATCCTTCCTGTCGGCTTGCTTCTAGGGCGGTGCTAGAATCGCTTTAGAGGCCCGTAGGAGGCCCGCAGAAGAGTGGGGAGGGCCTATGGTGGGCGGCGGGCGCGGCGCGGGGGAGCCTATAGCGCAGGGAGGGGGTGTGCGGATGCCTGATGAGGCAAGAACAAGAAAATGTACAGTTTGCAACGCGGTGTTAGAGGAGCAGTATGGGACGTTTGTCTTGGCTAAGGCGACCAGTCAAAATAGCACGCCAGGGGGGCCGATCTATACCGACGAGGAACAACTAGAGGTTCGAGCATTCCTTTGTCCACGCTGCGGGCGCTATGAGCTAACGACTGTTAGTATCGGGGGGGATACTGGAGGAATGGCCTATAGGTCATTTGCCTGAATGGGGTGTGCGTGGCATCTTTACCGCGATTGGCTTTGTTCTCGGGGTCATCGTTGCTCTCATCGGCGATTGGGCGGAAATATGAGTCTTCTAGTTTCTGCGGAGATACCAGGAGCAACGGGAGTTTGCCCAGGCCTTCCTTTAGGAAGCGGCGAGGGGCATCCGCATTATTCAGTTGTTAGTGCTTTCCAATCTCCCTCGTCGTATGAGGAAGACGCCTTAGATGCCCCTCGGTTCTTCGATTCCTGGAGGGAAGTGCGGTCCCTCTACAACAGCAAAAGCGGCGACAAAGGTTCCGCCAAAATGGCAAGCCGTGATGTCGGTTGTTGATTCTCTTTGAAAAGGGACCCAGTTTCTCGCTGAAAAAGGACCCACCCCTGAGGGGTGATGCGCCCTACGATTCTCCCGATCTACAGCTGTATCCTGGTGGTCCTCTGTCCTTCAGCGACAGGTTCGTGCTCGTGGGCGCGCGTGCAACAGGCAGGTGGGAGAACTCCCAGAGACCGCTGTCTCCGTGATCGCGATGCATCTATGCCCCACTCTGTTTTGATGGCCGCTTGTCTTTAGTCCGAAAGCTGGGCCCATTGATGGCAATGACGTGACTGTGATGAAGGAGGCGATCGAGTACCGCGCCGGCGATCACATCATCGCCGCCAAAGATCGCGCCCCATTCCTCGAACGGCTTGTTGCTCGTCAGGATCACCGAGCCATGTTCATACAGCCGACTGATGAGTTGAAAGAAGAGATTGGCGCGGCGCGGATCCATCGGCAGGTAGCCGAGCTCATCCAGGATCAAGAGGTCCAGACGGCTCAGGGCATCAAGCCGTGCACCTAAGGTGTGATCCACAGTCGTGGTGACCAGCTCATCGAGCAACTCGGCGATGTACCGAAACAGCACGCGCTTGTGCGCCATGCAGGCGCGGATGCCGATCGCAATGCCCAGATGCGACTTGCCTGTGCCGGGGGCGCCGACCATCAAGATATTTTCCGCGCGCGCGAGGAAGCCGAGCTCCGCAAGCTCACGAATCAGGGGAGCGGGCAGACTGGGCTGAAAGGCAAAGTCAAACGCCTCCAGCGTGCGGATCGCCGGGAACCGAGCGCGAGCGATCCGGGCGTTCACCGAGCGGTCACTCTTGGCGGCGAGCTCCTCATCGACGAGATGGCTGAGGAAGCCCGTGTAGCTCTGTTTGGTTTTGGCGGCTTTCTGGGCTTCGCGTTCCACGATGTCCGTCATCGTGTGCAGCCCCAGGCGTTTGAGATTCGCACGCAGCCGCTCGACGTCGGTGCTCATTGGAGGATCCCTTTGTCGGGCACGCCGAGCATACATTGGTAGGCGCGCAGATCGCGCTTGATCG
>DASPUZ010000016.1:0-79879 GCA_035622635.1 bacterium | reverse complement strand
TCGTCCACGCGGACGCGGTCGATGACCTCCCGGCTGTATTTGACGACAACGTGGAACAGGTGCTGCCGTCATGTACATCACTACCGCCTCGAGGCGCTGGCACCCGTCGGTCCCGATCAGGGCGAAGAAGGGACGCATGTCCTTCCGGCTGCGGCGCTCACCGATCCAAAGGACGCGTTTGCGCGTGGGCTCGAACACCACCGTCGCATAGCGGTGGCCCTTCCGCAACGCGAATTCGTCCATGGCGATCGTCGTCACGCCGGAGAAATCCACTGGGGGCAACTGGTCCGCCAACGCTATCGCGTCCAAGGTTTTGACTGTGTCCTAGATGAACCTGATTTGCTGTCGGGGGACCGCCCGGGCGGGACAAACTGCTTTCTCCGCGATCAAGCCGCCAATGCGCGTGATGTCCTCCGCAGCAATCCCAACATGGACCGTGCAAGCCAAAGCTATCCACGACCCATCCAGGAAGGGAGGGAATCCTTGGTTACTGCCTCGGGAGTCCTCTCATAGCCCGAGTCAGTATACAAGGGACACATGAATGCGACGCCGTCCCGCGCGGTCATGCTGTGCGGCACCGAACACCAGGATCCGCCCACTCGCCGGTTGTGCGCCGGCCCGCTTTCCGTTGAATTCCAGAGTGGCGCCCTGCGCTACGTCCGCTTCGGCGGGATCGAAGTGCTACGCGGTGTCATGTTCCTGGTGCGTGACGAGAACTGGGGCACTTTTGCGCCCGCGGCCTCTGACCTGAAGATCGAGGAGGGCCCGGAGCATTTCTTGGCGTCCTACCGCGCCGTGTGCGAGGATGCGCAACGGTGCCTGACCTACGAGGCGACCATCGCCGGCAGGAGCGACGGCGCGCTCAGCTTCGAGGTGACCGCCGAGCCGAAGACCGATATCCTCACCAATCGCACCGGGTTTGTGGTGCTGCACCCTGCCGCGCTCGCGGGCCAGCCAGTGTGCGTCACCCATGTTGACGGCCGCCGTGAAATGGCGCGCTTCCCCGAGCTCATCAGCCCCGGACAGCCATTGTTCGACATCCGCGCGCTCGACCACGAGATCAGCCCCGGCGCCTGGGCCAGCGTTCTCATGGAGGGCGATGGCTTCGAGATGGAGGACCAGCGCAACTGG
This sequence comes from bacterium, assembly GCA_035622635.1. GTDB lineage: Bacteria > Sysuimicrobiota > Sysuimicrobiia > Sysuimicrobiales > Segetimicrobiaceae > JAJPIA01. The sequence continues at coordinate 78,748 of DASPUZ010000016.1, read as the reverse complement.
AGTGACGCCTCGTATAAGACCTACGTGGGATCGCTCCTCAAGCCGTGGCCCTATACGCTCGCCAAGGGCAGTCGGCACACGCAATCGATCCGGCTGTCGATCGCCGGCGCCGAGAGCGTCGCGTCCGCGGGCGCAGACGAAGCGCCCGTTACGGTTGCCCTGGGCGGCGAGACCGGGGGACGGCTACCGGTGGTCGGCATCGGCGTGCCGGCCGAGGAGGCCGAGCACGCCATCGCGACCCTCGACTTGGTGCGCCACCTGGCCCCGCGGTTTTTCATCTGTCACCTCGACCTGCGCGGTGACCTGGCACGGCACACGCTCGAGGCCTATGCGCGGCTCGGCGAGGCGACCGGCGCCGAAATCGACCTCGAGATCGTCATCCCGGATGGTACCAGTCCGACCGCGGAGCTCGGTCGCCTCGCTGCTGCCGCTGCAAAGGCTAGGCTCAAGCCGGCAGCGCTTGCGGTCTCGACCGTGGCGGATCTCTTGTCCTGGCAGCCCGGCCAGGACCGGCCCACTGAGCCGACACCGGAAGTCATTTGCGCGGCGGCGCGAGAGGTCTTTCCAGAGGTGAGGCTCGGCGGTGGCGTATTCTCCTATTTCACTGAGCTCAACCGCAAGCGCCCGCCGGCCGGGCTTTTCGACTATATCGGCCACACCACGTGTCCGACCGCGCACGCGGCCGACGATCGCTCCGTCATGGAGACGCTGGAGACGATGTCGGCGATCATTGCCTCGACCAGAGCCTTCATCGGCGGACGGCCTTATCGGATCGGACCGAGCGCGATCGGCTGCCGGGACAATCCCTACGGCGAGGCGCCATTCGAGAACCCGGACAATACCCGCGTGTGTCTCGCCCGGGTGGACCCGCGGCAGCGCGGCCTGTTCGGCTCTGCTTTCTTGCTCGGCTATGCGGCGGCGTGCGCGCGCGGCGGCCTCGACGCTATGGCCTTCGGTGCGCCTACGGGACCGTTCGGCTTCATCCACCGCCGGGCCGACTATGCGCAGCCTTATTTCGACACGCTCGAGGGCCCAGGCGTTTATCCGGCCTTTCACGTCCTTGCCGGTTTGACCCGCGGCTCGGGCCGGCCGCTTCTTGACGCCACGGTGTCACGGCCGGGTGTGACCGCAGCGCTGGCATGGCGCGAAAGCGGGCGCGACGTGCTGTGGCTGGCCAATCTGACTGCCTCGCCGGTGCAGATTATGCTTGAGGGCGTACCAGCCGGGACCGCCCGCATGGCTGTGCTCGATGCCGAAAGCTTTATCCAAGCCACTCGCGACCCGGATGCGCTCGACGCTGTTGCCGTAGCCGCTCCGGCCGGCGCCATTTGTCTCGACGCTTACGCGGTCGCGCGCATCGCCTGGGCATCGGTGTGAAACTTTCGACCGCCACACGAGGGCGCCATCGGCGATCAATCAACAAGCTCAACAATCAGAAACCAGCAGTCGAGGCGAGTGTGTGCTAGAGTCCGTTGAGAATGGGGGAAGCCACCTCGGCATGGTGGATGGTTCGTTTGGCGGCAACACCAGACACGATGGGGAGGAAGCCGCTTCCTAGACTATAGGCACGGTACTACGAGTTGGTGCCAAGGGCCTGCAATTTGTCGGGCCGGCTGTAGGTAGGCGCGTTAGCGGAGGATACGGTCAGCGCGTGCCCGTTGCGAGTGCCGCTTGGATGGCTACGATCCGGTGCTCTGTTGCTGAATGATAAGACCTTGCACGCGGGAGGACATCTCATGAAAACACTCGTTCTCGAACAGCCGGGTCAGTTGCGCCTGACCAACATGACGCCGCCCGAGGATCCGGGTCCCGACGAGGCGCTCGTTCGTGTCAAATGTGTGGGCATTTGCGGCACAGATCTCCACGCGTTTAGGGGTGAACAGCCGTTTTTCGAGTACCCGCGGATCCTCGGGCACGAATTGGGTGTCGAGATCATAGACCTCGGATCAAGCGCCCAACGGTCTACACTGGCGGCCGGTGATCGCTGCGCCGTGGAACCCTACTTGAACTGCAGGCGTTGTGGCGCTTGTCTCCGTGGCAAGCCTAACTGTTGCCAAAACCTCAAGGTCATCGGGGTGCATCTCGACGGTGGCATGCGGGAGTACACTACCTTGCCCATATCCAAGCTGCATAAATCACTCACGTTACCCTTCGAGAATCTAGCCCTTGTCGAGATGTTGTGCGTCGCCCGCCACGCGGTGTGCCGTGCAGAGTTGAGACCGGGTGAGCAGGTGCTCGTTATTGGCGCAGGTCCCATTGGCCTATCGGTAATCGAGTTCGCCTGCCTCGCGGATGCGAACGTCATCGTGATGGAAGTCAGTGACCATCGGTTGCAATTCTGTCGTGAACAACTGAAGATGCGCCGCGTCATTGATGCAAAGGTCGATCCGCTCCCACAGCTCCAGGCGTTTCTCTCGGACGACCTGCCCACGACGGTCTTCGAGGCTACCGGGAACCGCGCGTCGATGATCACGTCATTCCGCTATGTCGCCAGCGGAGGCAAGCTTATCTTCGTGGGATTCGTCCAGGGAGACATCACGTTCGACAGTGCGGAGTCCCACCGGCGCGAAATGACGCTACTGGACAGCCGCAATGCGACCGCCGAGGATTTCGCTCAGGTCCTCCGAACGCTGGAAGAGGAGAAGATTGATCTCGCCCCGTGGATCACACACCGCGCATCGCCTGAGGAGGCCGTCACGCAATTCCCACGATGGCTCGACCCCACGAACAACGTGATCAAAGCCATGCTGTATCTGTAGCGCTCTTCGTCCGTCAACGCAACCGGCGACCGGGCGGTCGGACTGTGGAGCTATTTCCATGGGGACCAGGGCTGGACCGAGGTAGTACGGGCCATGGCGTGCTGCCGGATCGTGGGCACGGCGACACCCTGGTTTGTCGCAGACCGTCATCCGCGTGCGCAAAGAGCAAAACCGTTCGCCGTTCCGGAGCGCGGCGTGTCGAAGCGATCGGTGGTACAAATCGGGGGACGCTACAAACCGCAAAGGGCAGGAGTGTGTGGTCAGGTAGCGAGGAGGCGCGCCGTCAGGGTGCCATCAAGAAACCTGATCACGTTTCCTCCTCGCCCCACTGCGACGGCGAGGGCTTTATCCTCGGAACTTTCATCGAGGTGATCACCGATCCCGACGTCCGAGCGCCAACGAGTATTTTGTCGGTGAGCGTGCCGCGGCGACGGCATAACCATCGTGGCGAAAGTCGTTGGGCAACTCATCCCGATATGCCAAAATCGGTGCCGGAGGTGAAACAACGAAGATGAAACCGCAGAATGTCGAGCTGCGAAACGCGAAGCTACGGGAGTTGTTTTTGCAGATGAAGGACGAGCACCCTGAAAGGCTCCGGCAGCGACTGAACGTCTCCTGGAGCAACTGGGGCTTTGGCATCGAATCCCTTGCCGAGTCTGCCGCACGTCTGCAGAGAGCCAGTATTGAGTTCATCGAGCTACACGGGAATCACTATGGCGCGGACCTCGGTTATAAGGTCGAAGAAACGTTGAAGACACTGGATGCGCATGGTATCAAAGCCGGCGGCGTGTGTGGAATGTTCTCGGCAGACAATGATCTGTCCAGCAACCACGGTTGGCAGAGACAGGCAGCGCTTGATTACCTCAAGCGAGAAATCGAGTTCACTGCGGCGGTCGGCGGCACGTACTTGCTTGTCGTGCCGGGAGCGGTGGGCAGGCCGCGTGCCTACGACGACACGGAGTTCGAGCGCAGTGTGGAGACGCTCCGGATCGTCGCCGACCTGTTCGTCACCCACGGTGTCAAAGCGGCGATTGAGCCCATTCGCTCGGCGGAGGTCAGCTTTGTCCACACGGTTGCCGATGCCCAGGCCTATATCAAAGCTGTAAATCATCCCGGCGTAGGCCATATCAACGGCGATGTGTATCACATGCAGACCGAAGAAGCGCACATCGGAGAAGCGATACTCCGGGCCGGCGATCAACTTGTGAATCTCCACCTGGCGGACAGCAATCGGTGCGCGCTCGGCGACGGGACACTCGATCTCGACACGATCATCATGGCGCTCTACATTATAGGCTTCAATACCGATGGAAAATACGTCACGCCCGAACCGCTGGGTCCGGGTGGTGATCCGTATCCTGCTATGAACGGCAAGCCGGACCAGCAAGTGCTCGATAGCCTGGTCATGAAGACGGTTACCTACTTCCGTGAGCGCGAAGAGGAGCTCCTCCAGTGAAAGAAGCACGGTTTCCTGAGCACCCCAGTGGCGGAGATCATCGCGACAATGGGAGACACCGGCCGTCTCATCGTGTGTGACGCGGGGATTCCCGTGCCGCGTGGCGTGCATCGCATCGACCTGGCCACCTGCTCCGGTTCATTTGCGAGCGAGGCTTCGAGCACCACGTCGCGATCAACCTCTCTCAGGTCGCCCGCACGGTGCACGAGGCGGCGACCGATGGCGCGTGTGCTGGCACGCCGGCGAGGGTGCGCGACGACGCGGCGACGGGGGAGGTGGGGCGAGATGGGCGAGTTTCTGCTCACGCTTGACGCCGGCACGGGCCGAAGTGGGCGATGGGCCCGGTCCCCGCCGCGCTCCGCGCTGGTGCTTTCTTACTGCCGGCCCGACCGGACTCGTGTGACACCACGCGCCGCCGGAGTTCTTGAGCGCATTTCGGGGGAGTGATTGTCCGAGGGTGACCGGATTCGCCGTATACGGCACGTGAGGCGGCCGCAGTCGCCCTCGAAGGAAACGCCCACGGGAAGGAGGGAGTCAGGTGGGCAATACACGTGCAAAGGTCACAATCGTTGGAGCCGGGAACGTCGGACACTGCCGCCCGACCCCTTCCACGCGTAACACGACCCCACCGATGAGGATGCAACGTAACCGACAGCGGGGCGACGCAGTCGACGAGGCAATGATGCCGGCAATGGTTAGCTGAGGCACTATTGTCCCTCTCACTCTGTAGAACCGCTCTGCCGGGCATGTGACCTGCTGTCGGCGTTCGATCCGGCAAGGCTTGCCGGTCAGGTACCCCCGCTGCCGCCGGAGTATGTGCTTGTCCCGGACGGGTTCGTGAACAAGCTGCCGGCGGCCAGCCTGATGTCCTGCGCTACCGTCGGGGTGGTCCCCGTCGACCGCGTGCTCGGGATCCGGAACGAGATCCCGCCGGACTTCAATCCGCGTCCGTCGACGACGCCTACCCAGTAATCGACGAGGGCGATCCCCGACCGCGGCGGGAGGGGCCCCTCGGGGGCGCTCGGGAGGTCTACACGGCGCGAACCTCGCGTGGCCATCCTGGCGCGGGCTGTCCCACAGGCTCGCTTAGCGAGGCTCGCTTAGCGGGTCTCGACCCCCCGTCGTGACGGTCCTCGTGCGGCTCGGCGTCTGAACCCGCAAGGGCTGTGCGCCTGAGAACGACAGGGGACCCCCGGGACGCTCACGTAAGTAGAAGGGGAGTCCAGGATTGCCGCCGGCAATCGCCTGGCAAGCCGGTTTCGATCCGTTTGGAGGGGAGCCATGTCGTCGCTTACGGTTTTTCTCAGCAGGCTGCTCGGGCTGTACTGTACTCTTGCCGCACTATCCATGATTCTTCACAAGCAAGCCACCGTGGAAACGGTAACAGCTCTTCTTCATGATTCCCCCGCGATGTTTGTCGTCGGCGTCATCACGCTCGCGGCTGGGCTGGCGATGGTTCTCGCGCACAACATCTGGTCGGGTGGCGCGCTCGTGGTGATTGTCACCCTCATCGGTTGGGTAACGCTGATCAAGGGTCTGCTGTTTCTGTTCCTGCCCCCGGATATCGAAGCGGGATTCTTCCTTGGGAATCTCCATTACCAGCAGCTTTTCTACATGTACTCGATCAGTGCGCTCGTCGTCGGCATCTACCTGACCTACGGCGGATTCACGTCGACCCCACATTCGTAGGGCGTTGCATTCGAAGGGCGCCCTGTGGTTGTTGAGACCCCGCGGACCAGCATCCGAGAAACGCATGTGACGTAGGCCGTGAGGCTGTGATGAATCTCCTAAGCGGCTCTCTCTGTTTTCTATCTGGCATATTCATAGACATGAGCATGGTTCATCTGTTCAATTTCTCAGAGACGGCGCACCACCCGATGATCACGAGATCAAAATCGTCCAAGCTGGCCGGTTCGGCTCGGGGCCTCCGGCATAGGGCGTACGATCGGCAACAGGAAACAACGCGGCATTGTGCTTCATGTCGTGCAGCGTCGCAGAGCAGTGCACTGGTCCTAGAGTTTTCCGAAGAAGGGGACGATCCATGGACTACCAAGGCGTCATCATTGAAGAAAGCTTGCGCAGCAAGAATGTATTGAAGGAAGTCCATATTGACTCAACAAGGGTGGAGCCGGTGACCGCCGCGCATAAGACACCCTGGCTCACGCAGTGGACACTCCATGCCGTTACCGTCGCGGAGAATGAAAGCGACAGGGTGGCCGAAGCCCTTAGCAAGGCGCTTGGAGCGGACTACTGGTACGCCGATTTCAAGAACGATGCCACGCATTACGTGATCTTTCCCAACAGGATTTTCAAGGTGGACCGGAGCAAGCCCGAGCAGTACCAGCAAGTGATCAACCACGGCCTGCGTCTGGGTATCCCGGAGTATCAGCTGGACTTCTCACCAGCCATGAAGCAGTGGGAGCGACCGCACGCATGAATGACGCTTCATGGGGGGCCGGATGCTCCCTGCCCGCCGGGGCCGCGATCGATCCGAGGTTTCCGAAGCGCGACTTCGACTATGAATCGGTTGTGCCAATTTGCGACCGGCGCGGCGCCCGCCGGGCGGGCAGGGTCACGCGGACGGTCGTACCCCGGTCTACCACGCTCTCGATCGTGAGCCGTCCGCCGTGCCGCTCCGCGACCGATCGGGCGATCGCAAGCCCGAGCCCGTACCGGCCGCGGGCCCGGCGGCCCTGGTAGAACGGGGCGGTCACCGACGACAGATCCTCCCGGGAGATCCCCGGGCCCTGATCCTCGACCTCGGCGACGGCGCGAGCGTTGCGGGCGTGGACGCGTGCGACCACGGTGCCTCCAAGCGGCGAGAACTGGATCGCATTCTCCACGATGGCCGTGATCATGTCCGCGGCGGCGTCCCGGTCCACGCGAACCCACGCCGGCTGACTATCGACGTGAACAGCGACGCCCTTCTGACGTGCGGCCGCACCGAGACCCTCGACCACGTCCCCGACGACCTCCGCCAGGTCGACCGTCGCGTCCTGGGACTTCGCGTCTGCCTCGGCACGGCCGAGCGCGGTCAGACGGGCCGCCAGCGCCTCTATTCGCTCGGTCTGTTGCACGATGGTCTCGAGCGCCTCATCCGGTGAGATGCCGCGCCCCGCCCTCGCCAGTTCGGCCGACGTCTTGATGACCGCGAGCGGCGTGCGCAACTGGTGGGACGCCAGCGCCACGAAGCCGCTCCGCTCGCGCACCGCGTCGTCGAGCGGCCGGAGCGCGAGACCCGCAAGCGCGTAGCCGACGGGCAGCGCGACGATACCGCCGGTGAGGGTCAGCGCCGCCAGGACGCGCAGGACCTCGCGGAGGACACCGATCTCCTCCTGGCACGGCGTTGCGATCACCTCCATGCCTCCGTCAGCCGCAGGCACATGGAGGATCGCGAACGTTCCGAGTTCCCGATCGGTGACGATGCGGAATCCTTGCCATGACGCCTGCCAGCCCTCCGGCCGCGGGATCCCCAGAAGCGGCTGCCCGCGCTCGTCGATCACCAGGGAGAAGGAGCCCGCCCCGATTCCTTCGAAGCGCATCGCCGCGAGCTCGAGCCGGTCGTACAGGCGCGCGTAGACGGCGTCCTTGAGCGTGATGTACGCGCCGGTCGCCAGAGTGCCGAGCACGCCCGTCACCACGAGCGTGCCCAGCACGGCCACCCGCCACCGGCTCCGGCGCAAGAGCCGCAGATAGAAGGTGGACGCCAGGCGGTTCAAGACACAGGGCGCTGATCCGGCATTGTGACCCGGTATCCGTGTCCCGGGACCGCCGCGATCTGTCCTTTCCACCCGCTGCTCCGGAGGCGGCGGCGCAACCGGGACACCGTAGCATCGACCACGTTCGCCCGGGGACCGTCGCCCGGTCCCCACACTCGCTCCAGGATGGCGTCGCGCGACAGTGCGCGGCCGGCGTGGCGCAGCAGGTATTCGAGGACGTCGAACTCCCTTGGAGGCACGTCGATCGGCCGTCCGTTCACCGTGACCTGGCGCTCGCCGGGTTGGAGGTGGAGCGCTCCGGCGACCAGGGTCTCCGGCACCAGCAAGTCCTGGGGACGCCGCAGCAGCGCGCGGAGCCGTGCCAGCAGCTCTTCGAACGCGAAGGGCTTCACCAGGTAATCGTCGGCGCCCGCATCCAGCCCGGCCACACGGTCGCGGATCCCGCTACGGGCGGTTAGGCAGAGAACCGGCGTCCGGATACCCGCGTCGCGCAGGCCGCGGAGCAGCGTGAGGCCATCCAGGCCCGGGAGCATCAGATCGAGGACCAACGCGTCGAACGAGCCGGCGCTGGCGACGTCGTAAGCCACGCCTCCGTCGCGCACCCACTCGACGTGGTATCCGTAGCTCTCCAGGCCCCGGCGCACGACATTCCCGAGAGCATCATCGTCTTCGATTAGGAGGAGATGCATCGGCTGCACATGACCTTGTCGAGTGTATTCCAAGTATACCCATGTCCTCGCAGGAGCTGCAAATCGGCGTCATCGTGCCGTCATCTGCGCGTGCTAGCCTGATACGGTCACGCGTCCCCTGACGCGACCGCCGGTGCGACGGCGGCCGCCGGGTGATCGGCCGCCCGCCGGCGATGCGTGCCGGGTTCGCCCCCCCTTCGCCCGCGCAGGGGATCGCACGAAGAGCCGCTCGGGATCCTCCTGCAAAGCGCTCGGCGCGGGATGTGTGCGGGCCGGGGTTGCTACCCGGTCCCGCACACGTGGCTGCCCCCTCCCACAATGACCGTGCAAGGTCGATCCGGTTTCACAATCCCGAGATCACCAAGCCTGTCAAGGGATTCCCCCGGGCTCCCGTGGCCAAAGCGAGGGGAGCAAGGGTGGACAGCCGACGAGGGGCACGTCCCTGCCACTCGGCGCTACGCCCGAGACGTTCGAGGCGCTCCCCCAAAACTGCGAAACTCGCGAGATGATGACGAGCGGTCTGCGGCGAACCGTGAGTGCAACCGGATATCGCTCTGCGGAGGCGCGGCGGTGGCGGACTCGTTGCGTGGGACGGCGATCGAAACGCCGGTCGGGCCCTTGATCGCAGTCGCAACAGAGCGCGGATTGTGCGCGCTGGAATTTCAGCGGGGCCGGCAGCTGTCGCCGCTCCCGGCGCACCTGCGCGGGCGAGACCCGGCCGCCATGCGCACGGCGGGCGCCCGTTCCCACGTGGACCGCACGCGGGAGTGGTTGGAGCGCTACTTCGCCGGACGGTTCGACGACCTCGAGCCTCCTCCCCTCGACGTGCACGGAACGCCGTTCGAGCTCGCGGTATGGCGGGAGATGCGCAAAGTTGCGATCGGCTCGGTGAGTACCTACGCGGCACTCGCCGCACGCCTAGGCTGCCCTCGGGGTGCCCGCGCGGTAGGTGCGGCGTCCGGACGGAATCCCGTGTGCATCATTATCCCGTGTCACCGGATCGTGGGGTCCGATGGATCGCTCGTCGGCTACGGAGGAGGGCTCGAGACGAAGCGGTGGCTGCTGCAGCACGAAGGCGCAATCCCGTCGCTGCTGCCCCTCGCGCGAAAATCTCCGCCGGACGCGACGTCCTGGCGGGGAGACCCGTGATGCTGGCGCGGGACCCTACCCGATCAGCCGGTCGATCACCATGGCCCCGAACAGCAGTGCCAGATAGAGAAGCGAGTACCCGAAGAGGTTCATCTCCGCGTGCGGTCCGCGCTTTGTGAGGACCATCCACGCCAGCAGCACAAAGACTCCGTCGAGGACGAGCGCGAGGGCGAGATAGAACAGGCCGAGCGTGTGCAGGGGCGCGTAGAGCACCAGCGTCGCCGCCGACAGCGCGAGCGAGTAGCGGAAGATCTGCCGCCGCGTCTCTTCCTCGCCCCGGACGACCGGCAGCATCGGGACCCCGGCCGCGCGGTAGTCGTCGGTCTTGCCAAGCGCCAGCGCCCAAAAATGGGGCGGCGTCCACAGGAAGACGATGGCGAACAGCGCCACCGCTGGAAGCCCGAGGTGTCCACTCGCGGCTGACCAGCCGACCAGCGGCGGCACAGCTCCGGCGGCCCCGCCGATGACGATGTTCTGCGGGGTCGTGCGCTTGAGCCAGAGCGTGTAGACCGCCACGTAGAAGATGATGCCGGCGGTCGAGAGCGCTGCGCTCAGTGCGTTGACACCCCACGCCATGACGACGATCGAGAGTAGACCGGTGACGACCCCGAAGCCGATCGCCTGAGCAGGCCGCAGCCGGCCTGACGGAACGGGCCGCAGACATGTGCGCTGCATGACCGCGTCGATGTCGCGGTCGACGTACATGTTGAACGCGTTTGCGGAGCCGGCGGCAAGCGTGCCCCCGAGGACGGTCAACGCGAGCACGGCGAGTGACAGGTGATGCGGTGCCGCCACCGCCATGGTCGTTACGGTCGTGACCAAGAGCAGGAGGATGATCCGGGGCTTCATGAGCTGGAGATAGTCCCGTGCCAGGGCCAGGGCGGAGTGAGTCGCAGACGGCGGCATCCAGGCGAGCGCTTCCGCTGGATCGTCCACGGCACCGCCCGCGATCGTGCGCAACGGTCTCGCTTGGGCCGGGATGCCCTCGCGCGCGGGCACCGGCCGCGGGTTGGCGAGCGTTGCGAGTACCACGAGCGTCCCGAACAAAGCCGCGGCGAGCCCGAGATGCACGCCCTGCACCGCGGGAGACAGGCGGGTGGCGACGTTGAGAACCCCGGCGGCGAACTGCGCGAGCACTAGCACGACGGCGAGGTTCGCGGTCACGGTCACGCCGCGGACGCGGGTGCGGGCCGCCGCAGCCCCGGTTACGAGGACGAGAAGCGTCACGACCACGGCCCAGGCGCGGTGCAACATGTGGACCTGGCCGGGCCAGTCTGGAGGGAGGAGGACGGTCCCGCGGCATGCCGGCAGAGAGGGGCAGGCCAGTGCGGCGCTGCTGGAGCCGAGAAAGCCGCCGATGAGGACCATGAGGTACGCCGCGGCGGCTGTCAGCACAGCGAGCCTGCGAAAACCCGCCGGAACCGGCGGGAATCCGACCGGAGCCCGAAGCGAAACCACCGCCTGAACGAGCAAGCCGGCCAGGAAGAACATCGCGACGCCCAGGTGAGTCGTGACGAGGGCGGGTGTCAGATCCATCTTGACGGTCGCACCGCCGAGCACCACTTGGACCGCCACGAGCGCGAGCACGACGATCGCCGTGATTCCGGCCCCCGGGACCGCCTTGCGCACCGCGATGGCCCCGGCGGTGGTGACGAGGACGAGCACGGTCACCGAGGCCGCCACCAGGCGGTGGGCGTACTCGATCAGGGTGGGGCCCTCAAGCGGTGGGATCACCCGGCCGTGACACAGAGGCCAGTCCGGACAAGCCATCCCGGATCCGGTGATTCGGACGAGCCCGCCGAGGATGATGAGCAAGTACGCCGCGACGGCTGTCGCGACGGAGAGTCCCTGATAGCGGCGCACCGCAGACGAATCCATCGGTTTCACATGTGGCGATCTGGGCCGGTCTGTGTGAGACACCCTACCATACTAACGTCCCGGCTCTGCCCGCACAAGAGCGAGATCGCGTCGTTCCCGCCGGGCACGCCGAGGCGCCCGCGAGGCACATCACGCAGCAGCGTCACATGGCACAGGGCCTCGAGGAGGATCTTGCGGGCCCGCGACATTCGGCCGCGCGGGTCCCGTCGCTCCAGGACGCGGACCGGCGCACCGCGACTCCGGGCGTTTTGTCTGTCCGGCTGCCAGGAGGTTGCGGTGGGCATAGGATATGTCATCATGGAGGTTCCACGATTCGTGCGAGCTCGCGTGCTCGTACGAGCGGGACGATCCCCGCTGCACGCCGCCGCGGTGCGGCCACCGCGAGCAGTAGGAATGGTGGCGCGGACCCGGAACAGTACATTCCGGCCATGGTCACGCACCGGTTGAAGCAAACCTTCGTATTTCTTGCGGCGGTTGTCCCCGTTCTGGCGGTCCTGGCCGCCGCCGGGGCCGAGCAAGAGATTCCGACATCCGAGCAGGTGATGAATCGTATCCTCAACGCCAACGCCGGCGGGCCTGTCTTGACCTCGGCGGACGCGCACTTCAAGTTCCGGATGCACAAGCCCGTCTCTCTCCCTCCCGATTGCGAGTTTTCGGGAGCGATCGTGCTGCGGGAAGGTCGCCAGCAGATCGAAATCGGGCGGCGAACCAGCGGCCTCCAGTGCTGGGCACTGAACCACTTCATCATTGGACGGCTGTTCCAGGGAACGGAGCCCCCCGCCCAGTTCCTGTCGCGGTTCACCTTCTGGGTGCTCGGATGGCGTCTGGTGGATGGCCACCCATTCTACCTGGTCGAGGGCACGGCCCGGAATCCGAAGAACAACCCATACGGGATGATCGGTTGGGTTGACTACGATCGCGGCCTCATCGTCGACGGCACCATCAAGTACTCATGGGGCGACATCGATGGCGTCCAGCGGTATGAGAAGCGATCCGGCGCCTGGGTGCTCGTGTACCAGTACCTCATGACCTCACGGTTCGGCGCATCGCTGGAGGTGGAATACAGCAACTTCCAGTTCCAGCCGCGCTGATGCCGCGGCGCGACCCTCCGCTCAACGTCTCCGCCAGTCCGCGATGTTCCTCGTCTCGTTGTCGAACGGGGTCATGTTAGGGCCGACGTCCAGGCTCGCGGCGCGGGCGGACACGATCTTCCGGTCGACGAGCGGGATCGACGCTCCCTGGGACACGACCAGGTCGTTCATTTGGATCCACAACTGCGCGTTCTTCTTCGGGTCGAGCTCCAACAGCGCCTGATCGTAGATCTTGTTGTAGTCGGCGTTCTGCCACCGCGGGTAGTTGTATCCCGACCAGCCGTTCTCTTTCTGAGGCAGGTCTTTCGCCGGGTCCCCGCTATAGTACCGCGCCATGTAGTAGCTCGGGAACGGGGACGTGGGCGTCGAGGTTAGCATCTCCACGTCGTTGTAGAAGTGCGCGTCGGTGTCGTTGTTGCCGGGATCGGTGCTGAAGTAGATGCCGGCATCCACGGCCTTGAGCGTCGTGGACACCCCGAGCTGCGCCCACCCCTGCTTGATGATCTCCTGTTCCTTTTGGCGCAGCGTGTTCACGGTCGTCGCGAACGTCATCTCGAGCTTGACGCCGCCCTTCGCCCGGATGCCGTCGGGGCCCCGGCGGTACCCGGCCTCGTCGAGGAGTTGGTTTGCTTTCGCGAGATCGTAGACGATCTTGATGTTCTTCGAGGCGAGGCTCGTCGGCGTCGTGAGCACGTTTGCGGTCGCGTCGCCTTCCACGCCGTAGAGCTGCTGGGCGATCGTCTGCCTGTCGATCGCCATTCCCAGCGCCTGGCGGACCTTCACATCCGACAGGAACGGGTGCGGCGCCTTGACCGAGGAGCGCTGCCCGTCGAGCTCCTTGTTGGGGTCGGTTTGGTTGACGAGGATCATCTCGACCCCGCCGCCGGGGGAAGTGAGCACCGCGCCCCGGCCCTCCTGCAGCATGTGCTGCAGCACCGGCCACTCGACCTGCAGGTTCCACGCGTAGTCGTACTCGCCGGTTTCCAGGACCGCCCGCGCGGCGGACGTCGCGTCGCCTCCGCCCTTGAGCTGCACCTGGCTGAACGCGGGCTTGTCGGGCTCGCGGTAGTTCTCATTGATCGAGTACACGACGAGATCCCCCGGCCGGAACAGGTCCACCTTGTATGGGCCGGTGCCAAAGGCGTTCGTATTGAAGGGCGCATTCCGGGCGTTGGAACCGACGTACGCATCGAGCGCGTGGCGTGGGAGAATCACGCCGCCCGAGCCCGTGAAGGGGAGATACCAGGCCGGCGTCGGCGTCTTGAACGTGATCTTCACGGTGTAGGCGTCGACCGGCTCGACCTTCGCCACGTTGACGTAGTTGCCGTAGGTCGTCGCGGCGCTCTCCTTGTTCTCGATGAACTGGAAGGTGAATACGACGTCGTCCGCGGTGAACGGGCGGCCGTCGGCCCACTTGACCCCGCGCTTGAGCGTGTACACGACGGACTTGCCGTCCGCTGCGACCTGGCCGTTTGCGCGGGACGGCACGGTCGTGGCGAGGACCGGCGTGAAGCTGCCCGAGATGTCGACCGTGAGCAGCGGCTCACAGCAGATCCGTGCCGCGTGGAAGTCCTTGTCGCCGTGGGACAGGTGGGCATTTAGGATGGTAGGGGCCTGCCAGAACAGCAGCTTGAGCGTGCCCGCGCTCCCACGGGTTCCCGGGGCGGCGGCCCATGCGGGCCGCGTCGCTCCGCCGGAGAGAACGGCCGCGGCAGCGCCGCCGGAGAGTCCGAGCGCGGCCAGCCGCACGAGCGCCTCGCGGCGCGTGAGCCGGTTGGATCGGAGATCATGAAAGGGACGGCTTGCATCGTATCGGTGCATTACCTGCACCCCCCCGGGTCGGTGAGCGGTATGGCTCGCCGCGTCCCGCCGCCTACAAATTCGAGCCAGCCGGGCGAACGGTCCTGCCGCTATCCGCGCGCCGCCGGCCGCTCGTGCGCGTCCTGACGCCGTGACGCGTCCGCCCCCAGGGGCGCGTCCCTTCGCAATCGAATGTTCCCCACAGCAAAGGTCGAGCGACGGGATGCGCCCGCGCTCGCCGAGGTGAGGAGGGCATGGTGATCGATCTGGAAGCCGTCTCGCAGTCCGAGCTGATGGCGTTCAATCGCGCGATCGCCCAGTGGACGCGCCTGTCCGGCACGGCCGACGAGCGCGCCGCCGCCGAGTACGTCGCGCAGCGACTCAGGGGATTCGGCTACTCGACCGAGATCATGACGCACGACGCCTACATCAGCCTCCCCGACGCGGCCACGTTGCACGTCCGGGCGCCGGAGACGAGAACGGTCCCGGCGATTACGCACTCGATGGGAAAGCCGACACCGCCAGAGGGCCTCACGGTGGAACTCGTCGACGCCGGAGAGGGCAGCGTGGAGGAACTCGTGCGGGCCGGCGCCGCCGACAGGCTCGCGCTCGTCGAGGGACGTGCCACCCCGGAGCTTGCGGTGAACGCCACGAAGGCGGGCGCTGCGGGGATCGTCTGTGTCAGCGGGCGGTACCCGCACGAAATGTGCTGCTCGCCCGTGTGGGGCAACCCGTCGCGGCGCACCGTGGACGAGTTGCCTCGCGTGGTGATACTCTCGGTCCCCCGCGCCGAGGGACAGGCGCTACGCGCGTTGTGTCGCGCCGGTCGCGTGGAGGTGCACGCCACGGCCGACGTGCAAACCGCTTGGACCACGACCCCGATTGTCATCGGCAATCTGGCCCCGGGTCACCCCGAAGCCGAAGATCGATTCGTCCTGTTCTCCGGACATCTCGACAGCTGGTACGTGGGCGCGATGGACAACGGCAGCGCCAACGCGACCATGCTGGAGGCTGCGAGGGTCTTGGCGTCGCACCGGAAGCGCCTGCGCCGCGGGCTCCGGCTGGCATTCTGGTCCGGTCACTCTCACGGGCGCTACTCGTCCTCGGCCTGGTACGCCGATACGCACTGGCTCGAATTGCACGAGCGGTGTCTGGCGCACGTCAACATCGACTCGGTGGGCGCGATCGACGCGGACGACTTCGGGACCAACTCGATGCCTCAGACCGCGGGCCTCGCCCAATGGGCGGTTCGCCGCGTTGCCGGCACCGAGCTCGACGCCCACCGCGTGGGGCGGAACTCCGATCAGTCGTTCCTCGGCGCAGGGGTGCCGTCGATTCTCGGCGCCGTCTCACGGCAGGCCGATGGCACGCTCGGGTGGTGGTGGCACACGCCGCACGACACGATGGACAAGATCGATCCGGCGCGGCTCCTCCGCGACGCGAAGATCTTCGTTCTCGTTCTGGACCGGATCTTGACGGACCCCGTGGTGCCATTCGACTATGGCGCGGCGGCGGCGGACCTCCGAGAGCAACTGGAGGCGCTCGGGGAAGCGGCCGGGCCCGCGCTCGACCTTTCGCCCGCCGTGGCCGCGGCCTCTCGTCTCGAGACGCTGTACGAGCGCCTGTCCCGCGCCGCGTCGCGCGCCCGAACGAACGGGAGCGCGTTAGCGGCGATCAACGCCTGCATTCACGCGTTGGGACGGCACCTGGTGCCGGCAACGTACACGTCCGCGGGCCCTTACGCACACGACCCCGCGCTCGAGACCGCGTTCCTGCCGGGACTCCAGGAGGCTCGTACGCTGCCCGCGCTCGGCGCGGACAGTGACGCGGCGAAGTTCCTGCGTGTAGATCTCGTGCGAGCGCGAAACGCGGTGACGGACGCGATCCAACAGGCGTGCCAGTCGGTCGAGGGCTGTCTTGCCGCGCTGGCCCAACCGGCGAAGGCGGCCGTCGCGAGGCCGAAGCGGAGGAAGGGGATCGAGGCACACGCGTCCCGACCACGGGTTCGCCGCGCGGCCCCGCGGCGGGCGCGAAGCGCGGCCGCGAGATCGGGCCGTAAGCGAGGGCGCTAGCGGCGGAAGCCGCCGGGCTGTCCGGCGGCGAGAGCCTCGATCTCGACGAGCGTCGCGCGGCACAGGTCGCCCGGGTACGTCTGCTTGAGCGCGGCCATCGCAGTTCCGTAGCGGAGGCCGGCAGCGGCGTCGCCGCGGAGGTAGCCGTAGAGGAAGCCGGAAGCGAAGGCGTCGCCGCGGCCGATCCGGTCGACGATGTCGACGGGGTACGCGGGGTGGTGCCGCACTTCCTCGGCGTCGTGAACGAGTGCTCCGGCCGCGCCGAGGGTCAGCACCAGCGTGGCGCAGCCGAACCGCCCGCGCAGCGTCCGTGCGGCGGCCTCCGGATCACCCTCCACGCCGAACACGGTGCGGGCGTCGCGGTCGTTGATGAAGACGACGTCGAGCCCCTGTAGGAGAGGCTCCAGGACCTCACGCGCCGCAGTCGGCGTCCACAGCGTCACACGGTAGTTCACGTCGAGCGAGACGCGAACCCCGCGGCGGCGAGCTTCGAGGATCGCCCGCTCGACCAGCCGGCGGGGGCCGGCGCCGAGGGCCGGCGTGATCCCCGTGAGGTGCACCACCGACGTCCCGTCGAGGATCTGCCACGGGATCTCGTCGGCATCGACCTGCGAGAACGCGGAGTCGCGGCGGTAGTACAGTATCTCGCCGCTCCGCGGCGCCGCGCCTGGCTGGAGGAACATCAAACCGACCCGTCCCTCCGGCGCCCATCGCACACCTTCGACGTTGACCCCCACGGCCGCGAACGCGGCGGCGACGCGCCGGCCGAGCGGGTTCGCCGGAAGGCGCGAGATCCACGCCGTCCGCACCCCGAGCGCGGCGAGATCGGCGCAGACGTTGGCTTCCGCGCCGCCAACGTGCACGGCGTAGGTTGCCGCCGTCTCCAGGATTTCCCGATCGGCGGGCGTGAACCGGACGAGCGCCTCCCCGATGCCCACAACGTCGAACCCGGCCGGGCTCATATGTCCCTCTCTCACGGCTGGCCGACCTGCGCGTGGATCGTCTCGGCTCGCGCTCGAAGGGCCGCGGCGTCCACCGGGCGGTCGGCGGGACCGACGAGCGCGGAGCCGATGCCGACCGCGGCGGCGCCCGCGGCCAACCACTCCCGGATGTTGTCGGGTCGGACGCCCCCGGTTGGGAGAAGGCGGGCGTGGGGAAGAGGGCCCAGGAGCGCGCGGATGTGACCCGGCCCGCCCGATTCGGCGGGGAAGACCTTGACGATCTCGGCTCCATCGTTAAGCGCGGCCAGCACCTCGGTGGGCGTGTACGCGCCCGGGACGGCCAGCACGCCGTGGCGGCGGGCGACCTGGACCATCCCTGGTGACAGGGCCGGGCTCAGCAGAAATTGCGCTCCGGCCTCCACCGCGGCGGCCGCGGTCGCAGCGTCGGTCACGGTGCCGGCGCCGACGAGAACCGCCGGGAACCTCTCACGGAGCGACCGAATCACCGACGGGGCGTCGGGCACGGTGAAGGTGATCTCGATCACGCTCATTCCCGCCTCGGCGAGAACCTCCGCCACCTCACCCGCCCACGCCGTCGAGCGCGTGCGGACGATGGGAACGACGCGCGCGCGAAGGATCCATTCCAGGGCCTGGCGTGCATCGACGGCGACGCTCATGACACTGTCTTCGCCCGGCGGTGCTGCCGGTCCTCGCCGAACAGGTTGCAGTGCCGGCGCCGGTACCGATGGGCGTTGGGCGCGTCCTCGTTCAGGGTGACGCCCAATCCGGGTATGACCGGATGCGAAGAACGGCCGTCCGTCTTGATACCGGCGATTCTCATCCGCAAACCCTCCCGCCGGGGCTCCCGCCGCCTGCGAGCCCGCAGCGGCTCATCCCTGTAGGTACTCTTGGAACCAGCCCAGCGTGAGCTTCCAGGCGTCCTTTGCGGCGTCGGCCGCATATGTTGTCCGCGAGTCGTCGAAGAATCCCCTGCCGGCTTTTGACTCGACCTTGGACTCCCAGGTGGCGCCCGCCTTTTTCATCGCATCTTCGAACGCCTTGAGGCCGTCGTCGTTGGCCTGACTGTCGTCCTCCCCGCAGAGATCGAGCAGCGGCACCTTGATCTGGGGCGCGACCGACGGATCCGGTGCCGGGGTGTCGAAGAGGACCGCAGCCTTGACGTCCTGGTTCATGCCGATGAGGAGCCAGATCAGGTTGCCCCCGAGCCCGAAGCCGATCACCCCGATCTTTGTCTTCGAGACCTGGGGGCGTGCCTCCAGGTATCTCACCGAGGCATTCAGCGCGTTGGCGTAGTCGGCCTGGGAAAGGGACTCCATCGCGGCAATGACGTGGGCCTGGTCACCCACTTTTGCAGTGCCTCCCAGGCGGGACAGGAAGTCCGGCGCGAGCGCCACGTACCCGACTCTCGCAAACCGCCTCGTGACGTCGCGAATGTGCTCGGTGAGGCCGATGGCGTCGTGCAGCACCAGAATGCCGGGATAGATCTCGCCGGAGGTGGGCACGGCGAGATAGCCCTGCATCGTGACCACGACGCCCGGGTACTCGACGGCGGACGTCGAGATCGCCGGATCTTGAGGGGAAACGGTAACGGCTTTCGCGTCCGCTTTGTCGGGAGGCGACCCGGGAGCCGGGGGAGGGGTGGCCTGGGCCGCCCAAGCGGCCCCGCCGGAACCGCGTCCGGGCAGACCCGGAAGGAGCCCGGCCCCAGCCGCGCCCAGCACGAGCAGGTCCCGAAGTAGCGTTCTTCGTCCGAACCCGAACCTGGCGTTGGATGGATGACCCATCACTTTCCTCCCGCGTTCGCGCCACTCATACAGGTACGCGATGGGTGTGGGACGGAGTTCCGCCCGGGCCGTGCGTCTTTTGGAAGGACCAGCGCGATCGCGAGGGCTGCGGCCGGCAGCAGCGCCGTGACGTCCATCGCGCGGAGCACGCCCCATCGGTCGGCGATGCCGCCGAGCAGGGTCGTGCCCACCCCGCCCATTCCGATCGCGAACCCGATGATCAATCCCGAGATCAGCCCGAGACGGTGCGGGATCGCGTTCTGCGCCATCACCATTGCGACGGCGAACGTGCTCACGACGGCCATCCCTGCGATGAGCGCCGCGATCACCACCCAGACGCCGGAGGTTCTCGGTATCATCCAGAGGAACGGCGGCAGCATCGCCATGGAAACGATGAGCATGTTGCGATGGCCCCAGCGATCCGCAGCCACCCCGCCCAGCAACGTGCCCAGCCCGCCAGCGCCGAGAAAGACGCTGACCAGCACGCCGCCGTACGTGGCACTCATGTGCCGGACGCCCGTGAAGTACAGGGGGATGTAGCTCGCCGTCCCCACTTGGATCCACGAGCGCAGCACGACGAACGTCACGAGCAGGGCGACGACCCACAATGCCGCCCGCCCGGCGATCGACCCGATCGGCTTCCGGGGCGCAGCGGAAGGGACGGCCGCCGTCTCGTCCCCGTCGTGCGAGGCCGCCCATGGGGAGACGATGCGCCACATCACGACGGCACCGACGATGGCAAAGGGCAGGCTGTAGGCGATCCCGTGCTTTCCCCACCACGTGATCGCGATGCTCGTGGCCGCGGGCCCGAGGCCGTAGCCGAGGTTCCCCCCGACCGAAAAATATGACATCCCCGTGGCGCGACGCACGCCGCTGGCGCGCCCCGCGTGCTTGTAGCCTTCCGGGTGGAACGCCGCGACCCCTAACCCGGAGAGGCAGATCATCGCGACCAGCGTCGGATAATCCCGCACTGTGACCGCCAGGACGATGCCGGCGCTGGCGACAAGCATGCCGGTCGGCATGAGCCAGTACATCTTGACCCGATCGCTCAACACGCCGAACGCGGGCTGGATCACCGACGAGCTCACGTTGGCGAGCAGCACGATGAGCCCGAGTTGCGTGTACGAGAGATGATACTCTGACCGGAACACCGGCAGCAGGGCCGGGATCGCCCCCTGCGAGAGATCGGTGGCGAGATGACCGTAGCTCAGCGCCGCGAGAATGCGTCGGTTCACGGGATCGTATTCGACGACCCGGAGGGCCGCCCCTGGGCTGCGCGCCGCGGGGCGCCGTGCGTGAGCACGCCCCACGGTGAGTCAACCGGGGATCGGCTCTCGCATTGGGGAGACCATGTTCTGCGGCGGCTCAAATGCCGGATTCGCCGAAGATCACGGTCTCGTCGGCGCGCCGGTAGGAGTGAATCTCTCCCGGAGCAAACCACAGTTCGACCTCGCGCGCGGCTTCCTCGACGGTCCCGGAGGCGTGGATGAGGTTCCGAACGGGCCGGCGCTCGGCGTTGGCGACAGTCGGCGCGTCCGCCGAGAAGTCTCCTCGGATCGTGCCCGGCGCGGCGAACACGGGGAGAGTGTTCCCCACGATCTTCCGGGTGATGCTGACGGCGTGCACCCCCTCGAGGACCGCCGCCACCACCGGAGACACCTGCATGAACTCGATCAGCCACTCGCGCACCCGCCGTCCGATTTCCATCGGATCGTCCGTGCCCATCATCTCCTTGACGTCCAGCCCGTAGCTTTCGAACGCCTCGCGGGTCTTGCCGCCGATCGTGCGTACCCAGTCTTCGTCGGTCGTGTAGTGCCGCTCCAGGATCCGGCGCTCGGCGCGCATCAGCTTGAGGCCGACGACCTTGAGTCCGACGCGCTCGAGGCGCGCCAGAATCTCCCCGATGAGCGCCCGCTGGACGCCGTCGGGCTTGACCAGTATCAATGTACGTTCGTTGCGGACCTGGTGCATTCAGCCCTCCCCGTCTCGTGGTGATGACCGCTGCATACATTACACTGGATCGTGCGGAAAGTCCCCCCGAGCGCATTCGAGCGCGGGGGGCGACGAAACGCTCGCGTCGCCCCGTCCTTGGGGCGCCGAAGGGATGCGTCTCGACGCCGGCCAATGGTCTGTGTCATGCGCGTTCCATGCGGATTCGACTTCCCTGCGTCGCCGGCCGCGAGATGTGCCGCGTCGCCCGTCCGCGTGACCGCACCCGCGCGGGGTGCGGTGGCCGCGGTAGCCGATCGCGTCGCGCACGCCGGCGGGCATCGGCCGGTCGCCGCTGATGCGCCGGCGGCGCCGGAGTGAAGCGCCTCACCCCTGTCGCGATCGAGGTGACACCGGCGCGGCGCCGGGTGTTTCAACGCCGCCTGCTCGCGTGGTACCGGCGCCACCAGCGCGATCTGCCGTGGCGGCGCACGCGGAACCCGTACCATATCCTGGTGTCGGAGATCATGCTCCAGCAAACGCAGGTGCCGCGCGTGGTCCCGAAGTATCGCGAATGGCTGCGCCGGTATCCTTCGATCACGGCGCTGGCCGGCGCCGGCGCCCGCGAGGTCCGCGAGGCGTGGTACCCGCTCGGGTACAACATCCGGCCGATTCGGCTGCGCGAGATCGCCCGCGAAGCCGTCCTCCGGCACGGCGGTCGCCTTCCCCGCACGCACCGGGAGCTCCTGGCGTTCAAGGGCATCGGCCCCTACACGGCGGGCGCGGTGCTGAGCTTTGCGTTTCGGCAGGACGCGCCCATCCTCGACACCAACGTACGCCGGGTGTTGCGCCGCGTGTTCGCCGGTGATGGCACCCGGCCGTCCGAGCGCGCGCTGTGGCGGCTGGCCGCGGACGTGCTGCCGCGCGGCCGCGCGTACGACTTCAATCAGGGCCTGATGGACCTGGGTGCCTTGGTGTGCACGTCGCGGCGGCCGCGCTGCAGCCAGTGCCCTGTCGCCAAAGCATGCATGTCGTATCCGATGGGGGATGCGGCGCCGTAGCGCGCCGCGCCCGACGGGCTACAGTCCGGTGGCGTGAAAGCCGCAGTCGACGAACAGCACCTCGCCCGTGACCCCGCGGGCGAGCGGGCTGGCGAGAAACACGGCGGCGTCCGCGACCTCCTCCGGGTCCGTGTTCCGCCGCAACGGCGCGCGCTGCTCCATTACCTCGAGGATGCGGCCAAAGCCCTGGACCGCTCTTGCCGACGCGGTCTTGATCGGTCCGGCGGAAATGGCGTTCACGCGGAAGCCCTGAGGCCCGAGATCGCACGCCAGGTACCGGACGCTGGCCTCGAGCGCGGCCTTGGCTACTCCCATGACGTTGTAGTTCGGCATCACGCGCGTCGCGCCGATGTACGTAAGCGTGGTCAGGCTCGCGCCCGGCTTGAGCACCGGCAACAGGTGGCGCGCCACGGCGACCAGGGAGAATGTGCTGGTCTCCAGAGCCAGCGCAAAGCCGGCCCGGGACGTGTTGACGAATGCTCCGCTCAGATCGTCGCGATTGGCGAAGGCGATGCTGTGGAGGACGGTATCCACGCCGCCAGCCTCGTTCCGGACTGCTTCGGCCAGTTTTTCCAGATCCGCGTCCCGCGTCACGTCGCAGGGGAGCACCAGAGAGCCGGGCAGGGTGCCGGCCAGCCCGTGCACGTCTTTTTCCTGGCGGGCGCCCTGGAAGGTGAAGATGACGCGCGCCCCCTCGCGCGAGAACGCACGGGCGACTGCCCACGCGATACTCCACCGGTTGGCGACGCCCATGACCAGCGCGGTCGTCCCGGCGAGGAGGCGGCTCACGCCATCCATGGAGGAGCCCCTCCGTAGCGGCTCGAGGGGCAGACGTCCGCGAGCGGGCACACCGGGCACTGCGGGCGGCGGGCGGTGCAGAGCTCCCGGCCAAGGAAAATCATCCTCAACGAGAAGCGGCTCCATTCGTCCCGCGGAACGAGCGCCATCAAGTCCTGCTCGATCTTGTCCGGGTCGTCGTTCGCCGAGAGGGCCATCCGCTGCGAGAGACGGCGCACGTGCGTGTCGACGACGATGCCCGGGACGCCGAAGCTGCTGAGCACGACGTTCGCGGTCTTGCGTCCGACGCCGGGGAGGCGGACGAGCTCCTCCATCGTACGCGGCACCTCACCTCCGTACCGTTCGAGGAGCGCCCGGGCGCAACCCTGGATCGCCCGCGCCTTCGCGTGATAGAAGCCCGTGCTATGGATGTACGCTTCCAGTTCCCGGAGGGGCGCGCCCGCGAAATCGACGGCGGTCTTGTATTGCCGGAAGAGCGTGGGAGTGACACGGTTGACCTGGGCGTCGGTCGATTGGGCCGACAGGATCGTTGCGACGAGCAGTTGCAGAGGGTTGCGGTGGCGGAGCGGGATGCGAGCGTCAGGGTACCGCGCGCGGAGCCTGTGCACGATCTCGAGAGCGCGCCGTGCCCGCTCCGTCGCCGACTCCCGCGGGAACGCGCCCCGGACTCGGCGTCCTGCCGTCCTCACCGTCCGGACGTGACGCGGGCGCGCGCCGTCTTTCGCGGACGTTCGCCGCCCGACGGCTGCTCGCGGGGAAGCCTGCCGCGAACTCAACGGAACATCACGGTCCTAACTTTAGCGAAGGCCCTTGGGGGGTGTCAATTTCGACCTGCAGGAGTCCCCCGGTACGTCGTGGGAGTGTAGGTGCACGGCAATTCTTCGCTCGCCGCCATCACCGTCCGGGCGCTGGCGTTTCTGGAGCGGATCACGGAGGTCGTGATGGATTACTCGACGCGAATCGAAGAGGCGCGGCGGCGCATGGCCACCAAGCAGGTCGACCTGCTCGCGGTTTCCCCGGGCGACGACCTATGGTACTTGTGCGGGTACTCGCCCACGGCGGACGAACGCCCGTGTTATCTTCTCGTAGACGCGAAATCCGCGGCGTTCGTCGTGCCCAGTCTGAACGCGACGCAGGCCGCGGCGCACGTGCGTGTGCCGACGTTCGTGTACACCGATGCCGAGGGTCCGGCCGCGGCGCTCGACGGTGCCCGCCAGGCCCTCAGCGTCCGGCACCCCGCGCGGCTTGCCGTAGGTGATACGATGCGGGCGGATTTCGTTCTCACGCTCGCCGGAGCGTATCCGGACGCGCGGCTCACCGTCGGGTCCGAGATCCTGGCCGATCTCCGAATGCGCAAGTCCGTCGAGGAGATCGAGGCGCTCCGGCGCAGCGCCCGGCATGCCGATCGGGCGATGCGCGACGCATGGGCCGCATGCCGCGTCGGGGCGACTGAGCAGGAGATCGCGGACGTGGCCGCGTCGTCGTTCAAGCGGGCGGGATCCCAGGAGGTACTGTTTGCTTCGGTTGCGTCCGGGCCGAACGGGGCGTTTCCGCATCACCACGTGACCGGTCGGCAACTCGCTGCGGGGGATGCGGTCACCCTCGATCTCGGCGGACGACTGGACGGGTATGCCTCCGATATCACGCGGATGGCCTACATCGGTACGCCCGGCGCCCGGTATCTGGAGGTCCATCGGACGGTCGAGGCGGCGGTGCAGGCCGCGCTCGCCGTGATCCGCCCGGGAGCGCCGCTCAAGGAAGTGGACCTGGCCGCGCGAGGCGTGATCGAGCAGGCCGGGTTCGGCCAGTATTTCACGCACCGGGTCGGCCACGGCCTCGGCGTCTCGGGGCACGAGCCGCCGAGCGTGACGCATCTCAGCACGCTCTCAGTGGAAGCGGGATTCGTCTTCTCCGTCGAGCCGGGCATCTACATCCCCGGGGAGTTGGGGGTGCGCCTCGAGGAAATCGTGTCCGTCACGGAAGATGGCGCGCACATCCTGAGCGAGCTGGCTCGCGACGTGCACCGCGTCAAAGCGGCGTGAGACCGTCACTCCATCGCGCTGCGGCCCTGCGCCAGGACAGCCACGACCTGCTCGTGGATTACGCCGTTGGTGGCGAGGAGTTGCCCGCGATCGGGCCCGGCGTGCCGCCCGCGGAGGTCGGTTGTCCGTCCGCCCGCCTCCGTGATGAGGAGCATTCCGGCTGCAAAGTCCCACTCGTGCGGACCGATCTCCCAGTAGCCCTCCGTCTGTCCCTGGGCGACCGCGGCGAGCGCGAGGGCCGCTGAGCCGATCTCCCGGACGCGCGCCGCGCGCGCCAGCAGGTTCGTGAAGTGATCGAGGTTGAGCCACTGCGGTGCGATCGGATGCCGGAACCCCGTGCACAGCGTCGCATCCTCGAGACGGTCGATCGGGGACACACGCATCCGACGCCATGTTCGGATCCGCGTCCAATCGGTGTCCTCGTAGGGCGTCTCCACGGGCGCCGCGTACGCGCCTGCTCCCCGCTCCGCCACGTAGATCTCGCGGAGCATGGTGTTGAGGATGACCCCACAGACGACCTCGTCGCCTCGCCGAAGCGCGATGCTCGCGGCAAACCAGGGGAACGCGTGCGCGTAGTTATGGGTGCCGTCGAGCGGATCGATCAGCCAGGTGTAGTCGGCGTTGCCGCGGCGGCCGCCTTCCTCGCCGACGAACGCGTGGGACGGAAAGGCTTCATGGAGGATCCCCACGATCGCGTTCTCGCACGAGCGGTCAGCTTCCGTGACGGGGTCCTGCGGCCCCTTGTAGTCCACGCGCGTCTTGCCAAGCAGCAGCCGCTGGATCGTGCCGGCGGCGCCGGCGGCGCGGAGTGCGGTCAAAGCGTGCTGGGAAAAGTCCGGCATACTGTAAGCTATTCGACGGCGGGAGTCGCGATGTCTTTCGCGCGTCTTAACGATTCCTTCCGCTCCGCGTTCCCATTCGTGCCGGACCGCGAGCCTACTCTGGAGGCGCTCCCCCGGGCCGGGCCGCTGGCGTGCACCTGACCGGGACCGCCCCCAACCGGCCACGGTGCCAGCGGCGCCCTGCCCGGCCCGGCAGGAGCGAGTCCGAACGGGCGGAATGTAAGACGGCGAGCGCGCGATGACGGCGCACGTCCGGGTTCGACCCGCTACGGTCCGCGACATCCCGCGGATCTTGCCGCTGTGGGAGGCGCTTGCCGCGCATCATGGCATGCTCGATCCCGCATTGGCCGTCGAGGGGGCGGCGGCACGTGAGTACGTGACGTTCCTGCGGGAGATGATCGGGAGCTCCGACGCCTGCGTCATGGTCGGCGTGGAAGGCGATCGTCCCGTCTCGTTCGCGCTGGGCCGGATCCACGTGCTGCCGTTGTCCTTTCGAAAACAACGGCGCGGATGGATCCAGGATGTGTTCACATTGCCCGAGCGCCGGTGCCAGGGAATTGGCCGGCAGGTCGTCGAGGCCCTGCTCGGGTGGTTTCGCGACCACCGGGTCACGCTCGTGGAGCTGACTGTTGCGGTTCGCAACCCCGATGCGGTCAGGTTCTGGGAGCGTCTCGGGTTCCGCACCTACATGCACCGGATGAAGTGGACCGCGGAGAGCGACACATGCTCTATCTGAGCACGATCATCGGCAAGCCGGTTTACGACGCGAGCGGCGAGGCGTTCGACACCGTGTCGGACCTCGTGATCTATCACGGGACGGAACGGTTCCCCCGTATCACAGGGATCCTCTTGCGGGGCGACCGGAGCCGCGTGGCGATCATTCCCTGGGACGCCGTCGCTACATTCGCCGTGTCCGGGATCCGTCTCAGGGTCGAGCGGCGTCACCTGACACCTCGGCCGCTTCAGCCCGACGAGATCCTGCTGCGCGACGATATCCTGGACGGCCAGGTGGTGGACATCGACGACCTCAAGGTCGTGCGCGTGAACGACATCGAGCTGCGGGAGACCGGCACGGAGGTGCGGGTGGTCGGCGCCGACGTCGGCACGGACGCGGTCCTGAGACGCCTGGGGCTCGAGCCGTTCGCCAGCCGCGTGCTTGAGCGGGTGGGCAGGCCGCTCACCCCGCGCGTCATCCCGTGGAACCTCGTCGCCGTGCTCGGCGGGACGATGACGCCGCTCAAGCTCAGCATCTCCCGGCAGAAACTGAAGGACATTCATCCCGCGGACCTCGCCGATTTGCTCGAAGAGCTGGACCGGGACGAGCGCGTCGAAATGATGACCGCGCTCCCGGACGAGCGCGCCGCGGACGTGCTCGAGGAAGCGGAACCCGACGTGCAGACGGCCGTGATCCAGGAGCTGCCGAGCGAGCGCGCCTCCGACATCCTCGAGGAGATGGCGGCCGACGAGGCGGCCGACGTGCTCGGCGAACTGCCGGAGCGTCGCGCGGAGGAGCTCATCTCGCTGATGGAGGACGAGAAGGCGGAGGAGGTCAGCCGGCTGCTCCAGTACCCGCCCGATACCGCCGCCGGCACGATGACCACCGAGTACATCGCCCTTCCGGAGTCGATGACCGTCGACCAGGTGTTTGCGCGCCTTCGAGAGACCCGACCCGACGAGGAGACGATCAACTACCTCTACGTGGTGGACGGTCACGAGCGCCTCGTCGGCGTGCTGTCGATTCGCTCGCTGATCTCCGCGCCTCCCGCGACCCCGGTCTCCGACGTGATGCTCAAGCACGTCATCACCGTCGGGCCCGATACCAGCGCGAGCGACGTCGCGGGTGCGCTCGTCAAGTACGACCTGCTCGCCGTGCCGGTCGTCGAGGAGAACGGCCGGCTCATCGGCGTCGTTACGGTGGATCAGGTGATCGATATTCTGCTTGAGGAATACGGCCCCCGCAAGCTCGGCGGCGGTGTGGACCTCGCCCGCCGTCGGGCGGCGCGCAGCGGGACGGCGGGCGCGTGAACCTTACCGCCCCCGTATTCCGCCGGGCCGCGCGGAGCGCCGCGCTTAGCCGGCTCGCGATCTTCCTCGCGATCATGGGCCCGGGGATCATTACCCAGAACGTCGACAACGACGCCGGGGGGATTACGACGTATTCCCTCGCCGGCGCGGGGTACGGCTACGGCCTCCTCTGGACGATGATCCCGGTCACGATCGCGCTCTACGTGGTCCAGGAGATGGCATCGCGCCTCGGTGCCGTCACCGGCGTCGGGTTGGCCGATCTGATCCGGGAGCGGTTCGGCATCCGCGCGACCGCGTTCGCGATGTTCGCGCTGCTCCTCGCCGATCTCGGCAACACGATGGCGGAGTTTTCCGGCATCGCCGCCGGAGGAGAGATCTTCGGCGTCTCCAAGTACGTCCTCGTGCCGATCGGCGCGGTCGCGGTCTGGATCCTGGTCGTGAAGGGGACCTTTCGGTTTGTCGAGCGCATCTTCCTCGGAGCGAGCGCATTCTATCTCGCGTACGTCGTCTCGGGGTGCCTCGCACACCCAAACTGGGGCCAAGTCCTGCGGGCGACGGTTACTCCCAGCTTCAGCTTCAACGCCGCCTACCTCACGATGTTCGTCGGCGTGATCGGGACGACGATCGCGCCGTGGATGCAGTTCTACCTGCAGTCCACCGTCGTCGAGAAGGGGATCACGACGAAAGAGTACGGGTACACGCGCATGGACGTGCTCATCGGCTCGTTCATGACTGACATCGTGGCGTGGTTCATCATCGTGGCGTGCGGTGCGACGATCTTCGCGCACCACATCCACGTGGAGACCGTGCAGGATGCCGCGCTGGCCCTCCGTCCTCTCGCCGGGCAGTACGCGGCGGCGCTGTTCGCGCTCGGCCTGATCAACGCCTCGCTCTTCTCGGCGTCCGTGCTGCCCCTCGCGACGTCGCACTACGTCTGCGAGTCTCTCGGGTTCGAGGCCGGGATCAACCGGCCGGTGCGTCAGGCGCCGGTCTTCTACGGGCTCTACATCGCGCTGATCGTGATCGCGTGCGCGGTGGTGCTGCTCCCGGGAGCCCCGCTCCTGCAGATCCTGTTCCTGTCGCAGGTCGCCAACGGCATCCTGCTGCCGTTCATCCTCGTGTTCATGCTGCTCCTCGTCAACCAGAAGAAGCTGATGGGACGCTACACGAACTCCCAGGTCTTCAACATCATCGCGTGGGTCACGACGATCGTCATGATCGTCCTCACGATCGCGCTGGTGGTCTCGCAGCTGATGTCGGGGGCGGGCGGCGGGGGGTAGGGCCCGGCGCTCCGGCACGGCACAGACCCACTCCCGGAACGCACGCGTACTGGCTCACGCCGTAGGCTCAGGGCCCGCGGGCGGGTGCGGGACTCGGCTCTGCGGGTAGCGAAACAAGTGACGACGTCCTACGGGCGTGCCGCATGAGCGAGCCGACGGTGTCGAACGAGTCTTGGGCCGGACCGCTGCCTACGATCCACGACGTTCTCGTGGCCCGGCGCGTGGTGGCGCCGCACCTGCCGCGCACCCCGTTGGTGCCCGCGCCGGCCCTCGACCGCATCCTCGGCGCACGCGTGTACGTGAAGTGCGAAAACCTGCTCCCCACCGGCGCGTTCAAGGTGCGGGGCGGCGTCAACCTGGTGTACGCGCTCTCGCCAGAGGAACGGCGGCGCGGCGTGATCACCGCCAGCACGGGTAACCATGGGCAGTCGGTGGCGTACGCCTCGCGGATGTTCGGCGTGCGGGCGACGATCGTCGCGCCGCGAGCCAGCAACCCGCTCAAGGTTGCCGCGATGCGCTCGCTCGGGGCCGAGGTCGTGCTCGAGGGGCGCGATTTCGACGAGGCCCGGGGGTGGGCGGAGCGGACCGCTGCGGCCAATGGCCTGCGGTACGTGCACCCGGCCAACGAACCGCTCCTGATCGCGGGAGTCGGTACCGCCAGCCTGGAAGTGGTCGAGGATCTGCCCGGCGTGGACGTGATCATCGTCCCGATCGGGGCCGGGAGCGGGGCGTGCGGTCACTGCGTCGTCGCCAAGGGGCTGAGCGCTCGGGTCCAGGTGATCGGCGTCCAGGCAGAAGGCGCGAATCCCGTGGAGCGGTCGCTGCGCGAGGGGCGGATGGTGAGCCTCGATCGCATGGAGACGTTCGCGGAAGGGATCGCGACGCGCGTGCCGTTTGCGCTGCCCCTCTCGATTCTGAGGGCTCATCTCGACGAGGTCGTCCTCGTGAGCGACGAGGAGATGAGGCGGGCGATCCTGGTGCTCGCGGAAGCAGTGCGCCAGACGGCCGAAGGTGCAGGTGCCGCGAGCACGGCCGCGGCCCTCCGCCTGCGCGAGCGCCTCCGGGGCAAGACAGTCGTCTTGATCCTGAGCGGCGGCAACATCACGCTCGACACGCTCCGCGAGATCTACGCCGACGCCGGGCGCGTGGCGGCTGTTACCGGCATGCTCCGAGCCGCTGGTCCGGACCCGGTGGAAGGGGGTTGACGATGACGCATCGGGAACGCATCGACACCGCGGTGCGGGGAGACCGCCCGGATCACGTGCCCGTGGCGCTGTGGCGGCACTTCCCCGTGGACGACCAGCGCGCGGAACGGATGGCCGACGTTCACGTGGCGCACTACCGCGCATACGCCCCGGATCTGCTGAAGGTCACACCGGCGAGCGGCTACTACGGCGACGACTGGGGGCTGCACGCCGGATACAAGCCGAACCGTGAGGGCGTTCGCCACTACACCGACCGGCCGGTCAAGAAGGCCGCGGACTGGGGACGCCTGAAACGGCTCGATCTCAGCCAGGGCGCGTACGGACGCGAGGTCCATGCGATCCGCTTGATCGCGGAGGCCGTGGGACGCGAGGTCCCGGTGCTCGAGACCGTGTTCAGCCCGTTGAGCGTCGCGCGGACGCTGGCCGGCGAACAGGCGACCGTGCGTTATCTCCGCGAGGATCCGGAGGCGCTCCATCGGGGCTTGGACGTCATCGCCGACGTCACCGCGGAGTTCGTCCGTGAGTTGATGGGGGCGGGGGCCGATGGCATATTCTTCTCGACCCAGATGGCGACGAACGACCTGCTGACAGAGGAGGAATACGAGGAGTTCGGCCGCCCCTACGATTTGCGCGTGCTCGAGGCTGCCAGATCCGGCCTCGTCTTCCTCCACCTCCATGGGCAGAACGTCATGTTCGATCTCATCGCCAGCTATCCGATTCAGGTCCTCAACTGGCATGCACGCGAGACGCCGCCGACAATCGCGGAGGCCCGCGCCCGCGTGTCCACGTGCCTCGGGTGCGGGATCGATGCGTGGAATACGCTGGCCAAGGCGACGCCCGAGGCGGTCGCCCGTGAGGTACAGAGCGCGATAGCCGATACCGGGGGCCGCGGGCACATCGTGACGACGGGGTGTGTCATGCCGGTAGACACGCCGGAGGCCAATATCCGTGCCGCGATCGCCGCGGCGCACGGGGTGTGACGCCATGCGCGGCGGCAGCGCCAGCTCGGACCGGGATAATGGCCGCCCGAACCCCGAGCGTTCCTGCGCGCTCAGCCGCAGCCAGGCCCCGCGGAGGACAGGCGATGGGTGATAATGTCGCGCGCAGGGTCGTGACGGCCCATCTCGTGGACGGCCGGATGACGCCCCGCGAGGAAATCGGCGCCGACGCCCCTGGAGGTCGTCGCGGTGACCCCGGCGTCTGTCCGTATCCGCCGTGCCAGCCCGATCAACCGAGGCCTCGTGCCCATGACGTTTGCGAACCCCGCCGGTCATGGTGCGATCGAGCAGGGCTGGAGATCGGCGACATCCGGAAGCGAGTGGAGGCCTCCGGCTGGCTGCTCACGTCTACGAAGGCCCGTCCGGCGCACCCGTGATCAAAGTCGGCAAGCTGTCACGCACCTACGCTTGCTGACTGCCGGCGGCACTCCACTCATCCAGTGATCGCGCTGTCCACGGGCTCGCTGTTCACGTACGGGACGGCGCGCACCGCCCGGCTGGCCGCGGCCGCGGGGTTCGACGGGCTCGAGCTGATGGTGGACGAGCGGTGGGATACGCGAGACCCCGCCTATCTGTCGGCGCTCGCCCGCGAGGTGCCGTTGCCGATCGTGGCCGTGCACGCGCCGTCGCGGCCGGGGCTCGCGGGGTGGGGCGACGAGGTCGATCGCGTGCGGCGCACCGTCGATCTCGCCCGCGCGGTCGGCGCCCCGACGGTGGTGATCCATCCCCCGATTCGTTATCGCTGGCTCGCGGTCCGGCGCCCACCGTTCGTCTCCGCCTCCGTGCTGACGCCCATTCCCCGACGGTCACGGTACCGCGCGTGGCTGGAGCGGGAGCTCCCGGCGTACCAACTCCAGGCGGGCGTGACGATCGCGGTGGAGAACATGCCGCGCCACGTAATCGTCGGCCCGTGGACGGTCAACTTGTTCGATCTCGCGCGCCCCGGCGACCTCCGGCGGTTCGCCGCGATCGCGTTCGACACCACGCACGTCGGCACGTGGAACGTCGATCTCCTGGCCACGTACGCGGCCGTCGCGGATCGCGTGGCCCACGTGCACTTGTCGGACTACGACGGCGAGCAGCACCGCCTTCCGGGTGAGGGACGGCTCCCGCTCGGTCCGTTCCTGGCCGCCCTGAGGGACCGCGGTTACGGCGGCACCGTTGCGCTCGAGTTGATGCCGGAGCCTCTGGGTGCGGGCAACGATCGTCTCGTGCTGGAGCGCCTCGAGCGCGCGCGGGCCTTCTGCCGCGAGAACTTCGTTTGATCTCTGAAACGCTTGCAAATCAAGCCCTGCCGCCCGTTCAGGACCACCGGAAAACGGCTGTTGTCAATCAAATGTCAATCAACCAGGATTTCCCACGCGATGGCATGAGGCTATTCGGGGAACAGGTACATGCCAATCACAACAGCCGTCCCGATCAGCACAATCAGCACGGGATTGCTGATGAAATACGGAAACACCGTGAGGACGCCGCCACCGATGGTGGCCCCGATCCGGCCAGTCCTTCGGCCATAGATGAACGCGCCCATTCCGATGAGGCTGAAGAGGCCGCCAAGGATGAGGGTCGCGGGGCTGATGTTCCACATGTCTGATTGGCTCATGCCCGCCCGCACGCGGATCTAGACCCAGCGCAGCGACTGCCCTGATTGGTAATCAGCGAGCCAGCAGCGGTCGTACCCGTCAGTGCGCCCAGGTATCGGTAGGCTTTACTTGGTGTGCCAGGCAAGAAGCAAGTGGGGGCAGGCAAGAGCGAAGGGCGCCGCGAACGTGATCTAGGTCGTATCTTACAAGGCTTTGCACGCCGAAACATGGGTTTGGAGGGCAGAGTCAAGAACCAAGTTACACGATGCGTCCCTGTTGCCGCGAGAACTTCGCGTAGCCGGCGCTCCGTATCGTGTAACAGAAATGCCTGCCGGCGAGGCAGAGGATTTCCCGGGGGTGCGGTGAAGACCCGGGAACGCGATTCCTGGCATGGGGCGGGAGGTGGAATTGTGGCGTCATCGCGGGCAACGCGTGGACGGATCACGAGACGGGAGTTGCTGCGGTACGGCGCGGCCGGCGCGCTCACGGCTGCGGGATTGCTGGGGGCGCCGGGCTCGATGCCCATGGCGTTCGCTCAGGGTGGAGGCCACCGGGGCGGCACGCTCCGGGTCGGGCTCGACTCGGACCCGCCGAACCTCGATCCGCATCGATCGAGCGCGGCCGTTGATCGCCAGGTGTTTCAGAGCCTGTACGACAAGTTGATGGATACCGACGCGAATCTCAAGATCGTGCCGATGCTGGCCGCGTCGTGGTCGGTCTCGTCAGACGGCCGCACCTTCACGCTGAAGCTCCGTCAGGGCGTGCAGTTTCACGACGGGACGCCGTTCAACGCACAGGCGGTGGTTTACAACTTCGACCGCATGCGCGACCCGAAGTTCCCATCGGCCCGACGAAGCGAAATCAGCCCGGTGACGGCGGTCGTCGCAACCGATCCCTACACGGTGGAGATCAGGCTCGAGCGCCCCTACAGTCCGCTTGCCTACACCTTGACCGACCGCGCGGGCATGATGGTCTCTCCTGCCGCCGCGCAGAAGGCCGGCCTCGACTTTGCGCTGCATCCGGTAGGGACCGGAGCGTTCTCGTTCGTGGAGAAGATCCCCCAGGACCACGTCACGCTCAGGCGCAATCCCAACTACTGGATGAAGGGGTTGCCGTATCTCGATCAAGTGATCTTCCGGTCGTTCCCCGACGACAACGCGCGCGTCGCGAACCTGAAGTC
The DNA here is from genome assembly GCA_035622635.1 of bacterium. Classification (GTDB taxonomy): domain Bacteria; phylum Sysuimicrobiota; class Sysuimicrobiia; order Sysuimicrobiales; family Segetimicrobiaceae; genus JAJPIA01. The sequence continues at coordinate 44,446 of DASPUZ010000016.1, read as the reverse complement.
CGGCGACCTGGACATCATCAACATCGTGCCGCCGCCGCAGGTCAAACAGATCACGCAGGATGCGAAACAACCTGGTGCCGGCTTCAGGCTGTTGGAGCACGGCGCGTTTGCGTACAACGGCATCTGGCTCAACGTGACCAAACCGCCGTTCGACAACAAGGCGCTTCGCCAGGCATTCAGTACCGCGATCGATCGAACCGCCATTGCGAACGCCGTCCTCCAGGGGGCGGCTTATCCCGCGTACTCGTTCTTCCCGAACGGGACTCCGGCGTACGACCCCAGCTGGAAGATCCCGCCGCGAGACCCCGCACTCGCCAAGGAGAAGCTGCAGGCTGGCGGTCATGCCGGCGGTTTCGACTGCACGTTCATGATGGCGCCGGGACAAACCAACTTGGCGATCGCGCAGGCCGTGCAATCGATGGTCGGTGAAGTGGGAATCCAATTGAGGATTCAAGTCCTGGAGTTCGGAACGCTTCTGGATACCATGAGCAAGTTCCAGCACCAGGCCGGCATGGTGGGATGGAGCGGACGTCCGGATCCGGACTTCGACATCTATCCGTTCGTGACCAAGTCGGGGATCCCCGACTTCAACTACGCCGGATACGTGAACGACCAGGTCCAGAACCTCCTTGACGCGGCGCGGGTTCTGCAGGACATGTCCCAGCGTGTCCGGGCCTACAGTCAAGTGACAAAGATTCTTGCCGACGACATGCCGTACGCGTGGCTGTACTGCCTCAAGGAGTACAAGCTTGTGTCGACCAAAATGCGCGGGTTCGTGCAAGTGCCGGACGGTATGATCCGGTTGCACAGCGTCTGGCTGGCATCCTGAAGGCCGAGCGGCCGGGCGGAGTCCTCCCGCCCGGCCGCCGGGGCTGCGCGTCGTGACTCGCTTCGTTCTCCGCCGGTTCCTCGCGATGATCCCGGTGCTGTTCTTTGTCAGCGTCATCATCTTTGTGCTCATCAACCTGATCCCGGGCGACGCGGCCCGGCTGTTTCTCGGCGAGGAGGCGCCGCCGGATGCCGTGGCCGCACTGCGCCACGAGCTCGGACTCGACCAACCGGTCTACGTGCAGTACCTGCGATGGGTCGGCGGGATGCTCCACGGTGACTTCGGGTACTCCTTCAAGGATCACCGGCCCGTGCTCGCGACCGTGCTCGAGAAGATTCCCGTAACCGGCGAGTTGACCGTGGCGTCGCTGCTCGTCGCGTGGGCGATTGCGATCCCGGCGGGCGCCCTCGCCGCGTGGCGGCAGCGCACGGTCACGGATTACGGCGCGTCCGCCGCCGCGCTCGTCGGTCTCAGCATCCCCAATTTCTGGCTCGGGATCATGCTCATCTACCTGTTCGCGGTTCACCTGCGTTGGCTCCCCGCGTCGGGGTGGACGTCGCTCACGCACGACCCCGTCCGCAACGTCCGGGCGCTCGCCATGCCTGCGTCCGTGCTCGGGCTGGTGCTCGCGGCGGTAGTGATGCGCCAGCTGCGGAGCAGCATGGTGGAGGTCCTGAGCGCGGACTTCGTGCGGACGGCGAAGGCCAAGGGTCTTGCGGGAGGCGTCGTGGTGATCCGGCACGCGCTGCGCAACGCCGTCATCCCCGTGATCACGGTGATGGGCATCCAAATGGGGACCCTTCTCGGCGGGGCCGTCATCACGGAGACGATCTTTGCGGTGCCCGGGCTCGGACAGCTCGCCGTGAACTCGATCTACGGGCGGGACTACCCGATGCTCGAGGGCGTGGTCCTGTTCAGCGCGCTGGCGATCCTGGTGATCAACCTCGCCGTCGACATCGTCTACTCGCTCATCGACCCCCGCATCAAGCTCGCCGGGGGGCGGTCGTGACCGTCGCCGTCGACGCCCTGCGCGACGCCGGACGCGGCCGGACCGCGCCGAGGGGCCTCGGGCGCCTCGTGCGCCGGCTTGCGCGCAATCGGCTGGCCGCCGCCGGCCTGGTCGTGCTGATCGTGGTCGTCGGACTCGCGATCCTGGCGCCGTGGGTCGCCCCGTTCTCGCCGATCAAGACCGATTTCACCGCGTACCTGCAGCCGCCCGGCGCGCGTCACCTCCTGGGGACCGACGAGCTGGGCCGCGACGTGCTGAGCCGAGTGATCTTCGGCACCCGAGCGTCGCTCGAGGCGGGCGTGGTCTCGGTCGGGCTCGCGATCGCCGTCGGGCTGCCGCTCGGCCTGGCGGCGGGATACTACAGCGGGCGGCTCGGCGACGTGCTGATGCGATTGACCGACGCGATGCTCGCGTTTCCGCCGCTCGTCCTGGCACTCGCGGTCGCCGCCGTGTTGGGCCCCGGGCTCGGCCATGCCGTCATCGCCATCGCAGTCGTTCTCGCGCCCGTGTTCATGCGCCTCGCCCGCGCCGCGGTGCTGGAGCAGCGCGAGCGGGAGTATGTCGAGGCCGTGCGCGCGATCGGTGCGCGGGACCGGCGGATCATCTGGCGGCATCTGCTGCCGAACAGCCTCGCGCCGATCGTGGTGCAGGGCTCGCTCAATATCGCCGGCGCGATCATCACCGAAGCGACACTGAGCTTCCTCGGCCTCGGCACGCAGCCGCCGACGCCGTCCTGGGGTTCGATGCTCAACGCCGCCCAGCAGTACCTCACCCAGGCACCATGGCTGGCCTTCTGGCCCGGGATCGCCATCGCGGTCACCGTGTTCGCATTGAACGTGGCCGGCGACGGCCTTCGCGAGATCTGGGACCCGCGGACACGATAGCCGCCCGTCCGTGGAACGCGGCGCCGCGGCGGCGCGCGGCCGGACTTGTCTGTGAGGCCCGCGCCCCGGTATCATGAATCCGTGGCCGTGCGCGGCGGGGTATGTCGCGCGCGGATTTGCTCAAGCGTGGAGGAGACCTGCCGTGGCGGTGCGGATCGACGCGGACCGGCTGCGCGCGCGCCTCATGGAGTTGTCGGAGGTCGGCAGGACCCCCGAAGGAGGGGTGAGCCGGTTCTCGTATGGAGCCGAGCACGTGGCCGCGGTCCGTCGTGTCGCTCGCTGGATGCGCGAGGCCGGCACGGAGCCGGCCGTGGATTCGTGGGGCAACCTGTTCGGCATAGTGACGGGCGAAGTTGGAACGCTACCCCCGATCGCTGCCGGCTCGCACCTCGACACGGTGCCTAACGGCGGCATCTTCGACGGCGCGCTCGGGGTGCTTGCGGCGGTTGAGGCCGCGGTGGCGTTTCGAGAGGCGGGGATCCCGCCGAAGCACCCCCTGCTGCTCCTGGGCTTTGCCGAAGAGGAAGGGACGTCGTACGGCGTCGGGTGCCTGGGCTCCTTGGGTGTCCTGTCCCGGGCTCCTGCACCGGAAGCGCTTCACGATGCGGCGGGGCGGTCCGCCGCGGACGCCCTTCGCGTGTTCGATACGGGGTTGCCGCGCCGCCCCGTTCCCATGCCGATGGCGGCGTACTTGGAGCTCCACATCGAGCAGGGACCGGTGCTCGCCGCGGCCGGGATGGCGCTGGGGGCGGTGGACGCGATCGTCGGCATCGCCCGGACCGTGCTCGAGTTCGTCGGTGAGGCCAATCACGCCGGCACGACTCCGATGGAGATGCGGCGCGACGCATTGTGGGGTGCCGCGGATCTCGTGAGCGCGGTGCGCGCGCTTGCACGCGACACCGGCGGACGGGCGGTCGGGACCGTCGGGCGTCTCCACGTGACGCCGGGCGCAACCAACGTCGTGCCGGGTCGCGTCGAGGTCTCGGTGGAGCTGCGTAGTCCGGATGCCAGCCTGCTCGACACGCTGCGCGGCCGCGTCGAGTCCGAAGCTCAAATGTGCGCCTCCCGGCACGGGCTGGACCTGCAGGTCCGCGCTTGGCGCTCCGATGCGCCGGTGCCGTTGAATCGCAGTATTCACGACGAGATCCTGGCGGCCGCCGGAGATTTGGACTGGCCCATCGTGACGATGTCGAGCTGGGCGGGACACGACGCCAAGGTTCTGCAGGCGGTGGTCCCGGCAGGCATGATCTTCGTGCCGAGCATGGGTGGCATCAGTCACTCCCCGCGGGAGCAGACCAGCTGGGAGGACGTGGCGCGCGGGGCTCAGGTGTTGTGCCGCACCATCGAACGGCTCGATCGCTCGCAACCGCTGTAGCGGCGCGCCCGGGATTCCCCGGCGGACCCCACGGGGTGCAGGCGAGGTGAGGGTGATGGACAACCGGGACGATTCATCGACGAAGCATGGTGAGGCAGAGGTTCCCCATGATGCGGCGTCCGGCGAGCCCGAGGATGGAGGGAGGGCGGCGATTCCCCTCGGAGCACTGGGGACCGAGGAAGTGCTGGTCTCGTTTCTCGGAGTGCTTGCCGCCAAGGCATGGGAGGGAATGGGGCTTGTTCCCGTGATGGGAACCGGAAAGACCGAGCAGAATTTCGACGGCGCGAGGCTTGCGATCGACGCGTACGCGGCCGTGTTCGAGTTGGTGCGAGGCCGGCTCCAGGAGGCTCCGCGCCGCGAGATGGAGACGCTGCTCACCAATCTGCGCGTCAATTTCGTCGACAAGAGTGCCAAGAAAGCCGAATAGCGCGTGCGCTCCGGACCGGTCGCTGCCCAGATGACCGTGCGCGACGATCCCGGGCGTTCACGTGGGGGGATCGCAGTTCTGTTCCACGCCGCAGGCACGAATCTAGCTGGAGGCGGGCAGGGAAGGGTCGGTGCACCTTATCCGGAAGTTATCCACATGTTGCTATCCACATTATCCAGAACTTTTGCGAACGAAGTTTCCGGATTGTGGCGGACCAGGGATTGTGATAAGAAGATTAACGGAGGCGCAAGTTCTCCGGCAAGGTAGCCGACTCAAACGCTCGCGTACGTGGACGCCGAAAGCTGGTCAAGTGTACTTCGGGGGTAACTCCGGAGGACGGCTGGCGGGCAGTAGGCACCGGCGGCGGGGGCCGAAGACGGTGATAAGCCGGGGAGTGAGCGCCTCCCGACTTTTTCCCCGATCGACGCGCGGGCACGCCGAATGACTCCCCCGCTTCGGGGCCGTCTGCAAGGTCATCCAGATCCAAGTAGTGAAATAGAAAGTGAAGCGTGGGAAAACGTAATCGGGTGTATCCATGCCTAATCGCCTCCGTGACGCTCAAAGTCCATACTTGAGATCGGCGGCTCATCAGCCGGTCGAGTGGTATCTGTGGGGAGCGGAAGCATTTGAGCGCGCACGCGCCGACGACCGACCGATCCTGCTCGATATCGGGGCCGTCTGGTGTCACTGGTGTCACGTGATCGACCGTGAGTCCTACGATAACCCGGAGATCGCCGCACTCATAAACGCGAATTTCGTGCCCGTGAAGGTCGACCGTGATGAGCGGCCGGACGTGGATGTCCGTTACCAGCAGGCCGTCGGGGCGATCAGCGGGCAGGGAGGCTGGCCGCTCACGGCGTTTCTGACGCCCGACGGCCTAGTCTTTTTCGGCGGCACCTACTTTCCGCCTGACGGTGCCATGGGCCGGCCAGGGTTCAAACAGGTGTTGGGGGCCGTGGCCGAGTTCTACCGAGCCAAGCGCGACCAGGCGCACGCCTATGCCGACGAGCTTGAGCGGACGCTCCAGCGCCTCGGGGACGTCCGCTCCTCAGACGATGCGTTGTCGGCGGCGCTGGTCGACGCCGCAGCGGCCGCGACCGAGCATGTGTTCGACAGCCGGCATGGCGGTTTTGGCGGGGCGCCCAAGTTTCCTCACGCGGGTGCGATCGAGCTGCTGCTGCGCCGCTACGACCGGACACGGGATCCGAGTACGCTCTTGGTTGTGACGCGCACGCTCGAGCAGATGGCCAGAGGCGGCGTCTACGACCAGCTCGGCGGCGGGTTCCACCGGTACTCGGTCGATGCGTCGTGGACAGTGCCGCATTTCGAGAAGATGCTGTATGACAATGCAGAGTTGTTGCGCAACTACGTTCACGCGTACCAGGCGACCGGCGCCGAGGCGTATGCCCACACCGCACGAGGCATCCTGGGGTACGTCTCCGAGACCTTGATGGACGCCTCGGAGGGCGGTTTCTACGCCAGCCAGGATGCGGACGTCTCCGCCGAGGACGACGGCGACTACTACACCTGGACGTCCGACGAAGCAGCGGCCGTGCTGCCACCGAACGAGATGGAGGTCGTGCGGCTTGCGTACCACCTAGGCGGCACCGGGGAGATGCAGCATGACCCGCGTCGGCACGTGTTGTTCGTGGCCGCGGATACGGATGCGATCGCGCAGTTGCTTGGGCGCTCTCCGGCGGACGTCAGCGACCAGCTTGCCCGCGCCGTCCGGCGCCTCCGGGAGGCGCGTGCGCGCCGGGCAGCGCCGTTCGTGGACCGGACGGTCTATACCAGCTGGAACGGAATGATGATCTCTGCGTTCCTGGACGCGGCTCGCGGTCTGGGCGAACGAGAGCCGCGAGCTGCGGCGCTGCGCGCGCTCGACCGGATTGTGCGCGACGCGTATGATCGCGGACGGGGTTTCCGCCACGTGGCGGGCGGTCCCTGTGCGGTCAGCGGCCTTCTGGACGATCAGGTTCACATGGCGAGGGCGCTGCTCGATGCGTTCGAGCACACGGGACACCCCCGCTACCTCGGCATTGTGGAGGAGACCGCGGACTATCTGATGGGGAGTTTCGTCACACCTGCGGGGGCATTCTACGATGTGGCGGGAGGCGGCGCGTCCGGGGCGCAGGGACTCAAGGTTCCATACGTGCCGGTGCAGGATACCCCGACGCCGGCCGGGAACGCCGTCGCGGTCCTCGTGCTGGACCGGTTGTGGGCGCTGACGGGAAACGCGGGGTACCGGGAGGCCGCCGAGCGGGCGCTGCGAGCGTGCGCGCCCGGAGCGCTCGAGCACGGCTTGTTCGCCGCAACGATGGCATACGCGCTCGACGCGCACATCGATCCCCCGTTGCACGTTGTCGTCGTAGGGCCGGGCAACGACCCCGGGACGCGGGCGCTGCACGAGGCGGCACTCACGGCGTATCGTCCGGGAACGATCGTGCATCTCTACCATCCCGGGGTTGCTGCCGGAGCGCTCCCTCAGCCCGCGGCAGCGCTCGGGGCGGCCGCGGGCGAGTCCCCGAGGAGCTATGTTTGCAGCGCGTTCGCCTGCGCGCCTCCGGCGGGCAATCCGGAAGAATTGCGGGCCGCGATCACCTCGTTTGGTCGAGGCGCGGCACCGTAGCGGCGGCCGTCCTTGAGCCTTGGGGGGTACGTCAAACTGAAACACGCGCTCTCCGCCATCGCGCTGGCCGTGGTCGAGGACGGGGCCCGCTTCCCCACCGCGCGAGCGCTGGCGGCGTATTCGCGGCTCGGGGAGAGGCGCTTCGTGCCGATCGCCGAGCTTGCGCTTGCGGCGGGAACCACCGAGGACGACGTTTGCAGCCTGCTGGTGGAGACCGGTCTCTTCGAACGCGGCACGCAGCTGGATCGCCTAGGTCTGGCCGGGGCCTACGCCCCCCACGCGGCGTACTTCGCCAAGCACGCGGGCCGCCTGGCCGATGCGGTGCGGATGCTCGAGGCGCCGGCGCGTGCGGGAATGCCGGACGTGCTCCGGCGCGGCGCAGCCCTATTCAATGCCGGCCTGTTCTTCGAGTGCCACGAATATCTGGAAACCGCCTGGCGAACCGCCGGGGGCCGGGACCGAGCCTTCTACCACGGTCTGATTCAGGCAGCCGCGGCTTGCTATCATTGCGAGAAGGGGAATCGACGCGGGACCCGCGCCCTCGCCGGCAAGGCCATTGACAAGCTGCGTGGGTACGCGCCAGCCTTTCAAGGCATCGACGTGGCGGCCCTGGTCGGCGCCCTCGAGGCGGTGTGCGCCTCCGCCGGACCCGACGCGGCAAGTCTCCCGTCCCGCCGCGATGAGCTTCCGGTGATGGCGCCGGCAACCGCGGTCGGCCTCTGACCGTGGGCACCACCCAGCTCTCGCTCCTCGACGAGCCCTGGCCCGGACCGGTTCGGGGGCGGATCTATGTCGGCACCTGCTCCTGGGCGGAGAAATCGTTTGTGAAGAGCGACTTCTACCCATGGACCGTTCGCAGCGCCTCCGACCGGCTTCGCTACTACACGACACGATTCCCGACGGTTGAGATCGACGCATCCTACTTTGCGCTCCTGTCACCTACCTTCAGCCGGAGATGGGCGGAAGAGACGCCTCCCGGTTTCACCATGCACGCAAAGGCGTTTGGATTGTTTACGGGTCACGCCGTGGCGGCCTCCCGTCTGCCCGCAGACCTGGCCTCGCTGCTGCCGCCGCGCGTTCGCACGTCGGAACTCCGGCTTCGCGATGCGCCCGAGGAGTTTGTGAACGCGTGCTGGGATCAGTTCCGGGCGTTTCTAGAGCCGCTCGCCGACGCCGGCCGGCTCGGCTACGTGCTCTTCCAGCTCCCCCCGAGCACGCGGTACTCGGCGGCGGCACTGGACGAGGTCCACGCATGGACCCAGCAGCTTCCTGGCTACCGTGTGGCGGTCGAGTTTCGCCACCGTGACTGGTCGCGCCATCCTGAGGCTCTGGAGCGGCTCGCGCGCGAGCGCTGCGCATTCGTCATGGTTGATCTCCCGGATCTTCCCTGGTTAATGCCGCCGATCGAGGCGGTCACATCGGACTGGGCGGTGGTGCGGCTCCACGGCCGCAACCGGGAGGGCTGGGCACGCGCCGGGGCAAGCACGGATGAGCGCTACGACTACGACTACCGGGGCGACGAACTCCAGGAGTGGGCGCGAACCGCCGTTCGGTTGAGCGGGCACGCCAAGCAGGTGTTCCTCATGTTCAACAATCACGCCCGCGGCAACATGGCCCGGAACGCGGAGGCTCTGCGAGCGCTGCTCGAGTCCGAGGAATGAGTGGCCCGGCGCTGCACGCGAGCCGAGCGGCGGCGGGCTTCGCTGGAACCTCGGGGTCCGGTTAGGATAGAATCCCAGCAGGGAATAGTCGTATGCGAGGACCGTCGAGCCTTGCAGGGGAGTGCCTGCGAATGGTACAGACCGTCGTTGTTGTTGTGCTGATCCTGGCGGATGTATTGCTCATTCAGCTCAATCTGGGCATCCTGCAGGGGCCGGTACCGTTTGTGGTGCCCGGAACCCCAGGGTTCGTCGCGACGCCCATGTTGCTCCTGGTAGCGGTCGGCGTAACACTTGTCCTGGGATGGCTCGCGGGGCAGGCGGACCGGGCGATCCTGGAGCGACAGGTTCGCCACCGGGATGCGACCCTCCGGGTGATGAGCGAGGAGTTGCTGCGGTTGAGAATGACGATGCACGAGCAGCAGCCTTCGCTCGAGGATATTCGGACAAGGCTGGACACGCTCGATCGCGAGGTCCGGATCCTTCAAGAGCGTGCGCACGAGCATCGGGTGACCGCAGCGGGCTGATCGCCGTCGTGATTCCGACCCGGCCACGCGCCGGCCCGCCCGAGGACGCTCATCCGGGCGCATTCCTCTCGCACACGCGCACTAGTCCCGGCCTCGCTCTTCCAGGTGCCACCGTCCCGGGGTCTGTCGGGCGGTGGCGCTTCGCACGTGCGGATGCCCGCACGCCGAGCCGCGGTTCGCAACTCCGCTGCGGCTGCATCGGCGCGACACGTCGCGCGTCGCTCCGACCTGTGGTCGTCATCGGAGGTGTCCGCCGGACGCTACTCGAAGCGAGGAGCCGGAGGATCCGCGGCTCCGGGCCCCGAGCAATGCGGTCCGGCGGAAGACGGCGTTGGCGGCCGGGCAGTCGGCGGGCGCGTAGTCGGAATACCGTTCGAATCCTAGACGATCCGCAGCACGCCTGCAGGGTCGCGACGGGTCGGTGTGGAGAGGAGTCCGGTGATGTCGATCGTTCCCTCGGAATGGCAGCTCGTGCGTGCGTCCCGTCTGGTTGACGGGACAGGCGCTGCGCCGGTCGAGCATCCCACCGTCGTTGTGCACCGAGGTGTGATCCACGGCGTCTACGCCGGCGAAGCGCTGCGCCCCGACTGGCCGGCGACGTCACCCGTGCTGGAGTTACCGGGCCACACATTGTTGCCCGGGCTGATCGACTCTCACGTCCATCTCTGCCTTCCCGGGGACGGTACCCCGTTCGAGACCACGGTCCGCGAGCCGGACGGCACCTTGACCGCGATGGCCATGCACAATGCGCAGACCGCGCTCCGCGCCGGGATCACCACGCTGCGCGATTGCGGCAGCATGCGCGACACCTCGCTCGAGCTCCGGCGCGCGCAGCGCCTCGGATATGCGGTGCTGCCGCGGCTTCACCTCTGTCGCTGTCCCATGACCATGACGGGCGGGCATTGCTGGTACTTTGGCGGCGAGGCCGACGGCCCGGACGGCGTGCGTCAGATGGTGCGGCGGCTCGTTCGGTCCGGGGTGGACTACATCAAGATCATGGCGAGTGGCGGAGGAACCGTGGGCACCGTTTCGTCGCGCCCCTCCTATACCGTGGAGGAGCTGCGTGCCGCGGTGGACGAGGCCCACCGGCTCAACCGGCGCGTGGGGATCCACTGCACCTGCGCGGCCGCCACACGGAACGCCGTCGCCGCGGGGACGGACCACATCGAGCACGCGCTATTCCTCACGGACGACGCCGGCATTCAGCGCTTCGAGCCCGATGTCGCGGACGCGGTCGCGCGCAGCGCCACCGTCACGTCGACGCTGTGCGTGGGAGATTTCATCGTCGCGGCCCTCGCGGACAAGCCGGGTGCGAGTTCGGATGAACGCGCCGCGGTCGAGCGGTGGCGCCGCATGAACGACGCGAATCTCGACAACGCGCGCCGGATGTGCGCGGCGGGGGTGCGGTACGTCGCGGGAACCGACGCCGGGTGGCGGTTCACCCCGTTCAACGGGCTCGTTCGGGAAATGGAGCTGCTGGTCGCGTCCGGCTGCAGTCCGCTCGAAGCGATCGTGGCCGCAACGTCCGGTGCGGCCGCGGCGATGGGGATCGGGGGCGAGGCCGGGGCGCTGCGGGAAGGGTTACTGGCCGACATGATCGCGGTGCCGGGCGATCCCCTGGCGGACCTCGCGGTGCTGCGCCGGCCGGCGATGGTCATGCTCGGCGGCACCCTCGTCGGGCGCAACTGACCGGTACGCGGTCGCTGCGGCCGGCGGTTTGCGCGTCTCGCGTCATGCCCGGCGCGCGCCGCGGCGGGGAGCTCCGGTGCCCCGCGCGAGGCGGCGCAGCGCGTCGTCGCCGAGAGACATGAGCGTCCACGCATCGTAGTGCGTCGCGCCGAGCCGGCGATAGAAGACTATCGCCGGCTTGTTCCAGCGGAGCACGCTCCATGTCATACGGCCGCAGCCCTCGCGAATCGCAATCCGGGCGAGCGCGGCAAGGAGTGCTTTGCCGGCTCCGCAACGGCGATAGCGGGGCAAGACGAACAGGTCCTCGAGATACAAGACGGGGCGCCCGCGGAACGTGGAGTAGGCGAAGAAGTAGAGTGCGAATCCCACGGGCTCCCGGCCGCGCAGACAGATCAGCGTCCTGAAGTACCGCCGTCGCCCAAATCCATGGCGGCGCAGCCGCTCCACGGTTGCCTTGACGTCGTGCTGGCGCCGCTCGTACACGGCGAGGCCCCGGATCAGCTCCCAAATCACTTTGAGATCGCGAACCGTGCCGGGCCGGATCCGGAGCGGGAACGCTTGGCTGTCCACGAGGAGATACTTCGGCTGAGACTGTGGCGTCTCTTGCCGGTCGCGTCGTTACCCCCGGCGCAATCGTTGCGGGGCGTCAAGAGGCATACCGTACACCCAGCGTCACGTCCCGCGGCAGCGGCAGAGCCTAACGGGCCAGCGCCGTGACGACAAACCCCCAGATGCCGGCGCGAGACCATCGGATTCTTTCGAATCTTTGGGCTTCCAGCATGCGCACCGTCTCGCGCTGATCGTACATTCGCACATCGCCTCGGTGGAGGAGGGGGTTGACCGCGTTCGCCAGTTGACGTAGGATCGGCGGCGCGGTGGGGTCGGCGATCGTGAGGCGTCCGCCGCGCTTGAGGACCCGGTGCATCTCGGCAAGGGCCCGTATTGCGTGCGGGTAGTGATGGAACGAGTCGACACAGACGACGTAATCGAACCGGTGGTCTTCCCAGGGCAGCGCCTCAGCGTCGCCGAGCCTGAGATCGGCGCGCGTTCCGAGCCGCTCTTTGGCGATGCGGATCATCTCGGGCGAGATATCCAGCCCTGCAAGGGCCAGCCCGGGATCTCGCTCGGCCAAGGTCTCGAGGACGAGACCGAGGCCGCATCCGACGTCGAGCAGAGAGCCGCAGAGGGCATTGCCCAGACACCGGAGGGCGGCGGCCTTCATTCGGCGAGAATGCCAGCCCTCCATGGTGCTCTCGTAATTTCCGGCAAGACGATCGAAGGTCGTCCGAGCGTGTTCCTTGGCCTTCTCGTAGGTCATGGTGCCAGCGTAGCATAAGGCGTGCCATGCCGGGCCGGCCGCGGATAGTTCGCAAGACGGAACGTGTTGTTGATCAAGGTCAGAGAAGATCAAAATCGCAGCATCGAAGTCGATCCGCGGAAGTTCCGGGAGGCGTCCCGGCGCGATGTTGCGGTGCGGCTTGAGGGACGTGGGGCTATTGCGTTTGTCGTGCTCCTCTGGGGCTTCTCGCGTGGTTCGGGGAGTCCCGTGATTATATCCTCCCCGGGCAGGTAGCTCCGTGACGTACTCCCGTCGTGTTGCTTCCGGTACCTTCCCCTGTGAGTGGTCGAAGAGGCGGCGATGCTGTAACTCCTTTCCGGTGGGCAAGTGATCCTTGGGGTCGGGATAGGCCACCGCGAGGATGAGTACGCTGGATTCGGTGTGCCGACGTTGGGGCCGAGCCCGCGGGACGAGGAAGGCCTCGCGCCCATCCGACACCTGCTGCTCATCGACCGCGACGAGCACGGCGCGGGGTGGAGGCGCGGGCTCGTCGATACGCGGGCGCGCGATGCCCTCGCGGCGACCTGGCAGCAGCGGTCGCCGTCGGGTCGCTGGGAGCGCGTGATCAAGGGCGAGCCGCCCTCCGTCGTGAAAGTGTTCGTGCGGGCAAAGGGCGTCCAGCGCTGTGTGCTCGTAAGCGATGCAGTCTGGCTGGCAGGCCGAGCTCCCGGAGTCTATCAGTTTCTCAGCGGTCCCGTCGAGCTCACGTTGGATCGGAAGGTCCGTAGTGTCGGCACTCAGTACCTCGCGGGATCGGTGCTCGATCTCGGTACAGCGGTGGCGAACGTCATCAAGTGTGCGGGGGTCGACATCGCCGACGCCATCGGGATGGCGTCGCGGCAGCCAGCGATGCTTTTGGGCCGGCCCGACCTCGGCACGCTCGTCCCGGGGAGCCGCGCGGACATCGTGTTGGCCAGGTGGCCGGTGGCGGAGGGGCGGTTGGAGGTCGTGCAGACCATCGCGGGAGGCGAAGTGGTTCACGCGGCATGATCGTAGGACACGCTCGTGAACGGCGCGGGCGAGAATCGCCTGGGGGCAGCGGCGCAGCACGCCGCTGACGCCGCCACGCAGGGTGCGTCGACGTGGCTCCCTGGCGGTATCGCACGCAATCTGGCAGACGGTGTGATTCGAGCCCGCTATCGTGAGAGTCTCGCCAACCATCTCTCATTCAACCGGGGGAGGCTTACAAGTACGAGATTGATCTGGTAGCCACGGCCAACGTGTTTCGGAGAGGGCATCGAATCCGCATAGGAATCTCGAGCAGCAATTTCCCGCGCTTTGACCGGAACCCGAACACGGGACGGGAGATAGCCGCCGAGACTGAACTTCGGCCCGCCCTCCAGACCGTGCTGCACGACCTCGACCACCCGTCGCACATCACGTTACCCGTGATCCCGGCGACGTGACGTCGCTTCGTGACGTCCGAATAAAACCGGGGAGCGCGCCGCTGCCGTTGCCTCACCATGCGTCACGCGGCCGCTTCCCGCGGCCAATGCGTAATACACTCTTCGCCCGATGTGCAGCATCCCAAACTTGTGACTACGCTATTTGAGAACGGCGTTTGCGGCGTTTTGGCGTTGGTCGCGTAACAGGGCAGGTGCGGTACGCAGTTGTGGGAACGAGCCGACACCGCCATGTTCCAGCGCATCTGGGGCGAACGTCTACCACTGTGTTGCCTCGCTGTATGCTCCTGACCACGGTCGACGGTGCGACTGCATTGGGACTTCGACGGGGGAGGACATCTATGGCGCGAACAGTGAAGGCCAAGAAGGTCACGCGACGCACGCTCCTCGCCGGAGCGACGAAGGCGGCGGTTACACTTGGGTTGGCGAGCGGATTGTCGAACGTAACGGGGACGAAGGCGCGGGCAGCGGGGCAGTCCTACGCCGGTGTTCACCTGGTGATCCTGTCGGCCGCGGACGGAAACCCGGGGTACCGGATCACCAGCCCATACATCCCGCAGTGGGAGCAGATGACCGGGGCGACGGTGGAGTTTACGGAGGTCGCCCAGGACGCCCTGCACGCGAAGGCCGCGCAGGTGCTCGTCGCACGCTCATCCGAGGTCGACCTCTTCTGGACCTGGGCCGGATATACTGCAGAGTTCGGGCCCGCCGGGCTGTTCAAGGACGTGACGGCCTCGATTTCGGGCGCGACGGACGTGAAAGACCTCGTGCCCGGTGCGATGGACGCCGTGTCCTACCGGGGGCGGATCTACGGTTTGCCTCGGTTTTTCAGCATTCGCAGTTTCTACTACAACAAGCGGATGTTTCAGGAGGCCGGAGTCGACCCGACACAGGCGCCGCGAACCTGGGATGAGTACGTGCAGACGGCCCGGAAGGTTACGAACCCTGCCAAGGGGCAGTACGGCGTGCTGCACCAGTACGGTTCCAACGTCGGCCTGCTGATCGACTATCAGGACCACCTGGTGGCGACCGGGGGCCGGATGTTCGACAGCAAGGACCGGATCACGTTCACCAACGCGCTCGGCCTGGAGGCGCTGGAGAAATACGTCGAGCTGAGCCGGCTGGGGGTCGTCGACCCCGCGTCGTTTGGTCTCGGGGAGAGTCCGGCGAAGCGGGCGCGCTGGATCCAGGGACATAGCGCGATGGAATGGAGCTGGGCCGGCGACTACTCGATGTCGAACGATCCCAAGATCTCAGCGATCGTCAACGAGGTCGGCGTGGGGCTGATCCCGGGGATTCACGTTCGCAGCGCGGCGATCACGGGGTCGGAGGCATACGCGGTCTCGGCGTTCACGAAGAACGAAAAGGCCGCGATCGATTTCCTGCTGTTCATCGCTAGCCCGGCCGTGCAGAAGGACATGAGCAGGCGGACCGGCTGGTATCCGGTGCGCTGGAGCGCGTTCAACGACCCGGCGGTCTCCGCTGGGAACCCGATGATTCTGAACGCCAAGCTGCAGGCGCAGTATCCGACGTACCGGTTCGCGGCGGCGTACACGAACGAGGTCACGGACCTGCTCGGTCCGCACCTTCTGGCGGCGATCCGGGGGCAGGAGACGCCCAAGGCGGCCCTCGCGGCGGCGGCCGCGGAGGTCGAGCCCGTGGTGGCCAAGTACCGGCAGCGGTCGTGACGGCGCCGGACCGAATCGCGCGAGGCCGCGTGCGCGAACGCGACGCGGCCTCGCGCCCGTGAACGGGAGCACGCATGGGCGGGTGGCTGCGGACCGTGTGGCGCCTCCGAGTGGGCCGGGCGGTATCGTCGGAACCGGCGTTTGCCCTCATGCTCGTGGCGCCTACACTGATCTTGCTCCTGCTGTTTGGGGTATTCCCCATCGGATATTCGGTGTTCGTCAGCCTGCTGCAGTGGCGGCTGAACATCCCGGGCGTGCCGACCTTCATCGGCCTGGGGAACTACGCGCGGATGTTCCACGACCCCGTCTTCACCGCCAGCCTTGGCAAGACACTGTACTACTCGGTGTTCGCCGTGGTGGGGACGATCGCGCTCGGCCTGGCGACCGCGCTGCTGCTCGATCGGCAGGACGTCAAGGGCAAGGCGTTCCTGATCGCGGTGCTCGTCGTGCCGTGGGCGGTGCCCCGTGTCTCGGCGGGGTTGATGTGGAAATGGATCTACGACGGTAACTACGGCATCCTCAACGCCACGCTGCTCCATCTGGGACTGATCCACCAGTACCAGTGGTGGTTCACCGGCTCCCAGTGGGTGGCCCTCTCGCTCGTGGCGCTGACCCAGATCTACAAGGATTCGCCCTTCGCCGCGATGCTGTTCCTGGCCGGCTTGCAGACCGTTCCGGTGCACCTGCAGAAGGCCGCGATGATGGACGGCGCGACGAGAACGCAGCGGTTCTGGTTCGTGACGCTGCCCTCGATGCGGTTCGTCCTGCTCGCCGTGATGATCCTGGAGACGACCTGGGCGTTGAAGACCTTCGATCTCGTGTACGTGCTGACGGGCGGCGGACCGGGTAACCAAACGATGCTGACGTACATGTACGTCTACCGGCAAGCGTTCAGCTACCTGGACGTCGGATATGGGTCCGCGATGGCGTACTTCGTCACGTTCGTCGTCTTTGTGGTGGCCTTCGGCTACTACCGGCTCGCCGGGCACGCGGGGTAAACGAGCGTGACGCGCCGGGCACGATCGTCTGCAGCCGCGCGGGTCGAGCGGGGGCTGGCATACCTGGCGCTCGCGGCGATCGTGACGTTCTTTCTTCTCCCGGTGCTGTGGATGGCGATCACGAGCGTACAGCCCTACGCCCTCCTGACCGCCGTGCCGCCGAGAGTGTCGTTCGCCGCGGCCACCGGACAGAACTACGCCGACCTCCTCGGCGACCCGAAGTTTCGTCGCGCGGTTACGGCCACCGTGGTCACAAGCGTGCTCTCCACGGCGCTCGCGCTGCTCGTGGCGATCCCGGCCGGGTACGCGACCGGCCGGCTGCGGTTCGCGGGACGGGCCGCGTATCTGTTCTCGATCCTCACGGTACAGATCGGCCCGGCGGTGGCGTTTCTGATCCCGCTGTTTCTGATGATGCAGCGCTTCGGGCTGATCGACACGTACCCGGGGCTCATTCTCGTCTTCGTGCTGTTCGTGGCGCCGGTCGCCGTGTGGCTGCTGCGCGGCTTCTTCGCCGTGCTGCCGCCTGGCCTCGAGCGGGCGGCCCGCATGGACGGCGCGAGCCGCTGGCGGGCCTTCTACCAGATCCTGCTGCCGTTGGGGACCGGCGGGATCTGGGCGGTCGTGCTTCTGATCTTCATCAGCGTGTGGGGCGATCTGCTGATCCCGCTCGTACTCTCGTTTTCGAGGGTCGTGACGCTGACCGTGGTGGCGTCGGGCTTTTCGGGGGAGCAGAACATCAACTACGGAGGCGCGTCTGCGGTGGCGGTGTTGTCCGCGCTTCCCGCGGTCATCCTTGCGCTGGCATTTCGGCGGCACCTGATCAAGGGCGTGACGGAGGGAGCGGTGAAGCAGTGAGCGAGGCGCGGGATGGACGTCGGCGGGGGTCGCGGGCGGATGGAGCCTAAGCTGCAGGTGGTCGACTTCGTCAAAGACTTCGACCGGACGCGCGTGATCAACCACATCAGCTTCGACGTGGCCCCCGGCGAGTTCGTCGTGCTGCTGGGGGCCTCCGGCTGCGGCAAGTCGACCACGTTGAACCTGATCGCCGGGTTGGAAGAGCTCACCAGCGGCGACGTGATCCTGCGCGGCCAGCGGGTCACCGACGTGCCTCCCAACAAGCGCGGCATGGCAATGGTCTTTCAGAACTACGCGCTGTACCCGCACATGACCGTGCTGGATAACCTGACGTTCAACCTGCGGTTGAGCCGCGTCGCCGCCGCGGTGCGCCGGCGCGACGCACGCGATGTGGCGGCGACGCTCGGGATCGAGTCGCTGCTCGACCGCAAACCCAGCCAGCTAAGCGGCGGGCAGCAGCAGCGCGTCGCGCTCGGGCGTGCACTCATCCGCAAGCCCGAAGTCTTCCTGCTCGACGAGCCGCTGAGCAATCTCGACGCGAAGTTGCGGCAGCAGATGCGGGTGGAGTTGAAGCGCTTGCACATGGATCTCGGGGCGACGGTCGTCTACGTGACGCACGACCAGTTCGAGGCCATGACGCTGGCGAACCGGATCATCCTGATGCGCAGCGGCGAGATCGCAGCGCAGGGGAGGCCGGCCGACCTGTACCTGCAGCCGCCGAACCTGTACACGGCGGACTTTCTGGGGAGTCCCCCGATCAACCTGCTCACCGGCGCGTTGAGCGTCACAGACGGACGGCTGCAGGTCGCGCTGGCGTCCGGCGTGCGGCTCGACCTTGCAGGGGCGCCGCGCGGATTGCCGCGGGACGTCGTGATCGGTGTCAGGCCCGAGGACGTGGAGTTGCGTCGGGACGGCTCGGCGGCCGCGCAGACGGTCCGCCTCATCGAGTCCGTGGGGCCGGATCAGTACGTGCACGTCAGCGTCGGCGAGCGCCAGAGCCTCGTCGCACGCCGGCCGGCGATGGAGCCGTGGCAGGTGGGAGACCCGGTCGTGGTGGAGCTGCGGGCGGGACGTGTGCACGTGTTCGATCCAGCAAGAGAGGTCACGCTTGCGACCGTCTAATGTCCCATCGCCAAGTTCCCGTGGCGGTGGCGAGGGGCACAGGCCGGGACGGAGCGACGTGGCCTCACTCCGGCCACTGGACGTCCCGGCTCGTGGCGGTTTCGTCCACACCGTACGCCCGGTCCTGGCGCACGCCGTGGGCAGAGGCGGCGACGGAGGGGCCGCCGAGCCTCCGGCCGGATCTGGCAACGGACTTCCGAGACGTTGCAGTAGTTCGCGGAGGAACAGGGAGGAGAGGACATGACGCGCATCCGTGCCGCAGTCGTTGGGATGGGCACCATGGGGGTGAAACACGCGCGCTGTCTGCGAGAACTGGACGACGTCGACGTCGTGGCCGTGGCGGACCTGGACGTGGCGCTGGCAGAGCGCCAGGCCCGGGACGCCGGGCTCGCCGGCGTGCCGGTGTTTCAGGACTATCGCGAGATGCTCGAGCGAACGACGCCGGACTGCGTCACGGTCGCGACCCCCGACCACGTCCACGTAGAGCCGGTGACCGCCGCGCTCCGAGCGGGGGCCCACGTGCTCGTCGAGAAACCCCTCGCGACGTCGCTTGCGGACTGCACCAGGATCATCGACGTGGCGGCGCAAACGGGACGGACGGTGATGGCAAACTTTTCCCATCGATGGATGCTGCCCTACGCCGCCACCGAGGCGCGGGTCCGCGCCGGGGACCTCGGCGCGATCCGGATGGTCTACGCGCGAAAGGACGACACGCTCGAGGTCATTCGGCTGTGGCCGTGGCTGGCCGCGCACTCCTCGTGTGCGGCGTACCTGTCTTCCCACGACCTCGATCTGGCCTGCTCCTGGATGCGTTCGCCCGTGGTGGACGTGTACGCGCGTGGGGTCAAGGGAGTCCTCGCGGCGCAGGGGTTTGACACGTACGACGCCATTCAGGCTTCCGTGCGCTTCGCGCACGGCGCGATCGGGGTGTTCGAGTCGGCGTGGATCTACCCGGCTCCGTTCCCGACGATGACCGACTCGTACATCTCGCTCGTGGGCACCGAGGGCACCGTGACGATAGATCGCCGGCGGGAGGGCCTCGAGCTCTGCACGAGCCGCGGCTTGGAGTGGCCGAAGCTGACCATCCACACCGAAGTCGACGGGAGGCTGGTCGGCGGGTTCCGAGACTCCGTGGCGCATTTCGTGATGTGCGTGCGCACGGGGCGGCGCCCGGCCGTGTCGCTGGCGTCGTCGTGGCACGTGGCCGCGGTCGTCGAGGCCATTCACGAGTCGCTGCGTACGGACCGGACGGTGCCCGTACAGGTGCTCGGACGCCCCACAGATCCCGCGCCGTTTGGCTAGCCGCTAGGCGCGTTGTGGGCGGCGCACCGCGAGCGGCAATTGCCTCGGCACAGAGAGCACGGGAGGTTCACGTCGAGACGCGGGAGCATCTTGCCGGATCGCGGCGGAAGCGTAGGGCGAGCTGTCGCAAGCCCCCCTGGCGGCCGTAGCCGCGAACGATCCTGGGTCGCGCGGCGACGTGCGGGCCCGGATTCCGTGAGGAAGAAAGGACGGTGCCGAAAATGTTCCGCGTAGGCGTCTATCGTGTTCCGATCACGCCCCCCGTCGGGACGTACATGGCCGGGTTCGGGGCGCGGGTGGGGCCGGCGCAGGGAGTCCACGACGACCTGTTCGCCCGGGCGATCGTCGTCGACAGGGGATCCGGGGCGATCGCGCTGGTGGCGTGCGACGCGCTGTACGTGTCCCGGCAGTTCACCGACGCGGTGCGCGCCGAGGTCGAGGCCCGGACGGCCATCCCGCGCGACCACGTGCTGGTGTGCGCCACCCACACGCACTCCGGCCCGGACCTCACGGGCGAGTTTACGCCCGGGACGCTGGATCCGGCGCTCGGCGTCGTCTGGCAACACGCGGCCGCCGGATGCATCGAAGCGGCCTGGCGGTCCCGCGCAGACACGGAGATCAGCGTCGGGCTCGGCTCCGTCCAGGGCATCGGGGTGAACCGCCGCACGGCGAGCGGGGAACCCGTGGATCCCGAGGTGCGAGTGGTGGCAAGCCGGAGCGCTGCGGGGGACGTCCTCGGCGTGCTGGTCAACTACACGTGTCACCCGGTCGTGCTGGGGCCCGACAACCTGCTGTTCTCGGCCGACTATCCCGGGTATATGCAGCGTGCCGTCGAGCAGATCGTCGGCCCGGGTGCGACCGTCGTGTTCACCAACGGGGCGGAAGGGGACGTGAACACCGGTCATTCCGCCGACCTGAGCGGCATCGGGGCGCCCATCCCAGGGCGCACCTTCGAACGGGCGGGACGTCTGGGCCGGCTGCTCGCCGGAGAAGTGCTCAAGGTGCTGTCCGGACCGATGTCGCCGGTTGACGGCCCGGTCGGGGCGGTCACGCGCGAGATCGGGCTGGAGCTGCGTCAAGCGTCGCTCCCCGAGGCGACGGACGCGTTCGCCGCCGCCGATGCGGCGGTGCGCCGGCTCGAGTCCACCGGAGCCGACCACGACACGCTCACGGCCGCGAGGATCCGGCGATTCCACGCTCAGGTCAATCTCGGCAGGGCGAGGCAGCGCGCAGCCACCGCAGCCGATTGGGTCGCGGCGGAACTGCAGGCGCTGCGGGTCGGTGCGCTCGCATTCGTGGCCGTCCCTGGTGAGATGTTCGTGGAGCTCGGGCTCGAGATCAAGCGCGCGTCGCCGTTCGCGCAGACCTTCGTGGTCGGCCTCGCGAACGGGGCCGTCGGGTACCTGCCGACGAGGGCCGCGTGCGAGGCCGGAGGGTACGAAGCGGTCGCCACGCCCTTTGTCCCGTGGGCCGGCGAGACCGTCCGCGACACGTGCCTCGACTTGCTGCGCGCCCTGCACGACGCGTGAGCCGGGGGTGGCGGGACAACCGCCCCACGCATTCGTGGACTGCAATCACTCCTTCGCCGCCGTCGCCCTGAGGCGCAGCGGCGGGTGGCTTGTCGGCCGTCGAGGGCCGCGTGCGCCTACGCTTTGGCGCGTTCGATGCGATCCGCCCGGGCCCCGGGCTCTGTGCGGGTGCAGACGATTGCGCTCGCGTGCCCCGGCCCCGTGTCGACGGCGGGCGCTCCGTCCACTGGGAGGTATTGCAAGAACCACTCAATGATCCGAGACATCACGCCTTCGCGTGCAGGCGAATCGAGTTGGATCCAGTCGAGATGGTGTCCGCCAGGGATCTCCACTAGCTCCTTTGGCGCCTCCGCGCGAGCGTAGAGACTCCGTGCTTCGTCGATGGGGTGAAGCGCGTTGCGGACGCCGTGGACGATCAGCAGAGACCGCGGGCTGATTTGATTGACGACGAGTTCGGGCCGGAAGGCATAATACGCCTCGGCAGACTGCAACGAGACTTCCACGCCGAACCGTTCGTGCTTCCCGTACATGTCGTCGTCGACGACGGTGCGCGTGGCCGGATCCAGAGGCACCACTTCCCATGGGCTGACGCGTTCCGATCGACCGGTGAGTACGCGCCGCCGCCGGTCTTCCTCGATGCGATCCTGCATGGCGAGCCACTCGGAGTAGGGGCGGGTATCGCGCACCGCACGGCCGGCGTCGCCAACGCCGTTCACGCAGGCGACCGCTCGGACCCTCGTGTCCTGCGCGGCCGCCTGCACGACGACGCCTCCGCCGAATCCCCAGCCCAGCAGGCCGATACGGTCGGGATCGAGTGGCGGCTGCTGCCCGAGGAAGGTTATCGCGTTTCGAACATCTTCGACGAGTTCCTCGGGGAGGAACCGCCCCCGCTCGCCGTCGCTGGTGCCGAAGCCGCGATAGTCGAACGCAAAGCACGCATAGCCGGCGTCGGTGAACGGTCCCCAGAACTTGGCGGGCATGATTTCCTTCAGGCCCTGATATCCCGAGCAGAGCACCACCGTGGGGAGGCGACCATGCGCTGGCCGGTCCGGGCATTGGAGGAGCCCGTCGAGGCGTATGCCGTCGCTGTAGAAGGTGCTCTGCCGCGTCCTCATGCGAGCTTCCCCCGTTCGCGCGCTCATGTGTCTTGCACTGCCCCCAGCAGCGCCGCGGGCCCGCTATGGATCCCATTTGCTCGTTGACAGGGCCGGGCGTGCCTGGGATAATGATAACAAACGATTCATCTCAGTCAAATAATGAATCAAACGACTGCTGACGCGGACAGCGACATCTTTGCACGCCTCGCTACGGCGTCGCCGAAGCTGTCCCGCAAGATGGCGCAGTTGGGGACCTTCATCAGTCAGCACCACGTCAGCGTCGCCTTCATGAGTGCGCGGCAACTGGCGAGCGCCGCGGGCGTGAGCCTGGCGACCGTCGTGCGGTTTGCCGGGATCCTCGGGTACCGAGGCTACGACGAGCTTCGCGCCGGCATTCAGGATCGGGTGAACATCGATCTCACGGCGGTCGAGCGCTGGCGCACGTTGCCGATCAACAGCCGGTCCTCGTCGGGGCTGCTCCGGCGAATCATCAACGCGGACATCGAGGCGTTTCACGGTCTCGTGCGTGACTTCTCTGAGCCGCAGTTCGAGAAGTTCGTCCGAGCCGTTCTCGATGCCAGGCGTGTGACGATCTTCGGCTTTCGCTACGTCGCCCCGTTGACGACGTACTTTGTCTACTCCCTCAGCAAGGTCAGGGCCAACGTCCGAGGCTTCACCCGCGGCGATTCTTCGCTCTACGACCGCGTTCGCCTGATGGATGACGGTGACGTGGTGGTAGCGATCGTCTTTGCCCGCTACCCACGCGATGTCGTCGAACTGATTCGGTACGCTCACGCCCAGGGCCGGCGCATCCTCACCATCACCGACAGCCCACTGTCGCCGATCCTGCCTCTGGCCGATGTCGCGCTCGTCGCAAAGGCGGTCAATTTGGACTTCGTCGGGTCGCTGGCGGCGCCGGCCGCGCTGATCAACTGCCTCGTATCAACGATTGGTGCGCGTCTGGGCGGGAAGGCGCTGCGCCGGCTGCAGATGCTGGAGGACGCTGCTGCCACCGCCGACATCTACGTGCACGCCGGTTCCCCTCGTGAGGCCGCAAGGCGCAGGTACGCATCAACGAGGTAACGTAATGGGGACGCGGGGGCTGGGTTCTTCAGTGACCGCCCCGTTGGTACGGCGATGGTCGGGGACGAGCGTATCGCGGGGGGTGCGGACTTCCGAGCCCCTGCCGGATGCGGTCTTGGCGGGAGCTCGGGGGGAACCCGGCATGAAAGCTGGCCGAGCGAGTGTAGGCGTTGCGATGTTTCAGCCAGGCGGCGGTGGGTCCACCGTCGAAGCAACCGCGACCGCACGCCGAGAAGCGTGCCGGGAGGCGGGCGCCGCCGGAATCGGGAGGGGGGAGCGTTATGACGGGTGACGACGAGCACCTGGTGGACTCCAGACCGGGGATGAGCGGTGCGGAGATCCAGAAGACCGTGCCGCATCTGTTCCTGGACTTCATGCAGATGCGGGAGTTCGCGAAGGATCCGCTTGTTTTCGTCGGGGGCGAGGGCGTCCGGCTGACCGACGCGGCTGGCCGGCGGTACCTCGACGGGCTCTCCGGCGTGTTCGTGACCAGCCTGGGCCACGGCAACCTGCCGGTGATCGAGGCGATGGAGGCGCAGGCGCGGCAGCTGGCGTTCGCGCCGCCGCTCCACAGCACGAACCTGCCTGCCCTCAGACTGACGGAGCTCCTTCTTCGAATCGCGCCCGAAGGAGTGGGCGCGGTCAAGTTGTTCAGCGGAGGATCGGAGGCCACCGAGGCGGCGATGAAGCTGGCGCGCCAATACCATCAACAGACCGGGCGCCCGCGAAAGTACAAGATCATCGGGCGGTACGGCGGCTACCACGGCGCCACGATGGGCGCACTGTCGGCCGGGGGCGGGCGCGATCGGAAGTCGCCGTTCGAGCCCCTCGGGGTTGGCTTTCTCCATGTCCACCCGCCCTACTGCTATCGCTGTCCGTTCGATCAGACCTACCCTGCGTGCGGACGTACGTGCGTGTCGCTGATCGAGCGCACGATCGAGGCCGAGGATCCCGACACGGTCGCCGCGGTCATCGTGGAGCCGATTTCACTCTCGTCTGCCGGGTTCATCGTGCCGCCGCTCGATTACCTGCCGCGGTTGCGGGACGTGTGCACCCGACACCATGTCGTCTTGATCTACGACGAGATCATCACGGGCTTCGGGCGGCTCGGCACGATGTTCGCGTCCCAGTACTATCAGGCGCCGCCGGACATCACGTGCTGCGGCAAGGGTATGAGCGGCGGATATGCACCGCTCTCGGCGATCCTGATCCGTGACCGCGTCGCCGACGCGTTCTACGGCGAGGCCGGCGACCGCCGGGAGTTTCACCACGGGCACACGTTTGGCGGCAACCCGGTGGCATGCGCGGCGGGAGTGGCGGCCATCACGCAACTGATCGACCGAGACGTCGTCGGCAACGCGAAACGGCAGGGAGACCATCTCCGACAGCGCCTGCTTGCGCTCGCCGAGCGGTACCGAATTGTCGGCGACGTGCGCGGCGCGGGCCTGCTGCAGGGGGTCGAACTCGTCGCCGATCGGAAGACCGGCGCCAGGTTCCCTGCGGGGACCCGCCCGGCGAAGATCGTCGAGCGCGCCTGTCGCGACCGCGGCCTCCTGCTCCGCTGCGGCGACGAGTTTGCCGTGCTGGCGCCCCCGCTCGTGACGACGGCGCGGGACGTCGACGACATGTGCGACATTCTCGGCGACAGCCTTGCCGCGGCCCAGGAGGCTCTGCAATGACGCAGCGAAGGTTTTCGGCCGGCGTCGGCCGGGCGACGATCACGCCGCCCCTCACGGTGCCCCACGCGGGGTGGGGGGCGCAGACCCACGTGTACCCGGATGGGATCGAGACCGACCTGTGGGTCACCGTGCTCCTCCTGGACGACGGCACCGAACGCGCGGCGTTCGTCGATCTCGACCTGGTGGTCATCAACCGGGAAGAAACCGCGGCGATCGCCGCCGCGGTCGCTGAAGCGGCGGGGATTCCCCCGCAGCAGGTCCGGGTGTCGGTCACCCACAACCACACGGGGCCGCCGCCGAGCCGGTGGGATTGGCTCGACGGCACCGATGCGCTCAGACGATACTATGCGTCGCTGCCCGAGTTCGCCGCCGGGGCGGCCCGTATGGCGCGTCTGGACGTGCGCCCAGCCCGCATCGGCGTGGGAAGCGGACAGAGCCGCGTCGCGGTCAACCGCCGCGAAATCGCGCCGGACGGACGGATCGTTGCGGGGGTCAACTTCGCGGGAACGATCGACCCGGAGGTGTTTGTCCTGCGGATCGACGTCGCGGACGGGCACCCGCTCGCGGTCGTGGTCGGCTATACGATGCACCCGACGACGGCGGGGCCGACGTTCCGGCGCATCACGGCGGATTGGCCCGGCCACATGAAACGCACGGTGGAGCGGCTCACGGGCGCCACCTGCGTGTTCGCGCAGGGCGCCACGGGAAACGTCGGTCCGGGGGTCGACAGCTACACCGACGACGCCGACGCAATCAGCCGTCTGGGAACTCTCGTGGGGTACGAGGCCGCGCGCGTGCACCTGGAGATGCGGGTGCCGCCTGTAAAACCCGTCCACGAGCGCGTGTGGGAGTCCGGCGCGCCGCTCGGCAAGTGGACGACCCGTCCGGTTGCCGTTCCCGAGCCCATCGTGCGGAGCCGCGTGACGACGCTGCGGCTCCCGCTCCGGCCTCAGCCGCCCGTCCCCGACGCCGAGGCAAAGCTGGTCGCCGCGCAGCAGGCCCTGCGGGCGTTGGTGGAGCGGGGCGCACCGGCCCCGGAGATCGAGGCCGCGACCTTCGTCACGAAACGTGCCAACATGACGGTGACGCGCGCGCGCACTTACGGTGGCCGCGCCGAGGACCCGGTGGAGTTGCACCTGCTCAGGGTCGGCCCCGCCGTGCTCGCCGCGATTACCTGCGAGCCGTTTGCCGAGATCGCGCTCGCGATCAAGGCGCGATCGCCGTTCCCCCATACATGGTTCGGCGGATACATCGGCGGGTGGGGTGGCTACATCCCGATCGCGGAGGAGTATCCGCGCGGAGGGTACGAGGTGGAGACCTCGCCGTTCACGCCGGAGGCGGCGGCGCGCGTGGTGGACGGCACCGTGGCCGCCCTGCAGGAGTTCTACGACGCAACGGGAGGATCCGAAGGCGTACAACGCTAGTCACATCTGTGAGCGGTGTGGCCTCGGGGAGTGACCGGCCGCGCCGTCACTAGGGAGCGAGGGAGGATGCCACAATGGACAAGCGCAGGTCCGTGATCGATCCGATCCTCGAGTTGCCCGAGCGAGAGGGACGCTTGACCCGCAGGGCGCTGGTCCGCGCAGGGCTGGCCGCCGGAAGCAGCGTGGCTGCCGCCCGGTGGTTGCAGGGATGGCCGGGGTCACTCGGGCTCGCCAGGGCCGCGAGCCCGGCGCCCAAACGAGGCGGCACCGTCACATGGGGGATGACATCAGACCCGGTGGCTGTCGTGCCGTTCGGCGGAGTCAGCGGGTCCACCTTCGAAATCACGGCCTTGGTCTACGAGTCGCTGCTCGCCTGGGACCGTTCGCTTCGCCTCATCCCGGCGTTGGCCGTGTCCTGGCAGATCCCCGATGACAAGACGTACGTCTTCAAGCTGCGCTCCGGCGTGAAGTTCCACAGCGGCAAGACGCTCGACGCGGACGACGTCAAGTACTCGCTCGAACTGCAGAAGACGCCGCCGCCACCCGGCGTGATCCAGAGCTTTTATCCCAAGATCGCGAGCGTCGAAGTGGTGGACCCCATGACCGTCCGGGTGCACATGTCCGAGCCCGACGCGACCCTGCTGGGGTACCTCGCGTGGGGCCGGTACTCCTCGATCATCCCGAAGGGGCTGTACGACCGGGCGGATCTGCGCACCCATGCCGACGGCACGGGGCCGTTCAAGTTGGTCGAGTATATTCCGAACGATCACACGACACTTGCACGCCACACCGGGTACTGGAACCCTCAACTGCCGTGGCTCGATGGTGTCACGATGAAAGTCATGCAGGACGAACAGGCGCGGGTCGCCGCCCTCCGGTCGGGCGCGATCGACGGCTCGACCGTCAGCACCGATTCGGCGCAGCTTCTCGCCAGAGACCCGTCGCTGACGGTGGTCAAGGGATTGACCGCGGTCTTCCGAGAGGTTGAGATGACGATCCACGGTGACGGGAAGCCCTGGAACAACCTCAAGGTCCGTCAGGCGATCAACGCGGCGATCAACCGGCAGGAGATCATCGATAAAGTGTACAGCGGCGACGCGCTCTACTCGAGCAAGATTCCGCCGGGGTACGGCGACTGGCCGATTCCGGACAGCGCGCTCAAGTCGACCTACGAGAAGTTCGACCTCGCCAAGGCCAAGCAGTTGATGGTGGACGCCGGCATGCCGAATGGGTTCTCGGTGACGCTCCAGTCAATTGCCCACCCGGAGGACTATACGCAGATCGCCGAGGTCCTGAAGGAGCAGTTGCGCCTGATCAACATCAACGTGACGGTGCAGCCGCTCGAGATCGGCACGTTCGCCACGAACAACGGCTCCGGCGCGTTCGAGTGGCAGTCCACGGGACGGGGAATGCGCGGGGATCCCAGCGGGTTCATCGCCGACTTCGATCCGCAGAGCGCCCTCTACAAGGCGTGGTACGCCGGCGGGTATAGGAATCAGGAGCTGACGACCCTGTATTATCAGGGGTTGCACGAGCCGCGACCGGTGAAGCGGCTGCCCCTGTACCGGCGCATGCAGGAGATCATCTTGACCGAAGCGCCCGTGCTGCCGATCGTGAACCCGATGTACTACCAGGTGGTGCGCAAACGCCTGAACGGCATGTACGTCGCGTACGACGCCACCGAGCGAGGGTTGATAACGGCGTGGACCGCGTAGGCGCCGGGCACCGCGTTCCGCTCGGATCCAAGCGGACCCGAGCGGAACGTCCCGACCAGCCTCGACGCTGCCGGTCCGGGTAGGCCCGGACACCCGCCGATGACGCGCTACGTTGTCGGCCGTCTCCTGTTGCTCATCCCGACGCTGCTCGGGATGTCGCTGCTTATTTTCGTGCTCGTGCGCCTGCTGCCGGGTGACGTCGTCGACGCGATGCTCACCGGCGACGTCGGGGCCTCGGCCGCCGCCAAGCAGGCCGTCCGCCAGGCGCTCGGGTTGACCGACCCGCTGCCGGTCCAGTACGTCAAGCTGGTCGGCGGGGTCGTGACTGGACACTTGGGTACATCGCTGACCAGCGGCGAGCCGATCGCCCGGGTGATGGGCCGGGCGATGCCGATCACGGCGGAGCTGGCGGTGCTCGCCGTGGTCCTCTCCACGATCGTCGGGATCCCGCTCGGGGTCCTGTCCGCGGTGCGGCCGAACACGGTCTCGGATTTCAGCGCCCGGGTCGGCGGGCTGATCGGTCTGTCGGTACCCAACTTCTGGTTCGCCACGCTGGCGCTGCTCGTGGGCTCGCTCGTCTTCCACTGGATCCCGCCCGTCACGTGGATCCCGCCCTGGCAGAGCCTCTCGGGCAACCTCGGGCAGATGGCGATCCCTGCCGTCGCGATCTCGGTCTATCTGATGGCGATCGTCATGCGGATGACGCGGGCCACGATGCTCGAGGTCCTCTCGCTCGACTACATTCGCACGGCACGGGCCAAGGGCGTCGGCGGACGTGCCGTCCTCTTCCGTCACGCGCTGCGCAACTCGCTGATCCCCGTGGTGACGGTGATCGGATTCCAGGTCGGGGCGCTCATGGGCGGGGCGACAGTCGTCGAAGTGATCTTCGGTTTGCCGGGCATGGGGTATACGCTGATTCAGGCCATCTTCGGGCGCGACTACCCCGTGATCGAAGTCTCCGCACTGTACCTCGCCGCGGTCTTCGTGTTCATCAACCTGCTCGTCGATCTCCTCTACGGGGTCCTGGACCCCAGAATCGAACAAGGATGAGCGTCCCACAGACTGCCGGGACGCCCCGCTGGGTGCGCGACCAGGTCGTCGTCGGACGCCTGCGGTACACGGTATCCCGCGTGCGACGCAACCCCATCGGGATCACCGGCGCCGTGATCATCTTGGCGACGGTGCTGGTCGCGATCGCGGGGCCCTGGGTCTGGCGGGTCGACTACGCAAGCCAGGCGTCGCACCGCTTGCTCGCGCCGAGCCCGGCCCACCCGATGGGCACGGACGAGCTCGGCCGCGACGAGCTGGCCCGGGTCATCCATGGCGCGTCGGTCTCGCTCCAGGTCGGCATCGTCGCCGTCGTGATCGCGTCGGTGATCGGGAGCGCGGTCGGCATCGCGGCCGGGTTCTACGGTGGGCGCGCTGATGCAATCCTGATGCGCTTCATCGACATCATGTTCGCCATCCCGGTGCTCGTGCTGGCGATCTTGATCGCCGGCCTCCTCGGGCCGAGCCGGACGAACGCGATGATCGCCATCGGCATTGTCTACTCCTCCGCGTTCGCCCGTGTCGTGCGCGGGTCGACCCTCACGATCATGAGCCTGCCGCACGTCGAGGCGGCACGGAGCCTGGGCGCGGTCGATCTGCGCATCATCGTGCGCCACCTCGTGCCGAACCTCATCGCGCCGCTGATGGTGCTGGTCACGGTGTACCTATCCACCGCGATCCTGACGGAGGCGACGCTCAGCTTCCTCGGGCTCGGTACGCAGCCGCCCGAGCCGTCGTGGGGCAGCATGCTGAACGCGGCCCGGTCCCACATGGAGCTGGCGCCCTGGCTCGCGGTGTTCCCGGGGCTGGCGATCATGCTGGTGGTTTTGGGATTCAATTTCCTCGGGGACGGGTTGCGGGATGTCCTCGACCCCCGGTTGGGAGAGGTGCAACGATGAGTGATTCCCCGGTGACCAGCACGGTCGACTTCGACCGGCCCGGCAAACAGATCGGCCGGCTCCGGGTCCCGCGGTCCACCAACGAGAGCGGCTGGTCGAGCCTGTTCATCCCTGCCGTCTGCATCGCCAACGGGGCGGGCCCGACGGTCCTTGTCACCGGCGGCGTGCACGGGGACGAGCCGGAGGGGCAGATCGCCGCCCTCAACCTCGCGCACGCGACTCGGCCCGAGGATGTCCGTGGGCGCCTCATCATCCTACCGTGCCTGTCACCGGATGCGGCGCGCGCATACTCGCGGCTGTGGCCGAGCGGCGCGAACCTGAACCGCAGTTTCCCCGGGGCCGCGACCGGGACGCCCGATCAACAGCTCGCGGACTACATTACGCGCACGCTGTTCCCGATCGCGGACGCCGTGTGCGACATCCACAGCGGCGGGCGTTCGATGATGTGCTTGCCATGGTCGGAGATGCACTTGGTGGAGAACCGGGATCAGCGCAGGGCGATGGTCGACGCGATGCTCGCGTGGGGCACGGACTACCACTTCATCTACATCAACATCGCGGGCGGCGGCCTGCTCGTGGACGAGGCGGAACGTCAGGGGAAGATTACCATCGGCACGGAACTGGGCGGGGGCGGCCACGTCACGGCCGAGATCCACCGCGTGGCGGAGCGAGGCCTCCGCAACTTCCTGCGGCACCTGGGCGTGCTTACGGGGCCCGTGGAGACGCGCGCGTCGCGGGGTCTGCCCGAGGCCGTGATCCTCCGCGCGGTGGACGCCGATGACTACGTGCTGGCTCCCGAGAGTGGGCTGTTCGAGACGTTGGTGAGCCTCGGCCAGGATGTGGCTGCGGGGGAGGTCGTCGGCCGGCTGCACTTCCTCGAGCGGCTGGATCGCGCCCCCGTCGATGTGCAGGCCAAGACCGCGGGCGTGGTCTGTTCGGTCCGGGCAATCGCTACGACACAGCAGGGCGACTGCCTCGTAGTGACGGCGCGCCCCTGCGATCGCGAGGAGCTGGTATGAGGACACAAGGGGGCAGACGACGGTGAGTACGCTGTTGGCGGGGGTGGCGGAAGCCGATATCACGCCGCCGTACGGTCTGCCGCACGGGGCGTGGCGCCTGCGCACCGGCGTGTCCGTGGGTCGGCGTGAGCCGCTCGTCGCTCAGGCGCTGGTGCTCGACGATGGCCGGCGAAAAGTGGCGTTGGTGACGTGCGACCTCGTGTTCGTGGGACACGAGCTCGCCGCTGATGTGCGCACGCGTGTGCAGGCCATGACAGGCATCCCGGCCGAGGCCGTGCTCCTCAACGCCTCGCACAATCACAGCGCGCCGAGCCTGTCCCGTGGCACCGGCGTGGCCGGCTTGGGCCACCAGGGCGGGTTCGAAGGGTATGAGCGTGCGCTGCGCGACCTGCTCGCGGGCGTGGTCTACGCGGCCCACTACCACCGGCGTCCCGCCCGCGCGGGCGGCGGGGTGACGCGCGCGAGCGGGTTGACCGTGAACCGAGTGCTGCATGAGCGGCCGGTGGACGACACCGTCGCCGTGCTTAGGATCGACGGCGAGGACGGCAGGCCGATCGCCGTGGTCGCCTCGTTTGCGTGCCATCCGATCTTGATGGCGGGGCACACGCTCCTGTGGAACGCGGAGTTCCCGGGTCCATTCCGGGCTGCGGTGGCCCGTGCGTATCCGGGCACCGTAGTGATGTTCGCTCAGGGATGTGCCGGCGACATCGGCCCGTGGAATTACTGGTTCGGGAACCCTGAGGCGCTCCCGCAGACCTACGAGCACCGCGATCGCCTGGGCGTCGCGCTGGCGGACAGGGTGCTCGGCCTGCTCCCAAGCATCAGCACCCGACCGTCCGAGCCAGTGGCGGCCCGCAGTCGCACGCTCGCGCTCAAGCGCCGCCGGCTGCCGTGGTCGCCGGAAGAGATTCTCAAGATCCACGCGGAACTGGCCGCCACGCCCGAGCCGGACTACCCCGAGGCGTGGCCGCCCGATCTTCACACCATGAACTCGGCGCAGCGCTTCCCGCTCATGTACCAGAAGGGGGCGGTGACGATGTACAAGGAGATGCTGCTGCGGCAGGATGAACCGATGGGCGTCGAGGTGCAGGCGCTGGCGGTCGGGGACACCGCGATCGTCGGGAATCCCTTCGAGCTCTTCAACGGCTGCGGCCGGCGGATTCGCGAGCGCAGCCCGTTCGGAACCACGCTCGTGCTCGGGTACTGCAACGACTACCTTGGCTATCTGCCCGGCACGGAGGAGTTCGATCTCACCCCCCAAGGACCGCTTGCGGAGGTTCTCGACCAGGATCGCTACCGGTGGGCGTACGGTCTCACGAACACCAATCTCGCGCGTGGGGAGGTGGACCGGCTGATCGACGCGAGTACGGAGGTGCTCCTGGCGGTCCTGGCCGGGCTCACGAGCCCGCCCCATTGATCGAAAGATCTGCCGCCCCGACCGCCGGCCGCGGCGTCAGACGCGGTCGATCGGGTACAGCGGCCTCGTCACGTGCCGGAACTTGAGCTTGGTCATGTCGCAGCAGTTCGGGCCCGGGCTCTCAGACAGCAGAATCTCGGACGCGAACGGCCGGTACGACACCCGGAAGTGGGACGGCGACTTCACGAAGACCACATCCATCTGCGAGGGTTCCTGCCCCACCGACCGATAGAGCGCCGGATCCCATTCGACCGTCGGCTGCTCCATCAGGACGACCTGGATACCGCCGATCGCGAGAACGGCGGTCCGCCCCATGCTCAGCTTGGTCCCCGTCATCCCGGGCCCGGTCATGATGAAGTGCCCGTCGCCGAGCATCCGCACCCGGCCCGTCACGGTGATGGGGGTTCCGTCCCCGCGGCTGACCGTGTGGCCGAGCGGAACGGTGATCTCCGTGCCTACCCCGGCCGCGTGCGCCGTTCTTACGGCCGGTCGATCCACGAGCGTCAGGAGCACGGCCTTGCCGGACCGGTCGGCGCCCTGCGCCAGCAGTGTGCGCAGCACCGCGCTGTTGTCGCCCGCGCTGCCGCCGGTCGGGGCGTCGCCGGTGTCGCCGATCACGACGGGCCCGTGCCCGGCTTCCAGCGCGCGCCGGACGGCGTCTTCCAGCGGGACGAGGTCCGGCACGAACTCGGCGCGGCGACGCCATGCCTCCTCGCACAATTCCTCGGCGACGCCGCGGGCGTGGTCGCGGTCGCCGTCGCCGACGACCACCGCGGCGAACCCGAGGTCCGGTACATCGAGCCACGGCTGCACCGGGAACAGCGACCCCGCCAGAATGCGACCGTCGGCCTCGAGCACTTCCGTCCGGTTCATCAAGTCCCGGAACGGCGGCGCGTCGGTTGTCGCGGCGGCGGGGCTGACGAGCATGTGGCGCTTCGCCATCACGGTCACCGGGCGCACTTCACCGGCGAGGCACCGCATGAGCAAGCTGGCGGTGCGTCGCCCGGTCTCATACTGGTCGGTGTGCGGATACTTCTTGTAGCCGACGAGAATGTCGGCGTACTCGGCCATCTCCGGAGTGATGTGGCCGTGCAGATCCAGGCTCGCTGCGACGGGGATCTCGGGGCCCACGAGCTCGCGGACGGCCCGGAGCACCAGACCGTCGCCGTCCGGATGGTCTTCGAGCACGAGACCGCCGTGCAGGCTGAGCAGCACCGCGTCCACCGGGAGGACCGCCCGCAGGCGGCCGAGGAGATCTTGGAGCAGCGTGTCGAACGCGTCTCGGCGCAACGGTCCGCTGGAATACCCGTGTGCGGCGATCAGCGGCAGCGGCGCGGCGCGGTGGTCCGCCAGCACCTCGAGGAACCCGGAGATCTCGATGCGGCAGCGACGTGCGAAGTCAAGCACCGCGTCTCCCGACAGCAGCGTGTGCGCCCTGAAGACGTCGAGGTCACTCGTGATCGGCGAGAAGGTGTTGCTCTCTTGGACGAGCGACCCCACCGCGACGCGCATACCATCCCCCCTTGTCCGTGCCGTGTCCCGCGGCGGTCCTCCCGCGGTGCTCCTCGCCGTGCCCGTGGGGCGCGACGCTCAGCTCCTCGAAGAGGGGAATGCGGCGCGCACCTCCGCGAGGGCGCCGCGCGCCGCCTCGAGCGTGCGCGCCACGTGGGCGTCGGTGTGCGCGGCGCTCACGTACCAGCGGCCGCCGGGGATCACCCGCACGCCGCGCCGCAGCATCGCCGATGCGAACAGCGCGTACTCCGCCGCGCCCGCCGTCCTCGCGGTCGCGGGATCATCGATTGCCGCAAGCGGCGTGATCCACATCTGGAACACCGGACCCGGCCCCTGCACGAGCACCGGCACGCCCGCCTCGGCGCCGACCCTCCGCAGCCCATCCATGAGCAAGCGCCCGACCGCGGTGATCGTCTCGTAGACCGCTCCGCCGTCGGAGGCGAGGGCATCGAGCGTGGCGCGAGACGCCGCCATCGCCGGCAGATTGCCGTTGTAGGTGCCGCCGTGCAGCACGTCGCCGCGCGCGAGCACCTCCATCAGGTCGCGCCGCCCGCCGACCGCGCTCAACGGGAAGCCGTTTGCGATGGCCTTGCCGAAGATCGTCAAGTCAGGCCGCACGCCCAGCACTGACTGCGCGCCGCCGAGCGCCACGCGGAATCCCGTGATCACCTCGTCGAAGACGAGCACCGCCGCCTCGCGATCGCACCACGCGCGGACGGCCTCCATGTATCCCGGCTTCGGCGTGATCACGCCGGTGTTGCACAGGATCGGCTCGAGGATCACCGCGGCGATCTGTCCGCGGTGGCGGTGGGCCGCGACCTCGACCGCCTGCGTGTTGTTCCAGGGCAGCACGAGGACCTCATCGAGCGCGGCGGGCAGCTGGCCGCGGCTGCCGGGCAGCGCGGGTGCGACCGGTCCCTCCTCGTCCGCGCGGTCGCGCACGTAGATCGTATCGAGCCAGCCGTGGTAGTGCCCGTCGAAGCGCACCACCTTCCAGCGCCCGGTCGCGGCGCGGGCGATCCGCAGCGCGGCGTGCACCGCCTCCGAGCCGGAACACGTGTACCGCACCATCTCGACGGAGGGCACGGCGGCGCCGATTCGCTCGGCAACGTCGGCCTCCACCGTGTTCTGGCCCGCGAAGGTGAGGCCGTCGCGCACCGCGGCCACGATCGCATCGGTGACGCGGTGGTCGCCGTGCCCCAGAATGACCGGCCCCATTCCCAGCATGTAGTCGACGTACGTGTGCCCGTCGAGGTCCTCGAGCTCCGCTCCCCGCCCGCGGACGATGACGAGCGGAGCGGGTTTCTCGGCGAGCCGGATGTTGCTGTTCACGCCGCCGGCGAGCACGCCTCGCGCGCGATCCATGTATGCCGGCGAACGACGATATTCGTAGGGACGGACGTCTTCATGGGCGCGGCTCATCGATTATCCCTCCATTGGCGCGGGCGCGGGGTAGGGGCAGTCGAACACGGGCAATCACTGACGCAGATCACCATCAACCTTCGTTCTGGCGTGAACCATCACGATTATAGAAACCGCACCCGGGTCGGTCAATCCGCCCGCCGTTCGACCGGCTCGGACCGCACGGCAGGCCGTCGTCGCGCTTCATGGGATGTCTCCGTGTCCACATCGGTCCCGCGCCGCCGCGCGTCGACGGAAGATCAGGCCGCGGCCCGATGGCGGCGAGGCGGAGCGGGCGCATACTATCGTGAATAAGTACAGGTATGTTCTATTACGCCCCGTCGTTCCGCGTGACACGGTGGGCATGCGATCGACACGAGCCGCATGGGGCCACGAGCGCCGCAGTGCGGGCACCCGCACTGCAGGACCCAGCGGTGTCGCCGCGGTGCCTTCAAGACATGACCTGTTCCACCTCCGCGTTGGACCGCCCGCGTGCAGTCAGTGCGTCGCGAACGTCGCGACATCGAGGCGCAGCGCACACGGCCGACCTGGAAGACAACTCCGCACAGAGGCACGCCGGGGGGAGCCGCGAACGCAGTGGGCGGCACGCCCCACCATCTCGGGAGGTGCAGCATGGCTGACGAACGGATGACGCGACGAACACTCCTCCAGGCCGGCGCGGCGGGCGCCGCGGCGGCGATCTTGTCGCCGGCGTTGCTCGAGGGCGTGGCACGGGCGCAGGGCCGGGGGACGATCACGATCGGCCTCCCCACCGACATCTTGAACTTCGACCCAGCCATGAAGCAGTTCGCCACCTACCCGATCATCAAGCAAGTGTACAACAAGCTCCTCGACGACACCGCGGCGTACCAGCCGCAACCGGAGCTCGCGTCGTCCTGGAAGATCGCGGACGACTACCGGGGCGCGACGTTCAAGCTGCGGTCGGGGGTCAAGTTCCACAACGGGCGGACGCTGACGTCGAAAGACGTCCTCGCGGTGTTCCAACGCGCGATGGACCCGAAGGTCGGACAGAACCTCTATGTCCTCACGGTCGGGCAAGGGTTGCGTGACGTCCGCACGCCCGACGACAGCACCATCGTGTTCGAGTACGACTACCAGACGCCGAACATCCTCGACACGATCCAGGAGATCGACATTATCGCGCCCGAGGCTTTCGGCAATCTGCAGCAGACGACGATCGGCACCGGGCCGTTCAAGGTCGGAGAGTGGATCCCGGGCGACCACGTTACGCTGGATAGGTCGCCGGTCTACTGGAAGTCGGGGCTGCCGCTGCTCGATCAGATCGTCATGAAGCCGTTCTCGAATCCCGACGCGCTGGTCTCCGCGCTGCAGACCGGGACGGTCGACATCGCGATCGGCCTTCCCTACCCGCAGGTCGCGCGCCTGCGCACCCAGAGTGACCTCGTGCTCAAGGGCGACGGCACCGGAGCGTTCCTGAACCTGCTGGAGCTGAATCCCCAGCGCGAGCCGTTTAACAAGAAACCGGTCCGGCAGGCGCTGCAGTACGCCGTGGACCGGGATACCATCCTGAAGACGGCCTACGCCGGGATCGGGCAGACCCGCGTCGCCCCCTACCCGCCCAACTCGCTCGCGTACAACCCCGCACTCAACCAGACGTATCACTTCGACCTGGCGAAGGCGAAGCAGCTCATCGCGCAGGGCGGGTATCCGAACGGCTTTCGGTTCACCGCACTGATCACCACGGCCGACCCGGACTTCACCGTGGCGGCGCAAGTCATCAAGGCCGACCTGGCGAAGATCGGCGTGGACATGGAGATCCAGATCGTGGACAATGCGCGGTGGGTCCCGATGCTGTTCGGCGGCGAGTTCGAAGTGACGATGACGTTCGTCGCGCTGAACAAGGACCCGTTGACCCTGTTCCGCAACAGCCCGTACCGCACCTCGGCAAGCCCCGTGTTTCCGCAGGGCAACTTTCCCGCGGGCTACGTCGACACCATCAACGCGGTGCGGCACACGGTCGTTCGGGAAGCGCGCATCAACCTGCTGACGAAACTGCAGCAGATCCTGCTCGACGAGTCGTGGACCGTCCCCATCTGTTCGCGCGAGGTGATCGCCGGCTGGGTCAAGCCCGTCCGGGGCTTCACGTGGAACATCGACTACGAACTCGAGCTCGAACAGACGCGTAAGGGCTAGCGCCGCCCTCGGTCCGTGGCTCGCTACGTCGGCGCGCGCGTGGCGCAGGCCGTTCCGGTCCTATTCCTGGTGACGGTGCTGGTGTTCAGCATCATTCACCTGACACCGGGCGATCCCGCCTACGTGCTGTTGGGGCCGAACGCGATGCCCGATCAAGTCCGGGCGCTGCGGGCCGAACTGGGGCTCGACCGGCCGTTGCCGGTCCAGTACGCGGTCTGGCTCGGGCACGTCGTGCGGGGAGACCTCGGCCGCTCCTATCTGAACGGGTTCCCGGTCATCGGATTGATCGACCGCGCGTGGCCGGTCACGTTGTCGTTGACCATCGGCGCGCTGCTCGTGGCGCTCGGGCTGGCGTTTCCCCTGTCGCTGCTGGCCGTCCGCTTCCGGCGGACGTGGGTGGACCACGCGACGGTGACGTTCGTCTCCGTGGCCTACGCCACGCCGACGTTCTGGATTGGGATTCTGCTCATCTTCGCCCTGAGCTTGCGCCTCCGGTGGTTCCCGCCTTCGGGATACGTCCCGCTGGTCCAGAACCCCGCGCAGGGCCTTCGGCTGCTAGTCATGCCGTCCATCGCGCTCGGGTGCGGTGTCGGCGCGGTGCTCACCCGCTTCCTGCGGGCGACGATCCTGGAAACCCTTGCGCAGGAGTACGTTCGCACGGCGCGGGCGAAGGGGGTGGCCGAGCCCGCTGTCCTCTACCGGCACGCGGCGCGGAACGCGCTCATCCCGGTCGTCACGGTGCTCGGCCTGCAGTTCGGCACGTTCATGGGGGGTGCCGTGCTGACCGAGGCGATCTTCGGCCTGCCCGGCGTGGGCCGGTTGCTGTGGAACTCCGTCTTGGCGCGCGACTATGCGGTCGTCCAGGCGATGGTGCTGGCGACCACGGTGGCGTTCGTCTTGATCAATATCGCGACGGACCTGTGTTATGGTCTCCTCGACCCCCGCATCCGCTACGGGTAGCCCCGCGCGCGCCGGCCTGCGGGGCAGCCTCGTCCTCCGCATCTGGCGGCGCCCGCGGGGCGCGATCGGGCTCGTGCTCACCGGCGTTCTCGTGGTCTCGGTGCTGTGCGCGCCGG
This sequence comes from bacterium, assembly GCA_035622635.1. GTDB lineage: Bacteria > Sysuimicrobiota > Sysuimicrobiia > Sysuimicrobiales > Segetimicrobiaceae > JAJPIA01. The sequence continues at coordinate 5,639 of DASPUZ010000016.1, read as the reverse complement.
CGCTCGCGCCCCACGGACCGCTAGTGCTCGCGAAGGACGCGATTCTGGTCCCGCCGTCCGGAACGTTTCCGTTTGGCACGGACGAGCTGGGCCGCGACATCCTCAGCCGCGTGCTGTACGGCGGGCGGATCTCGCTGTTCGTGGCGTTCGTCTCGGTCCTGCTCGCCGCGGTGACCGGCGTCGTCATCGGGCTCACGGGCGGCTACTTCGGGCGCTGGTGGGACGCCGTCGTCATGCGGCTCATGGACACGGTCCTCGCCTTTCCGGCGATCATCCTCGCGATGGGGGTCGTCAGCCTGCTCGGCCCGTCGTCGACGAACGCCATGATCGCCGTGGCCATCGTCAGCATTCCGGTGTTTGCGCGGCTGACGCGCAGCGGCGTCCTGGCGGAGAGGGAACGCGAGTACGTCGAAGCGGCGCACGCGATCGGCGCGAGCGATCTGCACACTATCTTCCGGGAGATCCTGCCGAACACGCTCACGCCGGTGATGGTCCAGGTCAGCATTTCGATGGGCTACGCCGTCCTGCTCGAGGCCGGCCTGAGTTTCCTCGGCCTGGGCACGCAGCCGCCCCAGCCGTCGTGGGGCGCGATGCTGTTTCAGGCGTCGTCGTACTTGAACCAGGCCCCATGGTACGGCTTCTTCCCGGGGCTGCTGCTCACCGCGCTCGTGCTCGGTTTGAACCTGCTCTCGGAAGCCCTGCAGGAAGTGCTCTCCCGCACGGTGTGACGGCGATGCGCGACGGCAAACACCGTTTTGCATGACGCACCCGGCTGTCCGAGACGGTGATCACGATGCACGGCTGGTCGATCCCTCGCGCCCGCCGGATCCCCTCATTGCCGTTTCAGCCTACGCCGCGGAGAGCCGACAGTCTGCGAGGTTGTGCGTCGACCTGGGGTCGGCGAACGTGTGGTGCGCGCGCCGCTGCGCTCGGCGGTTCAGGGTGGCATTTCCCAGTCGGGCTGCCGTTGGCTGCGGCCGCGCGTCGTGTGGCGAGGCAAAGACAAACTTGCTATGATGAATCCATGGCGGAGTGCCGCCAAGCCCGCCAAGTCCGTCAAGGTCCAGCCATGCCTACCGATGATTCGGCCCCAGCCGTCCTCTTCGCGTTGAGCCGGCGCTGTTTGACGTGCGCGCCCTGGAGGAGCAACGGAACATCATGCGTGACGACACGTACCTGACCTGGTTGAGCCGTGAGACGAAGACCGCGTGGTGGCACGACTCCGCCGACCCCGCCGAGCTCCAGCAAGGACTCGAACGTGGCTGCGTCGGCGTGACCACCAACCCGTTCCTGACGAGCGTCGCCGTGGGGAAGAACCGCGAGCGCTGGGCCCAGGACATCGCCGTCGTGCTGACGCAATCCCTCCAGCCCGAGGCGAAGGCCGAAGCGCTGATGCGGATCGCGGTGACCCGGGCGGCCGAGATGCTGACAGCCCGCTTTGAGACGAGCCGGGGCCGCGACGGCTTTGTGTGCGCGCAGGTGAATCCGTTGCGCGCGGGCGACCGAGACGGCATGCTCGAGCTGGCGAGGCGCTTCCACGCGTGGGCGCCGAACATCGCCGTGAAGCTGCCCGTCACGGCTGCGGGTCTCGATGTCCTGGAGGAGTGCATCGCCGCCGGGATCACGGTCACCGCAACCGTGAGCTTCACGGTGCCGCAAGTGATCGCGATTGCGGAACGGCACCGGCGCGGCATCGAGCGCGCAGGGCGGAACGGGGTGGCGCCGGGGAAATGTTTCGCCGTCATCATGGCCGGTCGCCTCGACGACTATCTGCGCGAGATCGCCCTCGACAACCGGGAGCCCGTCCGCGAGACCGATCTCCAGCAGGCGGGCCTCGCGGTGGCGAAACGCGCCTATGCGATCTTCCGCGAACGCCGTTACGAGTCCGTCCTGCTCGTCGCCGCGCTCCGCGGACCGTACCACTTGACGGAGCTGGCCGGGGCCGAGCTCGTGGTGTCCGTCGCCCCGCCCTACCAGGAGCTGTTCGTCACGCGGCAGTTCCCGCGGGAGGAGCGCATCGCGCACGCCATCAGCCCCGACGTGATCGACCGGCTGTGCGCGATGACGGAGTTCGTGCGCGCGTACGAGCCGGACGGAATGGCTCCCCACGAGTTCGTGACGTTCGGCCCCACGCAGCGGACGCTCGCACAGTTTGCGGAGTGCGGGTGGAAGCAGCTCGAGAGCGTCCGGTAGCCGGCGGATGGCGGCCACGACCGGCCTCTCGCCGGGTCAGTTGGCCGGCATGGGCAGCTTGAGGGGGCCTGGCATACAGTCGTTCACGCCGATCCTGAATCCGCCGCAGGCGGCGATCCTCGGCGCCACTGCGATCGAGCCGAGGGTGGTTCACCGCGGGAACATGGAGATCGGCGCCCGCATCGGGCTGTGCTGCTCATCTGCGGCCACCGGGTGACCCACGGCCGAACCGGCGCGAGGTGCTTGGGCGCTGTTCGGGAGTATCTCGAATCGACCAACTCGCTGTGCGGGTTGGTCGTGCGGGAGGGACCGAGATCATCGGGTCGGGATTGGAGCGGGCCGTGGCGGTGGTCGCGCAGGGACCCAGGGGGGAAGAGCGGCGATGCCAAAGTCGATTCTGATCGATCCCGGGCAGGCGTTCTCGGCGGGGCGCATTCACTTCCAAGACATCGAAATGAACGCGTACCGGCGAACGCTCGCAGAGGAACTCGGCACGTACTCGCCGGAGGATTTCCTCACCATCTGGCGCGACATGTGCACGATCCGAGAGTTCGAGACGGCGCTCAGCCAGGTAAAGCTCGTGGGAGAGTACAGGGGCGTCGCGTATACGCACCTGGGCCCGGCCCATTTGTCGATCGGTCAGGAAGCCGCGGCCGTGGGGATGGCCTTCGCCCTCACGCCGGACGACCACACGTACGGATCGCACCGCAGCCACGGCGAGATTCTGGCCAAAGGGTTCTCCGCAATCCGCGCGATGAGCGATGCCGCGCTCCTGGAGGTGATGCGCGGGTACCGGGACGGCGCCGTACTTCGCCCCCTCGAGCGAGGGCATCGGGGCACGGTGGCGGAGCTCGCCGTGAAGTTCTTGCTCTACGGGGCGTTCGCTGAGATCTTCGCCCGGGACACCGGGTTCAACCGCGGGCTCAGCGGATCGATGCACGCGTTCTTTACGCCGTTCGGGATCTACCCGAACAACGCGATCGTCGGCGGGTCCGGGTCGATCGCGCCCGGGGCGGCGTTGTTCAAGCGCGTGAACCGCCGGCCCGGGATTGTGGTCGCGAATATCGGGGATGCGGCGTTCGCGTGCGGTCCGGTGTGGGAAGGGATCACGTTCGCCGCGATGGACCAGTACAGGACGCTGTGGGACCCGGCGCTTGGCGGCGGGTTGCCGATTCTGTTTCACTGCATGGACAATTTCTACGGGATGGGCGGCCAAACGCAGGGCGAGACCATGGGCTGCCAGTTCATCGCGCGCATCGGCGCCGGCGTCAATCCTGAGCAGATGCACGCGGAACGGGTGAACGGCTACGACCCGCTGGCGGTCATCGACGCCGTACGCCGCAAGAAGGCGCTGCTGCTCGCGGGGGACGGCCCCGCGCTGCTGGACACGGTGACCTATCGGTTCAGCGGCCATTCGCCGTCGGACGCCTCCAGCTACCGTTCGAAGGAGGAAGTGGACCGCTGGCGGAGCGCCGATCCGATCGTCGGCTTCGGGCGCAAGCTCGTCGAAGGTGGAATCGCGTCGGACGACGCGCTCGAAGGGGCGCGCGGACAGATCGACGCCCTCGTCCTAGAGATGTTCCGGCTGGCAGTCGACCTCGAGCAGTCCCCCCGTGTGGCCGCCGATTCGCCGCTCATCGGCGCCGTGATGTTCTCGAATCAGAGAGTCGAGCGGTTCGACGACCGTGCGCCCGAGCTCCTTCAGGATCCGGTGGAAAACCCGAGGGTGCAGCAGATTCGGGGCAAGATCCGGATGCCCGCCCAGGGCGGGGCGCCGGTCTCGAAGATGAAGATCTTCAACGTCCGCGACGCGATCTTCGAGGCGCTCCTGCACCGGTTCGCGGTCGATCCGACGCTGGTCGCCTTCGGGGAGGAGAACCGCGACTGGGGTGGTGCGTTCGCCGTCTACCGGGGGCTGACCGAGGCCCTGCCGTACCACCGCCTGTTCAACTCGCCGATCTCCGAGGCCGCAGTTGTAGGCGCGGCCGTCGGGTACGCGCTGGAAGGCGGCCGCGCGGTCGTCGAGCTCATGTACGCCGATTTCATGGGACGCGCCGGGGACGAGATCTTCAACCAGCTGGCGAAGTGGCAGGCGATGTCGGGCGGCCTGCTCCACATGCCCGTTGTGCTGCGGATCTCCGTTGGCGCCAAGTACGGTGCCCAGCACTCGCAGGACTGGTCGGCGCTGGTGCACCACATCCCCGGGCTGAAGGTCGTCTATCCGGTGACGCCGTACGACGCGAAGGGGATGATGAACGCCGCGCTCGCCGGCACGGATCCCGTGGTGTTCTTCGAAAGCCAGAAGATCTACGACGTTGGCGAGCAGTTCGAAGTGGACGGTGTGCCGGAAGGATACTACGAGATCGAACTGTCGCAGCCGTCGGTCAAGCGGGTTGGCGACGACCTCACGATCGTCACGCTCGGTCCCACGCTCTACACCGCCATCGAGGCGGCGAACGTGTTACAGTCGCGATTCAGGATGCAGGCGGAGATCGTCGACCTGCGCGGCATCAATCCGCTCGACTACCGCCCGCTGGTCGAATCGGTGAGGAAAACAGGCAAGGTCCTGCTCGCGTGCGATGCGGTGGAGCGTGGCTGCGTGATGCAGACGGTCGCCGCCACGCTCGGGCAGCTGTGTTTTGACGATCTCGACGCCGCGCCGGTGGTCCTCGGAGCCCGGAACTGGATCACCCCCGCGGCAGAGCTCGAGGCGATGTTCTTTCCCCAGGTCAGCTGGTTTCTCGATGCCGTCCATGAACGGATCGCGCGGCTGGAAGGGCACGAGCCGACGACGAATCAAAGTCTCGACGAGCTGTCGAGGCGGGCGCGGCTGGGGGTCTAGTCGGTCCCGCGGGCGGTCTGCACGCTCGCGTGGGTCGTCGGGCGCCGCCGGCGCGGCCGGTCTCGGGGCACAGACGGGAGGACGAGCGCATGTCTCGGATCGGATTCATCGGGCTGGGCGTGATGGGAAAGCCGATGTCTCGGAACTTGATGAAAGCGGGTCACAGTCTGACCGTCTACGACGTCCTACGCGAGTCCGTCGACGAGCTTGTCGCCGCAGGGGCGGCGCGCGGGGAGTCGTCCAGCGACGTGGCGAAGCGCGCGGAGATCGTCATTACAATGCTGCCGGACGGTCCCCAGGTTGAGGAAGCCGTGTTGGGTCCGCGCGGTGTGCTCGAGGGCGCGCACGCCGGGCTCGTCGTGATCGACATGAGTTCGGTCAGCCCGCTGGTGTCCCAGAGGGTCGCCCGCGAATGCGCGGCGCGGCAGGTGGAATTCCTCGACGCGCCGGTCAGCGGCGGCGAGCCGAAGGCGGTCGATGGCACGCTCGCGATCATGGTCGGTGGAAATCCGGGGCTCTTCGAGCGGGTAGCGCCGGTGCTGCGGGCGATGGGGTCGAGCGTCTTCCTGATGGGACCGGTGGGCGCCGGCAACGTGACGAAGCT
>DASPUZ010000015.1:0-18795 GCA_035622635.1 bacterium | reverse complement strand
GTGCACGACTCTGCCACGGCGATCGTCACGCCGCGCCGCGCCATCAATCTCGCGACAGTCTCCTCGAGCGTCATGTCCCCGACCGCGTAGATCGCGTTTCCCAGGCGCTCCCGCACCGCTCGCTCCGCCTGATCGAGCAACGGCTCGACGACGGGTTCCGTGCCGCGAGCGGTGATCCGCACGTGGCATTCGCCGGTGTGGGCGTAGGGCGCGATCGTGGGGTTGGCGCTGGCGCGCATGAGATCGCGCAGCCGCTCTTCCACGAGGGACTCTCCCAGCCCGACAATCCGGATGATGCGGGACTGGATCACCTCGCCACCCGCCAGCCCCCGCGCCCGAAGATAGGGCACGACATAGTCCTCGACCATTCCCTTCATCTCGCGGGGGACGCCGGGGGTGAACACCAGCGTCTTGCCCTCATGCTCCACGATCACGCCGGGCGCGCTGCCCCGGGTGTTTGGCACCATGCGCGCTCCGCGTGGCAGCATCGCCTGCTTGGTCTGCTGCCCCGTGAGGGGCCGGTTGCGCCGCCGGAAAAACTCCTGGACGTGCGCCCAGGCCTCCTCGTTCCGCTCCAGCGGCAGCCCAAGCAGATCCGCCACGGCGGCGACCGTCAGGTCATCATCGGTCGGCCCTAACCCGCCCGTGCTGACGACGAGATCGACCCGTCGGAGCGCGTTTGCAAAGACCTCCTGCACACGCGCCACGTTGTCGCCAACCGTCGACCGATAGTACACAGCGATCCCGAGCGTGGCGAGGAGCGTGCACAGGTACTGGGCATTGGTATCGACGATCTGCCCGAGCAAGTGCTCGGTTCCGACCGAAACGATCTCGGCCTTGGTCATAGCACTTCCCTTTCCTCCATAGTGGGTGCGGGTGCGATTCGAGACAACCGCCGACGCTCCTCGAGTGCGGTGCTCAAGGACGCCGCGGTCAGGGCGCGCTTCCGGTGTACGTCTCGTCTACCACGTCGCCGGGGTTTCCAAGCCGCCCAACGGGTCGACCGTTCACCGTCAAGCTTATGGCGCTCGCGTTTCCTATTCGCAGTGTCAGTTGACGCTTGGCTTGCCAGACCTGCTGGTCGCCGGCGCTGAGGAATCCTTCGAACACGGTCACCCCATCCGCCACTGCACGCACCCACGACCGATCGGTGGCCACCGCGGCCACCGTCACCGGTCCGGCGCCGGGGGGCGCAGCCTGCGCTTCGGCGACCGGCACCTGGCTGGGGTTTGCCGTCGCCGACTCTCCAGCGCTGCCAGCCGGGGACGGCGCCGCACCAGTGGAGGGTGGTTGTATTGCACCTCCTGAGAACGGCGGGCTGGGCGACGGGGGTGCCGCCGGGGACGATGCTGGGGCGCCGCTCTGCAGAGAGGGTTCGCGAGTCTCGACGAATTGTCGAACCTGACTGTAGAAGATGTAGGCGATCGCAACGGCTCCGCACACTAACATGAAGGACGCGCCGATCACGAGCCTGCGTGCACGGGAGCGACGGGTCACCGGGGTGATTCGGACGTCCGACGGTGACGCGCGCACGGTGATCGGAGCGGCGTGGAGAGGCGGGCACATCGACGCGACCTCATCGGCCGGCAACCCCAGATAAGAAGCGTAACTCTTCAGGAATCCCCTGACGTACGCCGACCCGGGAAGCCGGTCGAAGGCCTCTTCCTCTAACGCCTCCAGATACCGGCGGCGGATGCGCGTGACCGCTTCAACGTCGTCCAGCGATAGGCCACGAGCTTCCCGCGCGCTCTTCAACCGGTCGCCGATCCCGAGCATGTTCATCTCGCCAGCCGTGTTCTTGAGGAAGAAATGAGTTTCCTGCGAGCATGCCGCCGCGGCGATTCACGGTCGGGAACCCCGTCACTCGTCGTCTGTCTCGGCGGTTGCGGGCCGCAGCACGCCTCCCCGCAGGACACGCTCCAGGTCGTCCACTCCGACCAGGACATCGCGCGGGCTGCTTCCCTGTGACGGCCCGACGATCCCCTTCTCCTCCAGTTGGTCCACCAGTCGCGCCGCCCTGACATAACCGATTCGCATCTTGCGCTGCAGCAACGAGACCGATCCGTAGCCGGAACGAACGACAAGACGGACCGCATCCACGAGGAGCGCATCGTCCCCCGACGACTCGTCCGGCGACGCCATATCTGACGCCTGCACGAGCGACTCCACGTACGCGGGCTCGCCCTGCGCCCGCCAGAAGCTCACCAGACGTTCGGTCTCCGCATCGCTGATGAACGCACCCTGCACGCGCATCGGCCGTGCCGCACCGATCGGCGCAAACAGCATGTCCCCCCGCCCCAGCAACTTCTCGGCACCCGGATGATCGAGGATCGTCCGGCTGTCCACGAGCGAACTGACGGCGAACGCGATCCTGGATGGAATATTCGCCTTGATGAGCCCGGTGATTACGTCCACCGAGGGGCGCTGCGTGGCCACCAGCAGGTGGATCCCCGTGGCGCGCGTCATCTGAGCGAGCCGGCAAATGATCTCCTCGAAGTCCGCGGGCGCGACCATCATCAGATCTGCAAGCTCGTCGATGATGATGAGGATGTAGGCGAGCGGGCGGTCCGGATACTGGGCGTTGAACGCCTGGATGTTCCGGACACCGTTGGCCGCGAACATCTCGTAACGGCTCTCCATTTCTTGAGTCGCCCAGCGCAGCTTCGCCGCGGCCTCGCGGGGACCAGTCACGACCGGGCTCAGCAGGTGCGGAATGCCGTTGTAGTTGGTGAGCTCGACTCGCTTCGGATCGATCATCAGGAACCGGGCCTGCTCCGGCGTGGATCGGAACAGAACGCTGGCGATCATGGCGTTCAGCGCCACGCTCTTCCCTGCGCCGGTGGCTCCGGCGATCAAGAGATGCGGCATCGTCACGAGGTCGGTCACGACCGGGGCTCCCGCCGTACCCTTGCCGATGGCCACCGTGAGCGGCGACCGGGAGGATCGAAACTCCTCGCTGGCGAGGACCTCACGCAAGTGCACCAGACTCGCCCGCTCGTTCGGCAACTCCACTCCGATCGCCGACTTTCCTGGGATCGGCGCCTCGAGACGAACGCTGCTCGCCGCGAGTGCCAGTGCGATGTCGTTCTGCAGGCTCGTAATCCTCTGCACCTTGACGCCGGGCGCGGGTTGCAGCTCATAGCGTGTCACGACCGGTCCCGTCTCCCAGCGCACAACCCGCGCCTCGACGCCGAAGCTCGCCAACGTCCGCTCGAGACTCCGCGCCACGTCCTCGGGGTCGACCTTGCCGGTCCGTTTTCCAGACGGAAACGCGTCGAGCAGCGAGATCTCCGGCAGCGCATAGGCTCGCGGCGGTGGCGCTGGAAACGCCAACGCCTCCTGGGTAATCACGCTCTTCCGCCTGCGCGCTCCAGTGCGACTGGAAAGGCCTCCGGGGCGTCCCGCCGGCGTCTCCCCAGCCTCGCTCGCCGCCTGCCCGGTCGCGACATCCTCCGCCAGCGCCGTCCCGGCCGGGACGGCCGCACCTGCCGGATCCGGTTCGGCCAGCATGTCCACATCGGACGGCTCACCCAGATCCGGCTCGTCCGCTGGAGCGGCGTCCGCACCGCCGGGATGCGCGGGCACGCCGGCCCGCGAGTGGTAAAATCCGCCGGTGTCGAACTCGGGACGCACCTCGACGGATGCGCTGCTGGCCGACGCGAGAAGCGGGTCGAGCCCGGACGATCCCGCGCGTCCGTGGCGTGCCATCGGAATCACCGCACGCATACGCTGGGCAAGGCGCGCCAGCGCGATTCCGGAGGCCCGGGCGCCTCCCTCAAGCGTGCGCCGGAGCGTCGGTCCGCCAACCCGGGCCGTGGCAACGCACAGCCCGGAAAGCCGGTCGACAACCCAGCGGAGCGCCGTCGAGACCCACGCCCCCAGCGCGACGATGATCCGCCACAGTACGTGGAATACCTGGGTGAACGACGTGCCTGAGATCAGCATCGCCGCGAGCCCGGCACCCAGGATAGTCACCGTCCACAGACCAGGCTCGCCGACGGCCCGCCGGAGGGCCACCTCGAGCGCCGCTCCCGCGTAGCCCCCACCCTTGCGCCCCAGCGCCGCGGTCCACTCCTCGCCCGCCGGGTACCGCAAGTGAAGCGCGACGAGAGCGACAACATAGCCGAGGAGAACCCCAGAGAGGCGAGAGCTCAGACGCAGCTGCCGGCGCACGAAGAAGATAAGACCGATGAGCCCGAGGAAGACCGGAACCCATGCCACCCCGGCCCCGAATCCCTGGCCGAGACGCGCAGCAATCCACCGCGGCGCCGTTGCGGTCTGGTGCGGAACGAGGCTCACGCCGATCAGAACGGCAAGCCCGATCAGCGTTGCCCCTACGGCCTGCGCAGCCCTGGCGTGGGACCCCTTCCGTCTGGCCACGTGCGCTCTCCTGTAGTGCGATGCGGTTCCGTGATCGTCAGTCCGTCTCCTGGTTCGACCAAGTCCAGTTCGTCAGCGGCGTCTACTACGATTATACTTCCAAGAGCATAGGCAAGATCATGGGCTGGCGCCGTGTTTGTTCAAACAGGTACCTCGCCAGAGCCTCCCGAATCGCTGTCCTCAACGCGCTCCAGTCAGGCGTGCCTCGTTGCCGGGAGCGGGCAACGGCCTCTTTAATGCGCCGCTTCGACTCCTCGATGAGGTGGCCGGACTCCCGCATGTATACAAACCCGCGCGATACGATGTCCGGCTCCATCACGAGCTCGCCCGATTGACGGTCCAGGGCGACGAGCGCGATTAACATCCCGTCGCGTGCAAGCTGACGCCGGTCCCGCAACACAACCGCGCCGATGCCGCCGAGCCCATCCACGAGCACCTCCCCGGCATCGACCGTACCCACCCGGGCGATGCGCCCGTCTGCAACCTCGACGATGTGCCCATTCTCCGCCAGAAGGCTGCGATCCTCCGGCACTCCGACCGTGCTCGCGAGCCGCCGGTTGAGTACCAGATGCCGGTACTCCCCGTGCACCGGCATGAAGAAGCGCGGCCGCAGGAAGGTGAGCATGAGCTTCAATTCCTCCTGGCAGGCGTGACCCGACGCGTGCACTCCGGCTCCATGAATGACCTCCGCACCCTGGCGGTACAAATGGTTGATGGTACGCGCGACCATGCCCTCGTTGCCCGGGATCGGCGAGGCTGAAAAGATCACGGTGTCGCCCGCCTTGATGGTCACCGTACGGTGCTGTCCCATCGCCATGCGGCTGAGCGCCGAGAGGGGTTCACCCTGACTCCCCGTGGTGACGATCGCGACGTGACGATCACCCAACCGGCGCACCTGATCGAGCGGAACAAGTGTGCCGCGAGGAGCCTCGAGCGCGCCCAGTTCCGAGGCAATCGTCACGGCGTCCACCATACTGCGGCCTGCAAGCGCGACCTTACGGCTGTGCCGCGCGGCGGTCTCCAGAATCTGCTGGATGCGGTGGATGTTGCTGGCGAACGTGGTCACGAGCACACGGCCGGGCGCACGGGCGAAGATGTCGTCGAGGGCCGCCCCCACGCTGCGTTCCGACGGGGCATAGCCTGGCCGCTCGACGTTGGTCGAATCCATCAACAGGAGCGTCACGCCGGCCTCGCCGATCTCCGCGAGACGGGAGAAATCTGTGGGCTGGCCGTCGATGGACGTCGGATCGAACTTGAAATCACCAGTCCAGACCACCACTCCGCCGAGCGTTCGGACGACCACGGCAGACGATTGCGGAATGTTGTGGTTCACATGCACAAGTTCGACCTCGAACGGCCCTATCGTAATCGGACGCCGCGGCTGCATCGGCACGGCCTCCATCTTCGGGGCTTGCGGTATCTCGTCGACGCGCCGCCTGGCAAGACCCAGGGTTAGCGGCGTCCCGTACACGGACGCCGGCCGGGTCTGCAGGAGGTAGGGCAGACTCCCTACGTGGTCTTCGTGGCCGTGCGTGAGCACCACGCCGTGGAGGGTGCCCCCAGAGGCCAAGAAGCGATAATCGGGGATTACCAGATCGATTCCAAGCATCTCTTCGTCGGGGAACGCCAGCCCGGCGTCCACGACGAGCATGTCCGCACCGACTCGGAGGACCGTGCTGTTCTTCCCGATCTCCCCAAGACCGCCGAGCGGGATCACCTGGATCGCAGGCACAGCGGGGCGAGGCACAGCCCGATTCGGTCCCGGGCGGCGGCGGCGGCGCCCGGCACGTCTGCCCGACGGCGCCCCCTGCGCGTCGCTGGAAACGCGGGGTGCGGGGTGAGCCTCAGGACTCGCGGGCATCAGACGGGCTCCGATGCTAGCCTGCGGGTGTCGGGGCGCCCGCTGCGCCGGAACTCCCGTACCGTCCCGGCGCTCATGCGCCACGGGCGCCGGCCGCGAGCTTGCGCAGCGCTCCCACGTCGCGGAACAACATCGGACGAACCGACGGGTTGTGCAGCGCGTAGGACGGATGGTACAGGGGCAGGATCACAAGCGCACTCTGCCGCTGCGGGCGCCCGTGCACGTCGCCAATCCTCGCCCCCGGAAGTAACGCCTCGAGCGAATGCCGGCCGAGCGTCACAACGATCAGAGGGTCGATCAGGTCGAGTTGAGCATGCAGCCATGGCAGACACGCCGCGACCTCCGAGCGTGAAGGCGGCCGGTCGCGGGCCGGCACGGTCGATGTCGCCGCGCGGTCCTTGATCACGTTCGTGATGTAGACCTCGTCGCGGGAGAGCCCCGCGTGCCGCAAGAGCTCATCGAGGAGCCGCCCGGCCCGCCCGACGAACGGCCTGCCCGTCTCCGCTTCCCGGCGACCCGGCCCCTCGCCGATGATGACGACCAAGGCGGTCGCGCTCCCCTCGCCCGGGACCGCTCGCTCGCGCATGCGCCACAGCGCGCACCGGCGGCACCGGCGGATGCGAGCGTGCAACGCCTCGAGCCGCTCTGCCGTGGCGCCAGCTCTGGCCAGACGGCTGCTCAGGCCGCCAGCGGCGCCAGCGCGAGTTGCTTGAGGACGGTCGCGATTTGTTCGCGCTCGGCCGCCGTGACCTCGATCAGCGGCAGACGCAGACCGCCCGCGTCGAATCCTATCATCGCCAGCGCCGCTTTGAGCGGTGTCGGGTTCGACGTGATGAACAGGACCTTGAACAGCGGGAGCAGGCGCAGATGCAGCTCGGTGGCTCGGCGGACGTTCCCCGCAAAAAACGCGTCGATCATCTCCCGAATCTCGCGGCCGACGATATGCGAGGCCACGCTCACGACACCGGCGCCTCCTACGGCGAGGAGCGGTAGTGTCACGCTGTCGTCACCGCTGTAGAGCTTGAACTCCGGCGGAGTGAGCCGGCGAATCTGTGACATCTGGTCGAGGCTGCCGCTCGCCTCCTTGACCGCGACGATGTTCGGCACCTGGGCCAAGCGGGCGATCGTGGCGGGCTCGCAGTTCACGGCCGTCCGGCCCTGGATGTTGTAGAGCATGACCGGCAACCGGGTACTCTCCGCGACCGCCTTGAAGTGCCGGTACAGCCCCTCCTGCGACGGCTTGTTGTAGTACGGGTTGACTAGCAGCACGCCGTCACAACCGGCGCGCTCCGCCTCGCTGGTCAGATGGATGCTGTGGGCGGTGTCGTACGTGCCCGTGCCCGCGATCACGATGGCGCGACTTCCGACCGCCTCCCGTACCGTCTGGAAGAGGCGTATCTTCTCCTCGTCAGTCAACGTCGGAGACTCGCCGGTCGTCCCGCAGACGACGAGCCCATCGGACCCGCTGTCCACCAGGCGCTTGGCGAGGGTTGCCGCCTTGCCGTAGTCCACCGCAAGGCTGTGATCCATGGGCGTCGCCATGGCGGTGATCACGCGTCCGAACTCCACCATTCCCCTCACCTCCCGGCATTCTCGATACCGTCTCGCATATCACATCGGAAACGTTCAGGGCCCGTAACGGCGCCTCCTGCCGCAAATGCTGCCAATGTGGCAAATCAAGCGGTGCGCGCCTCAAGCAGCGCGCCGTCTCGCACCACGGCCTCCGCAATCTGGACCGCGTTGAGCGCGGCGCCCTTGCGAAGGTTATCGGCCACCGTAAAGAACGCGAGCATGCCCGCTCCATCCGCACGGATCCGGCCGACGTGGCACGGATCGCAGCCCGAGGCGGCCAACGCGGTCGGGTAGCGGCCCTCGGTGGGATCGTCCACGACGTGCACCCCGGGCGCGGACGCCAGGATCTCTCGCGCGCGCTCAGGGCCAAGCGAACCGAAGAACTCCGCGTGAACCGCGACCCCATGAGCCCGGAGCGTGGGTACCCGGACGCAGGTGACGCCGACCGCCACGTCGGGCGCGCCGAGCATTTTTCGGAGCTCCGCCTCCATTTTGATCTCCTCGCTCGTGCGTCCGCCTCGAAACGACCCGACCGCGGGGATGACGTTCAGCGCGATCGGCTGCCGGAACGCGGTCCCCTGCGGACGTGCGGGCGCCGCCCCGGTTCCGACGGCCTCCCGGATCTCGGCCCACAACTGAGTGACGCCCGCATGGCCCGCACCCGAGACCGACTGGTACGAGCACGCGATCACCCGGCGGAGTCCGGCCGCCCGGTGCAGCGGGGCGAGGGGCACGGCGACGGTGGCGGTCGTGCAGTTGGGATTCGCGATGATTCTGCGGGGCGCGCGGCGGAGCGCCTCCGGGTTGACCTCTGGAATCACCAGAGGCACGTCCGGCGCCATCCGAAACGCAGCGGAGTTGTCAATCACCACGGCACCTCGACCAGCCGCGACCGGGACCCACGTTTCGGCCACATCGTCGGGCGTGTCGAAAATCGCGATGTCGATGTCGTCGAACGCCGCCGCGTTGACGGGCTGCACGACGACCTCCCCGATCCGCACCCCGGCGGATCTCGGCGACGCGAGCGCGCGTACCCATGCGGCCGGGAACCGGCGAGCCCCGAGGATGTCGAGCACCTCACGCCCCACCGCGCCCGTCGCGCCCACAACCGCCACCCGGTATCCTGTCATGACTCCTCCTCGCTGCACCTGACGTGATCTGTTCGCACATTCGTTTTGGAGAGCCCTTCCCGGACGCTCCACCGTCCGGTCCGTTGCCGACCTAGAACTCAGAGATCGAGAATATGCTCCAGACCCTCGACGAGATCCTCGAGCGCACCGGCCCGCTCGATCGCGAGGATCAGGCCCGGCATGAACGATTCCTCGCTCAACGAATCGTGCCGGAGGAGCAGCGTCTGCCCGGGCCCGCCGAACAGCACCTCCTGGTGCGCCTGCAGCCCAGGCAGCCGCACGCTGTGGACGCGAACACCTTCCACCAAACCGCCGCGCACACCCGGCACGATCTCCGTCTCCGAGACTGCCGGTTGCGGGGCCTCCCCGCGGGCGGCAGCGATCAAACGTGCCGTTCTCGCCGCCGTCCCCGATGGTGCGTCGCGTTTTCGGTCGTGGTGCAGCTCCGTGATTTCCACGTGGGGGAAATACCTGGCGGCCCGCCTGGCAAACTCCATCATCAGGATCGCTCCTAGCGCGAAGTTCGGGGCGATTAGGACGCCGACCCGCTCCGCGCGGCAGCGCTCGCGCAGACGGGCGACGTCCTCCTCGCGCAGACCGGTCGCTCCAATCACCACGGGAATGCGGTGGTCGAGCGCGACTTCCGCGTGCTCCACGGCCGCGTCGCCGCGGCTCAGATCCACGAGCACCGTTGGCCGCGCGGTCAGAAACATGTGGGCGAGGTCCGTTCCAATCGGGACGCCCAGCGTGCCCGCACCGGCCACTACCCCTGCGTCCTGCCCGACGGACCCTGTCCGGCCGAGCGCGCCCACGAGCAGCATGTCATCACGGCGGGCGATCGTCCGGATCGCCGCCCGACCCATCCGGCCAGCCGCACCCGCGACCACGATTCTATGTGCCTGCATAGCGGTACACCTCCCCGCGCAACTCCTCCGCAAGCCCGGTGTGCTCATCGAAGGGCCCGATGGCGGCGAGCGAGACACGCGCCGGCACGAACAAGTCCGTCGAAACGCGGTGCACGTCGTCGGAGCTAACGGCGTCCACGTCCGCGATGATCTCGTCGAGCGTCAACTGCCTGGAAAAGTATTGTTCGGACCGCGCGAGCTTGCTCATCCGGCTGCCAGGCGTCTCCAGGTCGAGCATCAGGCTTCCCTTCAGCGATTCCTTGGCACGCGCGATCTCCTCCGCGGTGAGCCCGTTCGTCGCCCGCGCGAGGTTGTCCAACACCAGGCGGACGACCTCCCGGGCCGCCGTAGGGCTCGTGCCACAGTAGACGACGAACGCCCCTGCATCCCGATAGGCGGCATGATACGTGGACACGGCGTAGGCGAGTCCTCGCTCCTCGCGGATTTCCTGAAAGAGGCGACCGCTCATCCCTCCCCCGAGCACCGTGTCGAGCACGGCGAGCGCGTACCGGTCCGGGTGCGCCTCAGGATACCCGGGCACACCCAGGCACACATGCACCTGCTCGATATCCTTGTGTCGCAGCGTAATCCCCGTCCGGGGCGATGGCGGTAACATCTCCGCCGTTACGCGCCGTCCTTTCCACCCACCGAGCCAGCGCTCCACGAGCCCGACGATCTGTTCGTGCTCGACGCGTCCCGCAGCCGCCACGATCGATGCGTCTGGACGGCAGTAGGCGTCCATGAACGACAGGAACTCGGCGCGCCCGAGCGCCTGCACGGTCTCTCGGACGCCCGCAACTGGCCGGCCGAGCGGGTGGTCCGGCCACAACGACGCGGCGAATACATCGTGGACGAGATCGTCGGGCGCGTCCTCGTACATCTGTATTTCCTCGAGGATCACCTGCCGCTCCCGCTCGAGCGCGTCGGGGTCGAACGCCGGATTCAGCAGCATGTCAGAGAGCACGGCCATGGCGTCGTCGAGGTGGTCGCTCAGGACGCGCAGGTAGTAGCAGGTGTGCTCCTTGTCGGTGAATGCGTTGAGGTGCCCGCCGATCGCGTCCATCGCCTGCGCGATCGCGAGCGCCGACCGCGTGCGCGTGCCTTTGAACAAGGCGTGCTCAAGGAAGTGGCAGATCCCCATACGCGCCTTGTCCTCGTGGCGTGAGCCGACGCCGATCCACACCCCGAGCGATGCCGTGCGGACATTGTCCATCGGCTCGGTGAGCACCACCAACCCGCTGGGCAATATGGTTCTCCGGTAGAGCGCCTGATCGACTGCCATCTGTCCGCGTCTCCTACGTCCTGACTCCGATCCGCCCGCTCGGGGACGATATGGTCTTGATAACCGAGAAGCCCCCTCGCGGAGGCTCCTCTCTCGCAAGAGAACCGTCGACTGGACTACGACCTAGGCTTTCGATGGGGCCGGTGCCCGCGGTCTCGGTCTGCGTGCGGACCGCGATCGTGCCGCAGTGGCCGTCCCGCGCTCTCGTCCCGGTCCGGCATCCCCTCGCCGCTCGGCACCGCCTCGTCCTCTGGGATCAACCCACGGCGGGTCAGGTTCACGCGCCCCAGGTTATCGATCTCTTTGACCCGCACTTCGATCTCGTCTCCGACCTTGACCACGTCCTCCACCCGACCTACCCGGTGGTTCGCCAGTTCCGAGATGTGGACGAGTCCCTCTTTGCCGGGGAAGATCTCCACAAACGCCCCGAAGTTCATCAACCGGGTCACCTTCCCCTTGTACACTTCACCCGGCTTTGCTTCCTTCACGATGTCTTCGATCATCCGTTGCGCCGCCGCCGCAGCGTTCTCGTTGGCAGACGCGATGAGCACCCGCCCGTCCTGCTCGATGTCGATCTTCACGCCCGTCTCGGCGGTAATCTTGTTGATCACCTTGCCTCCGGGCCCGATTACTTCCCGAATGCGGTCAGGGTTGATGTAGATCGTCAAGATCCGCGGCGCGTAGGGAGACATCGTCGGACGCGGTGCCGGAATCGTCCGCTCGATCAGATCGAGGATCTCAAGGCGCGCCTCGCGCGCCTGGGCCAGCGCGCGTTCGAACAGTACGCGCGGCAGCCCTTTGATCTTGATGTCCATCTGGAGCGCCGTGATCCCGTCGCGGGTACCGGCGACCTTGAAGTCCATGTCTCCCATCGCGTCCTCGATCCCCTGGATATCGGTGAGGACTGCAGCCCGGCTATCACTCGGGCCGCCGGTGATCAGCCCCATCGCGATACCCCCGACCGGCTTCATGATGGGCACGCCTGCGTCCATCAACGCGAGCGTGCTGCCACACACCGACGCCATCGACGTCGACCCGTTGCTCTCGAGCACCAGCGACACGAGCCGCAACGTGTAGGGGAACGTCTCCGCCGGCGGAATCATCGGCTCCAGCGCCCGCTCGGCGAGCGCACCGTGACCGATGTCCCGTCGCCCGGGGGAACGAAGGGGCCGGGCCTCGCCAACGCTGTATGGCGGGAAATCATAGTGATGCAGGTACCGCTTGCGCTCACGCAGGCTCAAATCGTCGATGATCTGCTCGTCTTCACCAGTACCGAGCGTACAGGTCGTCAGCACCTGAGTTTGCCCGCGCACGAACAACCCGGATCCGTGAACCCGCGGAAGGAGACCCACCCGAGCGCTGAGCGGCCGGATCTGGGTCAGCGCCCGACCGTCGATGCGGGTGCCCTCGTCCAGGATCATGCGGCGCACCTCGGCCTTAGTAAGCGACTCAAGGCAGTCCCCGATCGCCCGCGATCGATCCGGGAACTGCTCGGCCAACTGCGCCTGCACGCTGGCCGCGACGTCCGTCAGCGCACTCTCGCGCGACAGCTTGTCGGGGTTGCGAAGCGCGTCCGCGAGGCGTGGGCCCGCTACCTCGCGCACCGCCGTGTCGATGTCGGCGGGCGGCGCCACCAACGCGGGCGTCATCTTTGTCCGACCGGCCTGGCGGACCAGGTCGTCGATCGCGGCGGTGATCCGCCGGATCTCGGCGTGCGCCAAGTCGAATGCCTCAAGCAGCGTCTCTTCCCGGACTTCACGGGCGCCCGCTTCCACCATCGTGATCGCGTCGCGTGTACCGGCCACCACAAGGTCCAGATCGATCGCCTTCTGATCGACGAGCTGTTGCGATGGGTTCACGACGAGCTTCCCGTCCACCAGACCCACACGGACGGCCGCGACCGGCCCATCCCACGGAATCTGAGAGATCGCCAGTGCCGCACCCGCGCCAGTGACGGCCAGCACGTCCGGCGCGTTCTCTTGATCGGCGCTCAGCACCGTCGCGACCACCTGAACATCGTGACGAAATCCCTTGGGAAACAGAGGCCGCACCGGACGGTCTATCAACCGCGAGGTCAAGACCGCTCGCTCACCGGGCCGCCCCTCACGCTTGAAAAAACCGCCGGGTATCTTCCCGGCGGCAAACATCTTCTCTTCGTAATCACACGTCAACGGGAAGAAGTCGATCCCTTCCCGGGGGCTTGCCGACATCGTCGCGGTCACCAGCACCATGGTGTCTCCGCTCCGCACCACGACCGCCCCGCTCGCCTGCCTCGCCAACTCGCCTGTCTCGAACTGCAGAGATCGACCGGCAACTTCGATCTCTACGTGCCCCGTCCTGATCTCTGCGCTCATCCGCTTCCTGTCCTCCTCATCCACCCGACACCCCTGGGTCGGCCAAACGCGGTCCCACGGCTCGGGACAACACCGCGCCCTGACCCCGATGCTATCGACGCAGGCCGAGCCGCTCCACGAGCGCGCGATAACGTGCCACGTCGTGCCTGCTCAGGTACGTCAACAGCCGTCGCCGCCGACCCACCATCTGCAGCAGGCCGCGGCGAGAGTGAAAGTCGTTCTTGTGCACCCTGAGATGTTCGCTCAAGTGGGTAATGCGCGCGGTCAACCTAGCGACTTGGAACTCCGGGGACCCGGTATCGTTTGGATGTCTCCTGACCTCACCGACAGCAGCTCGCGAAGTATCCTCGCCCTCCGTGCTCATCTGCTCCACCTCCACAAACTCACAATCCCCCTGTTCGGCCGGAACGCCGCCGGAGCTGCGGTCATCCCCGCCTCACGATGTATCATTATAACATACGCATGCGCAGCCCAGGCGCTCCAACCCGACGGGCGTCCCGCCGCCAAACGCGCACGCCCCGGGTGCTGATGCGGCCGGGCGCAGTCAGCGGACCCGCTCGATGTAGTATCCCGTTCGGGTGTCTACGCGAATGATCTCACCGGTCTCGACGAATAGGGGAATCTGAACCACAGCCCCCGTTTCGAGGGTGGCAGGCTTGGTGGCGCCGCTCACGGTGTCCCCGCGAATCCCGGGGGCGGTCTCGACGACACGCAGGTCGACGGAATTCGGTAGCTCGACCCCGATCGGCCTGTCGTCGTGGAAAATCACCGTGACGTCCATGTTCTCGCGCAGAAACCGTACCGCTTCTCCAAACAGAGCCCGGCTGAAGGACATCTGCTCGTACGTGGTCTTGTCCATGACCACGTACTCGTCGCCGGTCGTGTAGAGGTACTGCATCGTCTTCTTTTCCAAGTATACGAGCGGCACACGCTCCCCCGCTCGAAACGTACGCTCGGTCGTCGCCCCGGTCTTGGTGTTGCGCACCTTGGCCTTGACGTACGCGGGGCCCCTGCCGACTTTTACGTGCTGCGATTCGACGATTGCATACAGGTCGCCGTCGAGCAGCACATGCACACCGGGACGAAAGTCATTGCTCGATATCACGCCACATCACCCCCCGGGAGTGTACCGACCGCCCCCGGCTATTGTCAACCGAGGCGAACCGCTGCGCGCCGACAAGCCCGGGGTGTACGGGCGGCGCGCGTGCTGGACGGCCCGCCTCACCTCGGGAGCTCGATCAGCTCCTTCGGCGCGTGCGTAAGCACCCGGCAGCCGTCCGCGGTAACGACGACATCGTCCTCTATTCGGACCCCGCCCCATCCGGGTAGATACACGCCCGGCTCGATCGTCAGGACCATACCGGGCTCTAGTGGCACGTCCATGCGCGGTGACAGCGACGGACCTTCATGGATCTCGAGGCCGATGCCGTGGCCGAGCCCATGCCCGAACGCGTCCCCGAACCCTGCGGCCTCGATGACCGCACGCGCGACCCCGTCAACGGCCCGGGACGACGCGCCCGTGCGAACGGATTCGATTGCGCGACGCTGAGCCTCCAGCACGATCGCATACACCTCGCGCTGGCGGTCGTCCGGCCGTCCCAGCACCACCGTACGTGTGCAGTCTGAGGTGTACCCCTCATATACCGGCCCAAAATCCAACGTCACGAAATCGCCCGGCTGGAGAACGCGCTCGGTCGCTCGCCCGTGCGGCAGCGCCGAACGCGGGCCGCTGGCGAACACAAGATCGAACGACAGCCCCTCGGCGCCCGTCCGTCGCATGAATGTTTCGAACTCGACGGCGGCGTCACGTTCGCTCGTGCCCGGCCGGAGCCATGTGAGGATATGCGCAAACGCGGCGTCGGAGATCTGAGCCGCGCGCTCGATCGCGGCGATCTCCCGAGCGTCTTTGATCCACCGAACCCTGTCTACGTCTGCAAGGGGCACCAACTCGGAGGGCTGCAACTTCTCGCGCAGTCGTTCCACCTGCGCATACGGTACAAACTCCGACTCAAATCCGATACGGCGGAGTCCGTGCGGCCCGATGATCCCAGCCAGAGCGCCCGGGAGGTCCGTCCCGCCTCGCACGATCTCACAAGCCGGCGCTTGATCTGCGGCCTGCTCGTAGTATCGAAAGTCCACCGCGAGTAGAGCACCATGCTCGGTCACGAGGCCGATCCCGGCGGACCCCGTAAAGCCGGTAATGTACCTCCGGTTCTCGTACTTCAGCACTAGGAGGGCGTCAACGCCGGCCCCGGCAAGGTACTGCCGCGCGCGCTCCAGATGATCCGTCATCATCTCCTCCAAGGGATGTCAGTCACCGAATGTCTCGGAGCATCATTCGCTCCAGAAGACGCACGAATCTCGTCAAGATGAACTCCCGTGTGCTCTGCGGCTGTACGAGGATCGTGCACAGGCCGAGCCGGTTGCCCCCAAGCACGTCGGTGAATACCTGGTCACCGATCAGGGCAGTGGTATCGGCAGTCGTTCCCATCACAGCCAGCGCGCGTCGCAAGGCTCCTCGGCGAGGCTTCATGGCCCCGGTCAGCACCGGCAGCCCGAGCCTGCGGGAAAGTACCTCCACCCGCTGTCCCCCGTTGTTGCTCACAATGCACAGGGCGAGTCCTGCCGCACGGGCGCCTTCGATCCACCCGGTAAGCGCCTGGGGCGCCTCACGGGCGCCCCAGGGCACGATCGTGTTGTCGAGATCGAGGATCACACCACGAATGCCACGCTCCGCGAGTGCACATGCGTCCACATCGTAGATCGTATTTGTCCGAATCGTGGGTCGGAGCCACCGGTGCACAGGCCTGCGCTCCGTTGCTGGCTCCGCGCTCAAGCGCTAGTGAGAGGTGGAACCGGGCCCCCCGGTGGAGGTCCCGTTGCCTTCCTCGGAGGGCTCCTCCTCGTCCTCATCGTCGGCGGCCTCATCGTCCGCGTGCGTATCCTCGAAGGCTTGCCGCACGCGTTCGAATTCGGCGTCGTCCTCGATCGTGACCAGCGTGTCATCTTCCATACGAAAGATCACCGCGGTGTCCGATTCCTCGCCGGCCGACATGGGCTGGAGGATCGCGTATCGGCGCTCGTCTACGTCGAGAACGTCGACTATGTTGAACTCGTGCTCCGTCCCGTCTTCGTCGAGAAGAGTGATAACGTCTGCGCCTTCAGGCACCGCACAACCCCCTTGCGTTTCGATGCCCGCCGCCGGCCAATTCGATCGGGCCGTTCTGCCCGGTCACCTGCGCCATCGGCCACGGAGGTCTCCGGCACCCGCAGGACTGCATTCGCAGGCCACCACGTTCGGTCGAAGGGAATCGCAAACGCAAAATGAGGATATCATTCGATGGACGCGGGTGTCAACGCGCACACGCCACGATTGCGAATCCGCGCAGCGCACGGAATCGCACAACGAACGCGGAGCCGCGGTGAATTCCACCGCCGCTCCGCGTGACTGACAAAGTTTGCTGACACGAATAACTCTTGGACAGCTGTCTCTTTGGTTGATCCCGCCATCCGCGTCAGTCAGACTCCAGCACCTGCCATCACTCTATTCGTGGCCGTTGTGACCGCCATCGCCGCCGTCGTGGTTGCCACCATCGCCACCGTGGTCGCCACCGTTGCCGCCATCATGGTCGCCACCCTTACCACCGTGATCGCCACCGTTGCCGCCGTAGTGGTCGCCACCATTGCCGCCATCGTGGTCGCCACCCTTACCACCGTGGTCGCCACCATCCTGGTCACAACCCTTGCCGCCGCCATGGTCGCCGCCGGTGTTACCGCCACCACCGGTGTTGCTACCACCGCCTGTGTTGCCGCCACCACCGGTGTTGCTGCCACCGCCCGTGTTGCCGCCACCACCGGTGTTGCTGCCACCACCGGTGTTGCTGCCACCGCCCGTGTTGCCGCCACCGCCTGTGTTGCTGGTTCCACCGCCTGTGTTGCTGGTTCCACCGCCACTGTTGCTACTACTACCGTTGATCGGGTCGTGACCTTCCTGTCCGGGGCCCGTACCTAGCGAATTGATCGTACCCGTCTCTGGGAAGGCCAGAACGTCGACCTCTCCGGCGACCTGGTTACCGTCAACCAAGCTGGACAACACGATCGCCTGAGCCCCTAGGAACTGCGTTAGAGCGCAAAAGGACTGGCCGTACTCTTCGCCTACCATGACCCCGGTCGCCGTCGTGGCTTTGAAGGTGTGAACCCCGGACGGCGTCTTCAGCGCCAGCGAAAGCCCGCTGCAGTCCGCCGATACGAGAGCGCCCTCGGTCCGCGTCACAGGTTGTGCGCTCTGGGCCTGCCCCGCAAGCGGGATCCCCCACACTGTAACGGCAACGCCCAGCACTCCGACCAGGGCCGCCCAATGTCGAGGCCTTCGATTCATTCGTGCCCACCCCCCGTCGTGTGTGTGTTTCCTCGCAGTGCGTCGCACGGTGGTCCAGGCACTCACTGCACTAATGCTGCTAGCGCGTGGAGCCAAAAAGAAGAAGCTGGACACCGTGACTGGTCCAGCTTCGGTAGCCCCGCTGACCTGGTGTACCAGGTCCGGCGGCTTTGCGTCTCCGCGTTGCCACGGATTTGCCTTTGTCGGCCGGAACATCTTCTAGTACAGGTAGTACAGGCTGCGCTTCGACCGCGCAACCAAGAACCCGGTGCGAACGCCGAACCCAAACCTACCTCTCGTCTGGTCGGCCGTCACACCTCCCTTTCACGTGTACCAAGTACAGTCGCGCATCTGCCAAAAGAGCCGATCTCCGGTGACCGAAAAACAGGAAGCTGGACCGTTATTGCTTGTCCAGCTTCGGCAGCCCCGCTGACCTGGTGTACCAGGTCCGGCGGCTTTGCGTCTCCGCGTTGCCGCGGATTTGCCTTTGTCGACCGGAACGTCTTCTAGTACAGGCTGCGCTTCGACCGCGCAACCAAAAACCCGATGCGAACGCCTAACCCAAACCTATCTCTCGTCTGGTCAGCCGTCACACCTCCCTTTCACGTGTACCAAGTACAGTCGCGCATCTGCCAAAAGAGCCAATCTCCGGTGGCCGAAAAACAGGAAGCTGGACCGTTATTACTTGTCCAGCTTCGGTAGCCCCGCTGACCTGGTGCACCAGGTTCGGCGGCTTTGCGTCTCCGCGTTGCCGCGGATTTGCCTTTGTCGACCGGGGGACCTCACGGCCCCTATGTCATTCGGTGGTGCGCGGTGAGCGTACCATCGAAGGGTTTGACCGTCAATTCGGTCTTTCGCATCGGGCGTCCGGCGTTACTTCGATCCGCAGATTTGTTCGTTCGATACATGGCTTGGCAATTTCGGCAACACACC
>DASPUZ010000014.1:0-6672 GCA_035622635.1 bacterium | reverse complement strand
CAATTCCCCGAAGCACCTCTCTTGACCGTCCGCCACCGCCGAGCTCTACGCTCCCGCCCTGGGGCCCATCAGGGGGCGGATCGAAAGGATTGCGTGCTTATACACGAGTTCCGTGTCGCCGTCCACCTCGAGCAGCACGCTCTCGGTGCCGACATCTTTGAGCACTGCCCGGCGGAGTTCGTAGCCGTCGCGACAGCGGACATGCACCGGCGTACGGTTCGCGATGAGCGATTGGTACAATACCTCCTCGATCGAGAGACGACCTGAGCCTGACGAGCTGCGCCCGGTCTGCGGGACGTCCTGATGCGCGGCCATCCCTACCACTCCCTCTTGTGCGGGCTGCGTGATCCGGCCCGGCTCCGGGCCCTTTGCCGGAGCGAGAATCTCACCGTTGCGGGACTCGACGGGCGATGCACCTGACGCGCGCTCGGCCGCCGCGCTCGCCGGCCGGAAGTACATGCGCGTGACAGAATGTGCCGCGCGCGTACGATGTGCCTCTGGGCCTGTGCCTACGGCGGGGCCAGTGCCGGGCCTACGGCGTGGGCCAAAGCCGCCGTGGGCTGGATCTGCGACGCCGCCCGGCGATTGCGCCGGGGGCGACGCCACGACCGGATGTGCCGAGTCCGTTGATTTCGAGGCAGGTGCACCGTCTGACACTTCATGCGGTGGAACGGGAGGTGCCCCGTGATCCCTGGGGGTCCGCGCTCGCTCCGAAGATCCTACGTGCCGACGCATCGCTTCGAGCACGGCCCGGCGATCCGCCGGGGGCACCGCGAGCGCGGCGCGCCCCGCGAGCTTCGTCACGGCATCCAGGGCCGCCAGCACGATCGCATCCGACGAGGCTTCCTCCTGGGCAATCCCAAACGCGCGCTCCTCGCCGCGCGGCGTTGCCACTGAGATGCCGACGAGCGCGGTCGGCCGACCGAAGAACGTCACCAGCGATGCCTCCTGGGCCGCGGCCTTCCGATAGCCTGGGCCCAGCGCCTCCCTGGCGCCGTCGAGTGTTGCAGACGCTACCGTGCGCAGCCGGTGCGCGGGGCCCAGCGGACCACGGGCGCGTCCGGTGACCACACGCTCCTCGCCGCCGCGCGCCCACGTGAGCTGAACCAGCGCCGTCATCTCCACGGCCCCGACGATCTCCTCGATGCGCAATACCCCAAATCGAGGCGGACTTCCCTCGTCCGGTCGCGGCTGCGCAATTTGAACGCGCCACGGTTCCAGCGGGAGGCCGTACGTCGATACGAGGGCCGTGCCGATACCCCGCCTGACCGCGCGCACATCGGCGGTGGAAGTCGCCATCACGTAGATCTGGTCAATGTCTCCGCCGGGTGTCGTGGACACGCGCGCGGCGACCACGCCCTCCAGCGCCCCGATCAGACGCTCTATGTCCTCGGCAAATACCTGCTTGGGCATCGCCCGCCTATTCTCCCAACGGCCGAGGGCTCCCTGCCCGTACCACGTGTCGAGAGAAGGAACCGGCCCGGGTGTTTCGAGTTCGTGGAGTCCACCTCTGGCCGGCGGCGCGAGGCAGAATCGGGGCGCCATTCACCGGCCAGACCGGGGATGACGACGCGAACGAGCTGCCGATCAGAGCACCGGCATCGACGCAGGCCGCTCGATGGGGCGGTCGATCGCGACGCCTTCCCCTCCCAACGCCTGCTCGTGACGTCCACCGATCAGGATCTGGACCGCGTGAATCCCAGATGTCTGGGTCGCCGTGTACACGACCTGCCACAGCCGCGCCAGCATGCTCGTGCTTCCCCCGCCATTGGCAAACGCGGCGGTCAAGTCTATCGTGGCGGTGCTACCGTGAACGTGGACGCTGCGAAGACCTGTTCCGGGCGGTATCTCGCTCACGATACCCCTGCCCCGCTCCTCAGCGGACGGGCCGGCCAGCAATTCCCGGAGCGCGGCTGCCACCCTGACGTCGACGGGACCCGGAGTCGCAGGACGCCGCACGGTCACCAGCGCACCGGTGCGGCCACCCTCCGAGTAACGGACAAAGAACACCTCGATCCCCGCCCGTGGCCCGGCAGGCGGCCGGGGCCAGCGGAGCACGCGGGCGCCGGTCACCAGAGCAGCGACAATCACGACTGCAGCAAGGGCCCACCAGAGCCCGCTTGTGTTTGCTCCTCGCCTCTTCGTCGCGCGCCTGCGCCTTGCCGTCATGATCCCTCTCCGCGCCGGGCCCGGGAATCCGGCGCCCCTCCCTTTTCCTGGGTGCCTCTCATGGACGGTCCTCCACCAGCGCGAGAAACTCGGGCTCGGTCAGCACCGTCACGCCGAGCTTCCGCGCCCGCTCCAACTTGCCGCCCGGTGCATCCCCCGCCACCAGATAGTCCGTGCGCGCAGTTAGGTTGTCGCCCACGAGACCGCCGAGTGCCTTGACCCGCTCGCCGGCCTCCCGGCGCGAGAACCGGTCCAGCGTTCCCGTGAACACGAACGTCTTCCCCGCGAGCCGACCCTCGGCCCGCGGCGGCGTCTCGATCCGCACGCCGGCGTCACGTAACTTGCGCAGCAGTTGCCGCGTCGACGGCCGCTGGAAGAACTCCACCACGCTCTCGGCAATCGTCGGGCCCACGCCCGGGACAGCGCTGACCTCTTCGAGTGGCGCGGACATCAGCCGTTCCACATCCCCGAAGTGCTCCGCCAGAACTTCCGCTACGTGCACCCCTACGTGCCGGATTCCGAGCCCATAGAGCAGCCGCGCCAGGGACGTATGGCGGGCACGGTCGATGGCGGTGATCACGTTCTCGGCGGACTTCTCCGCCATGCGGTCGAGGGTGACCACCTGATCCCTGGTCAGCCGGAACAGGTCCGCGGGATCGGCGATCAACTGGCGATCCAGGAGTTGTTGAAGGAGCTTCGGGCCCACGCCGTCGATGTTGAGCGCGTCCCGCGAGGCGAAGTGAATCAGCCGCTCAAGAGTCTGCGCCGGACAGGTCGCACCGCCGGTGCAGCGCCGGACCGCCTCGCCGGGTTTGCGCTCCACCGGCGAGCCGCACACGGGGCACTTGTCCGGCATCTCGAATCGCCGCTCCGCGCCAGTCCGTTTCTCGGTGACCACCCGGACGACCTCGGGAATCACCTCGCCGGCGCGCCGGACGATCACGGTATCACCGATGCGCACGTCCTTCCGCCGCATCTCGTCCTCGTTGTGCAGGGTCGCCCGCCGGACGATGACGCCGGATACGCGCACCGGCTCCAGCTCGCTCACCGGCGTCAGGGCACCAGTGCGGCCCACCTGCACAAAAATGTCGCGAACCCGCGTCTCGGCCTGCTCGGCCGGAAACTTGTAGGCAATCGCCCAGCGCGGTGCCTGACTCGTGGCGCCCAACTCGGCCTGCTGGTCCAGTGAGTCCACCTTGACGACGACACCGTCCGTCCCGTACGGCAGCATCGTGCGGCGCGCGGTCCACTCGCGCACATATCCCAGTACCTCGTCGAGTGAGGTCGCCGGGCGCGTTTGCGGGTTCACGGGACATCCCGCATCCCGCGCCCACGCAAGACTCTCCCAATGTGAGCGGAACCGTCGGCCGCGCACCTCGCCGATTTGGTACACGAACAGGGCAAGCGGCCGGCGAGCCGTCACGGCCGGATCGAGTTGCCGGAGCGATCCTGCGGCCGCGTTGCGAGCGTTGGCGAACGCGGCCTCTCCCGCCGCCATGCGCTCCTCGTTGATCGAGTCCAGTGCTTGGTTCGGTAGGTACACTTCACCGCGTACCTCGACAAACGGCGGCGGCGCCGCCTCCCGTCGGAGGCGCAGCGGCAGTGACTCGACGGTGCGCAGGTTCGCGGTCACGTCCTCTCCGCGGACGCCGTCGCCCCGCGTTGCGCCACGAGTGAAGAGACCGTGGTCGTAGATCATAGAGACCGCGGCGCCGTCGAGTTTGAGCTCGCAGACAAACGAGACAGCCTGGCCGGCGAGACCGGCTTCGACGCGACGGTGCCATGCCCGCAGGTCATCCTCGTCAAACGCGTTGGCGAGGCTGAGCATCGGTTGCGGGTGCACGACCGGTCGGAACGCCTCGCTCGGCGGAGCCCCGACCCGCTGGGTCGGGGAATCGGGCGTGATGAGATCGGGGTGGGCCTCTTCCAGCTTCCGAAGTTCTTGCACGAGGGCGTCGTACGCCTCGTCCGAGATCTCCGGGCTGTCAAGCACATGGTACAAGTAGGCGTGGTGCCGGATGCGCTCGCGAAGCCCCTCGACCCTGGCGGCGACGTTGGCCGGGACCCGGCGCGGCCCGTGAGCCGTCTTCCCACTCACGGCGCCTGCGCGCCCGCCGGGGCTCCCGCCGCCAGCACGCTCCACAGGAAAATCTTCACGCCCACACGCATCACCGTCAGGGCATTCGGCGCGAACCGGACCGTTCCTATGTTGGTTGAGAACTGCCCGGCCGCCGGCCACCCAAAGGAGACACGCAGATCCGCCGGGCAACGTCCCCCTGGGACCGTCGCCCGGCAGATCAACCAGGAACCACGAGGGAACGAAGCGCCTAGCACCCTCCGCCGGCCATCGCCGGCACGATCGATACCTCCGCACCCGAGCCGAGCGGCGTCCGAAGCCCGGCAAGGAATCGAATGTCCTGCTCGTTCACGAAGATGTTCACAAACCGAAGCACCTCGCCCCGGTCGTCCAGCAGCTTCCCGCGGATTCCTGGAAAGCGTTGCTCGAGTTCATCGATTGCCTGACCCAGATCGCCCGCGTGGACCTCGATGATGCGTTCCCCATTCGTCAACCGGCGCAGCGGCGTCGGGATCCGTACGTGTGCCGCCATCTCACTCTCCCCCCAACGCGCCCGCCGAGGCAAGCACGTGCTGCTCGAACGAAGCCAGCGTCGGCTTGATCGTGACCGACGCCGTCACCACGTGCTCGACGGCCTCGATAGCCTTCAGCCCGATACCGGTGATGTACGCCACGGTAACCTCGTCCGGTCCGATGACCCCGGTCTGCGCTAGCTTGCGCAGCGCGCCGATGGTCACGCCCCCTGCCGGCTCCGTGAACAAGCCCTCCGTCTCCGCGAGCAGCCGGATCGCGTCCACGAGCTCCGCATCGGTCACCGCTTCCGCGGCACCGCCCGTGCGCCTGATCGTTTCCAGCACGTAACCACCGTCGGCGGGGCTGCCGATCGCCAGCGAGTGCGCGATCGTGTTCGGGCGGACGGGGATCACCTCGGTTGCGCCGCTCCGATAGCTGGTTGCCACCGGTCCGCACCCTTCCGCCTGCGCGGCCGTCATCCGGACGGTGCGGTCCGGAATTACGCCGAGGCGGCGGAATTCTTCGAACCCCTTGTAGATCTTCATGAACATGTTCCCCGAACCGATCGGCACGATGACCCGGTCGGGTGCCTCCCACCCGAGCTGCTCGGCAACTTCGTAGGCGAGCGTCTTCGCGCCCTCGGAGTAGTAGGGACGGAGATTGACGTTGGCGATGGCCCAGTGATGCTCTTCCCCAATCTCGAGGCATAGCCGGTTGACGTCGTCGTAGGTACCCTCCACCTCGACGACCAGCGGGTGATAGACCGAAGTCGCCACCACCTTGGCCCGCTCGATGCCTTTGGGGATGAACACGACAGCCCGCATTCCCGCCTTGGCCGCGTGCGCAGCGACCGCGTTCGCAAGGTTGCCGGTGGATGCGCACGAGAGCACATCGAACCCGAACCGCTGCGCGGCCGACACGGCCACCGCAACCACGCGGTCCTTGAACGACCAGGTGGGATTTCGCGTGTCATTCTTGATATAGAGATGATTGAGCCCGATCGCGCGGCCGAGGCGCTCCGCGCGCACCAGCGGCGTAAACCCGGGCGCGAGGTCCCATTCCGGGACGCGCGTCGCCGGCAGCAACGCCTGGTATCTCCAGATCGATGTCGGACCGCGTTCGATATCGTCGCGGAGGGCGGAGCCGCTCAGATGTCCCTCATCGTACTGCGCCTCCAGTGGGCCAAAACACTGTTCACAGACGAAGATCGGCTCGACCGGATAGCGCCTTCCGCACTCCCGGCACGCCAGCCCGACAACTCCCATCTCTCCCCTCCCCTTTCACTCGCACCGACCGCGGATTGGCTGCCCCCTCAGCGGGGACAGGCGGCCGGCCTGAGGTTCAGAATGGCGTCAACGCACAACAAAAATCCCCCTCCAGCTCCGAGGGGGATCACTCCCTCTTATCTCTCGGAATTGGATCTTCCGCGGGAATTAGCACCACACCAAGTGGGAGCTTGGTAGGCTGCCGGGTGTCATCGGGCCCGGCCCTCGACCGCTCTCGATAAGTGTTCTATGAAATTTGTCTTCACGTTAGCATGCTCTTCTCAGCATGTCAAGGAAAGGACCGTGAAGTGTAATTGCTCAATGATTTTGTCACCCCGTAACTGCTCAGTGATTCTGTCACCCTGGGGGTATGAACGGGGGGAGAGTCACCTTGAGCAAGAAAGAGCAACAACGTGCACATGTCCTGGTCCAGCTTCTCGAAGGCCGGCTCACCGCGCCTGACGCCGCGCGGCTCCTGGGCCTCTCCACGCGTCATGTCCGCCGCCTGCTGGGAAAGGTCCGCCAGCACGGCCCGGCGGCATTGGCCCATGGCAACCGCGGGCGACCGTCGGCGCGCCGATTGGACGAGCCCACGCGGGCCCGCCTCCTCGTCCTGGCCCGTACCACCTATGCTGGCGTGAACGATTG
>DASPUZ010000013.1:0-11241 GCA_035622635.1 bacterium | reverse complement strand
GCCACCGTGTTCGGCATGGTCCCCATGGCCCTCGGCCTCGGCGAGGGCGCGGAAACCAACATGCCCCTCGCCCGTGCCGTCATCGGCGGCCTCGTCGTCTCCACCGCCCTCACGCTCCTCGTGATCCCGCTCATCTACGTGCTGTTCGAGGAGCATTTCCCCCGCCGGCGCCGACCCGCCGGATCGTGAGCTCACGGCGAGAGTCGGGTGGTTCTGCCGTACACTCCCACCGATACCGCCCCATGTGGCAGGCGCCAATTCCGCATTTCACTGTTCTGGAAATGAACGTCGACGTGACTCTGTCCTCACGAAATCCCGTGATTCCCCAAGACGTCGCAACCACAGCGTCGTCCGGTTCGTCTCTCCTCGATCTTTTCCAACCGTCGCCTGGAGCGCCATGAGTCAGAGGAGAAGCCGCCGCTACCACACGTCTTACCAGGGGTTCACCCTTGTCTGGTCCAAAGGAGAACCGTCGGCGAGCATCTATCAGCACGGGAAAGTGGTTGTCATGATCCCGATCGGAGGAATTCCTGGCCCCACCCTCGGGCATTTCACTCGCCACCTTCGTCGGTGGGTAAGCGCCAAGCTCCGTGCATCGCCCTCACGCCCGACGCACACGCCCCGGTCTCGACCCGCGAGGAAAAGCCCTGCTCTCCAGGCTCTATCGTCCCGGCGCTAGGGTCTTCCCGGGGACTTCGAGGCCGCGCACATTCGGTGCCGTCCGGTATCGCGGCATGCAAGCCCGCCACCGGGGAACGTGCGAGAGACCGCAATGACCAGGACGGCCGCAATCGTGCGCCGATCGAGCTTCGCCACCTCCGCCGTCTACAATTGCGAAGAGGCCAGGCGGTGACCTGGTTCGTACACGCGACGCCGCTACCGCACCGCGTTTCGATCCCGCCGAGAATCTGCGAAATTTAACAATACGATTGCAAGGCCTTCTCTCGGCCATAATGTGCGCACATTACTTTCGGCGCATGCGCCCATCTCGCGGGGTGGCCGCAGACATCCGGCAACGTACCGGACTGTCGTTACATGATAGATAAGGAGGTGTGGGATGATACGGAACGTGTGCTCGAGGCGAACAGCCGCCCTCATGGCCCTCATCGCGGCCATCTTGCCAATTGCGTTTGGGACGAGCGGCCTTTCCGTCGCCTGGGCCGCCCCAGTCAAGTTGCTCGAGACCGGCTCGACGCTTCTTTATCCGTTGTTCAACATTTGGGTGCCAGACTACACGCATACCAACCCTGACGTGCAGATCACGACCCAGGGTACCGGCAGCGGTACGGGGATCGCCGAGGCGACCAGCGGGGCGGCACAAATCGGCGCGTCGGACGCATATCTGTCCCCCGCTCAAACAGCCCAGGACCCGACGCTCATGAACATCCCGCTGGCCATCTCAGCACAACAGATCAACTACAATCTGCCGGGGATCGGAGCCGCACACCTCAACTTCAGCGGGCCGGTCCTCGCTGGCATTTACAGCGGTACGATCAAGAATTGGAACGATCCCGCAATCGCGAAGCTGAACCCCGGCGTCAACCTGCCCGACCACGAGATCATCCCCGTACACCGCGCAGACGGAAGCGGAGACACCTTCATCTTCACACAATACTTGAGCTTTACGACGCCATCATGGAAGGAGGCGGTCGGCTTCGGCACGTCGGTGAGCTGGCCAGCGATCGCTGTTGGCATCGGAACCAATGGTAATCCCGGCATGGTGCAAGCGCTCAAACAGACACCGTACTCTATTGCGTACGTAGGAATCAGCTGGATCGACCAGACCAACGCGGCCGGGTTCGGATACGCGGCACTTGAGAACCGGGCGGGCAAGTTCCTCCTGCCGACCCCGGGGACGATCGCCTCCGCGGCAGCGGCGCTCGTCGGGAAGACGCCGCCGAACGAGGCGATCTCGCTCATCTTCGCGCCGGGGCCCAACGCCTATCCGATCATCAATTACGAGTACGTGATCGTCAAAGGCAAGCAAGCGGACCCCGGGGTCGCAGCGGCGATCAAGGCGTTCCTCACGTGGTGTCTCTCTCCGACAGGGGGCG
Source organism: bacterium (assembly GCA_035622635.1). Classification (GTDB taxonomy): domain Bacteria; phylum Sysuimicrobiota; class Sysuimicrobiia; order Sysuimicrobiales; family Segetimicrobiaceae; genus JAJPIA01. The sequence continues at coordinate 9,187 of DASPUZ010000013.1, read as the reverse complement.
GCAACGAACTGTATCTCACCAAGGTGCACTTTATTGGACTCTCCGAGATGGTCCGGAAGCTGAGCCAGGCGCAGGTCGAGCGGATTGGTCAGTGAGGTAGCGCGGCTCGCCGCCGCCCGTCGAAATCAAGAGTGGGTATGGAGCCTGCTGGCCGCCGTCGGGGCGGCCAGCGGGCCATTTGTGCTCGGTGTCATCATGATTGTACTGCTGGTCTTCGCTTGGCCGTCCATCGTCTGGAACGGCGACACGTTCTTCACGACGTATATCTGGAATCTCGGCAACCTCTACGGTGGCGCTCCAGTGATCCGCAGCGGCTATGCGGCCGCGTCGGGTGCCAGCTACGGCATGCTGAGCTTTCTGGTTGGAACGCTGCTCAGCTCGGCCCTCGCGCTCGTCCTGGCGGCCCCGGTCGGCATCGGCGTCGCGTTCTGTCTCTCGGAGTTCGCCGGCCGGGGTGTGTCGCGCGTGCTGAGCTTCTTTATCGAACTGCTTGCCGGCGTACCGAGTGTCATTTTCGGCCTGTGGGGTTTCGTCGTCCTGGTGCCGTGGATCCAACGGACCGCGGGACCCGCACTTGCCAGCCTGCTCGGGTTCATCCCAATATTCCGCGGGCCGGTGCCGACGGGCATGGGACTGCTGGCCTCCGGGGTTGTGCTCGGGGCCATGATCCTGCCGATCATCGCCGCCGTGAGCCGCGACGCCCTTCGCGCGGTGCCGGCGGAGTTGCGCGAACAGGGAAGAGCGCTTGGACTGACGGAGTGGGAGGTAGCCCGCGACCTCGTGTGGCGAATCGCCGCGCCCGGCGTCACCGCCAGTTGCATCCTGGCCCTGGGGCGGGCGCTCGGCGAGACCATGGCCGTGCTGATGGTCAGTGGGAACGCGCTGAACTACCTCCCCTCGACGATCTACAGCCCCATCTCCACAATCGCCGCGACCATCGTGGCGTTGCTGGATAGCGCGATGACGGACGCCACCGGGATGGCGATCCATGCGCTCGCCGAGCTGGCCGTCGTCTTGTTTGCGGTGACGGTGGGCGTCAACCTCATCGCGCCGGCGGTCGTACGCCGGGTCGGACGCCAGCGGGGGTGGGTCGCCAGCTGGGTAACCGGCGGGAATCCATGAACTGGCGCTACCTCCAAGGCCACCTGGCGATTGCGGGCGCGTGGGGTTGCGTGGGAGTGGCGCTGCTGCCGCTCGTGCACATGTTCGCCATCGTCGTGACCAACGGCGAGCGGGCTCTGTCCTGGACGGTGTTCACGACGGTCACGTCGGGGATAGCGGGCGGGTTGGCGAACGCGATTGCAGGGACGTTCATGCTCGTGGGCCTCGGCGCCGCCATCGTCGTGCCGCTGGGCGTCATGGGCGGAATCTACGCCAGCGAGGTGCGCGAGGGGCGCACCGTGGGTGCCGCGCGACTCGCGGCCGACGTGCTGGCCGGCGTCCCGTCGATCGTCATTGGGTATTTCGGCTTCGTCACGATGGTGACGTGGCTGGGATGGGGATTCTCCCTGCTGGCCGGCTCGGTGGCGCTTGCGGTGATCATGCTCCCGTACGTGTTCCGCGCGACGGACCTGGCGGTGCAGCAGGTCTCGGACGACCTCCGGGAGGCATCGCTCGCGCTCGGTGCGACACGGATCGCAACCGTTCGGGGCGTCGTGCTGCGCGCAGCCACGCCCGGGATCGTCACAGGATGGCTGCTGGCTCTGGGAATCGCCGTCGGGGAGACAGCACCGCTGATCTATACGGCCGGCTGGTCCAACTACATGCCGGCGCTCAAGCTCACTCACGCCCCCATTGGATATCTGACCTATGTTGTCTGGACATTCATCAACGAACCATTCGCCTCGGCGAACGCGCTGGCCTACGCTGCCGGCCTGCTCTTGATGTTGCTGGTCCTGACCTTGAACGTGACGGCGCGATGGGCGATTGCACGCCGGGCGTGATCCGGCGGGAGATGGCGCGATGACGATGCAGCGCCTCTGGGCAAACCCGTTGGGCATCCCCGGCGGATCGCACGAGCCGTCGGGGACGCAGGGAGACAATCGGTACTCAACAGCGCCCCGCTTTCCAACCATCGGCCGGGAGACCGCTGCTCACGCATCGGCGGGACCTATCTTCAGCGTCTCGGGACTGCACGTGCACTATGGGGGCGCGCACGTACTCAAGGGTGTCACGCTCGACATTCCGCGAACGGGGATCCAGGCGATCATCGGCCCTTCCGGGTGCGGCAAGTCCACGTTTCTCCGCGCGCTCAATCGAATGAACGACCGCATTGCCGGCCACCGTATCGCGGGCCACGTCCTGCTGAACGGCCAGGACGTCTACGGTCGAGGGGTCGACGTGGTGGCCCTCCGCCGACGGATCGGCATGGTGTTTCAGAAGCCGATTCCATTCCCGATGAGTATCTATGAGAGCGTCGCGTACGCCCCGCGTCTGCACCGGCTCGTCCGCTCGCGTGCCGACCAGGACGCCGCGGTGGAAAAAAGTCTGCGGCAGACCGGGCTGTGGAACGAGGTCAAAGAACGGCTGGGCGTCCCCGCGTCACATCTGTCGGGCGGGCAGCAGCAAAGGCTTGCGATCGCCCGTGCCCTGGCCCTCGATCCCGAAGCAATCCTGCTGGACGAACCGACCTCTGCCATCGATCCGCGCGGAACGGCGTGGATTGAGGATACGCTCCAGCATCTGGGAGGCGAGTACACGATCGTCCTCGTCACGCATAGTATCCAACAGGCTGCCCGGGTCTCCCAACGCACGGCGTTTTTCCTCGACGGAGAGGTGGTCGAGGAAGGTCCGACGGATCGGATCTTCCATAGGCCCGTGGATCCGCGTACGGAGGAGTACGTCACCGGAGGGTTCGGATAGCGGGGACCCCGCGGCGTGCCCTCCCCACCCTTGTTGGGCGGCGCCGGTAGCGCCCCTGGGCTCAACTTCGGGCTGTTCGTTCCTCCCCACGTCTGGTGCTCTCCTCTTTCGAGGTCGCAGAGTTCCAACGGAGTTTTTCCAGGAGAACCAGACACCAAGTCCGACAAAAGCGTTTCGCGATAGTCTTTGATCTACTTCCAACTGCACCTTCGATTCCGCGTCGATTTGACAGCGCTCTCAGCAGTAGCGGCACTCAAGACTACCACCCCACAAGCGACGCTTCGCCGAAGGCACCGCGAAGCCCAGGACCACGTCACAGGGTTCTACCTCCATCGGCGGCGAGAATCTAATCGGTTCGACGTCGACGTGCGCGGTTGCCTGGCGGGGTGAGCGCGCGTCTGGGAAAGGTCAAACGTCTACCGGAATCACTGCCACAGTCGGCAGGTTGCACACGAAGTGACTGGCCGTCCGAATTGCAAACTTGACCTCAGGGGAGTCGTCGTCGCCACAACAATCCGCGACCAACCCTGCCCTTCACGGGCTCCTCTGGTGAGCCGGCTACCAGCAATCGTCTCGTGCTGAGCGGGCCGGTGAGCCAACATCTGGCACGATGGAAAGACAGTGGCGTGATCACATGATCACTCTTCCGCGTACAACGCGGTGCAACCATCCGACGCGCTGCAGCCCTTGAAACATGCGGACGAACACGCTCTCGTGCAGTCGAGTACCGCCGACGACGTAGTGGGCGCACGGACTCAACCCTCGGACCCCTTACGTGTCAAGGAAGCGGTCACCCCGGTGGCCCTTGTATTTCAGGACCTAGCGAAGAACTACTTCACGATCGCCCTGTGTTTCAGGTGCCGGGGGAGCCGCCTTGGCGGGGCTCCCCCACGGTCATTTGCCTGTTGTCACCGCCTCTCGTATCGTTCTCGTGGCCCCGAATCGCTTATGACCCACCGCCTCCGCCACCGCACATGGGATTGGCATCAAGGTATGGGATCGTATTGGGGCTTGGCATACCACTCAGAGCGACATCCGGGACATCCACCCCACCGCAGTTTACGGTGTCATACGCAGACAACATGTTGGAAGATCCCTGTGTGACACCCGTCATCGCGGTGGACGCCAAAACTATGGCCCCCAACATTATCAGTGCCAGGACATGGCGGCGCATCATTTTTCGCCCCTCCTTATCAGGTGCCGACACTCTGCGGCATCGACACACCTGGCGGAACCTCACCCCGATCGGGTCATCACGGTCGTAGCACAACAAGATATCTGGAAGGTAAAGTGCTATCGAAGAAATTGTAAATTCGGAAATGGCTACATGAGCTCGTTTCAGCAACCGCGGGGCTGTCTAACCACAAAACAGGAGCGCACCCTTGGATCCTCCGAAGCTGCGTTCCGTGCGCTCTTGCACTAAGAGCCTCCCATGCAAGTGCGTGTCAACCCTAAGCTTCAACGCGACCTCTCCCTCTCGGGGCCCTGCAGTCATTCTCCCATGCGTGCCCGGCACTGTGCCGGCACACACCATACAGGTAGGACTCGCGGTCCCCTAATCTATCTCGGAGGGCCTGACGCCCAGGTTCTTAATGGCGCTGTCCAGCGATTGCCAGCGCCACTGGATGCCCCGGAGTTCGTCGTACCCGGGTGAGCAGCGTGCCCACAGCCGCTGAAAGATGCCGGCCTCGACCTGGGTACCGGACGATCCTGCTTCCAGAAGCCGTTGTGAGCGCGATAAGCACTGCGCTGGCGTGGAATATGGTGGGCGCGCGAGGGCTTGAACCTCGGATTGACGACCCACCCCACGACGGCGAACGCTTGCATAACAGCGATTCTAGCGAAACCGGATGAACGGCTGCTCCCGTTTTGCGCACATTCGGATCGCTACTTCGCCGGATCGCCCGATGCGTTGAAATGCCAATCGCTCAGCGGGACTTGTTGTCCCCCTTTTTTGCGTATTGCCTGCGACGTAGACTCGTCTATCATCTTCGGGCAGAACATGCTCTTCCCGGCTCATGGCGTCGTATCGGCGTAGGCGTTACGCATGACCTGTGGCCTCGGGGGTTTCGTCCTCTACCTAACGCGGCGGTGTTATGGTCCTGGTGCTTATGGCCCCAGCTTCTGCGTGAAAGACCCGCACTACACGCGACGCGTGCATCCTACCAATCTTCAAATCGGCGAGACCTACGAGTTCGATGCTTGCGGTGCCACGGGTGTCAATGTTGCCGCCTGCGGGTGGCGCGGAATCACGCAGCAGAACAAGGTCCACTGTTGCCTGAGTTGCTACACGGGCAGCCTATAAAATATAGAGTAAGGCCTTGCAGCGTGGTCCTATGGCAAGCTTCGGTTCATGATACTGAGCCGTGGGGACCGTTCGGCAAAAGACGAGCGGGGGTTCAAACAGTGCTCATTTCGACGCACGACGCAGTGAAAGTACGTCACCGCGACGGATTCAGGATGAAGCTATTCCTCCACGGGCCCTCTTTAAGGTACTCGATCGCCTTCCAGTCTGGATGGGACAATAGCCATTCTCGCCACGCCCTCTGTTCCCCACGATTGGGATCTCCCCTCTGACTAAACCAGTCATCAAAGATAACGACTGTTCCCTCCACCAACAACGGTGTTACGAAATCCAGTGCAAGCTTTGTGGGTTCATATAGGTCACAGTCGATGTGAACAATGGCGGCCTTCCTCAAATCGTACTTTTCAATCGTTGCGTGGCACAATGTCTCGGAAAACCAACCAGGTATGATGAGCACTCTGTCGAGGGGCACGCGTTGTCTTGCTATGAATCTCTCGAACTCATCTTGCGAGGCTGCGAACTTTCCTGCGACAAACGCGGGTGTGGATTTACCATCGTTCAGATCGTGACTCTCGGAGAGTCTAGAAAGGCCTTGGAAGGAATCAAATGCGACGAATCGCATCCTCTTCCACAACTGTGCACACTCGAAAACATCCTGCTCGGAGTGAATTTGTTGCTTCGGGGTGGTCATCTCCCTAAAGGCGTTCTTGAGCGCCCAGTATGCTCTGGCGAATGATGCGCCTTTGAACACGCCGAACTCAAGATAATCGCCTTCGACTTTGTCTCCGGCTATAAAAAGGGCGGCGTTGAACATCAGTGTGTTAACCGGAGTGTGATGGGAGGGGAAGACGATAACTCTTCCCATTGCCGTCCCCAACGGACGCAACGATTCTCTGAGTATATGTTTCACCCGCTGCAGCGCCAAGGTCTCCATCTGGTCGCCCAAGTTTGGCACGACTAAGCAAAACACCTCTCGAATTCGACACATCTGCCTCCAAACGGACATCGGAGGAGTGATGGTCTCATGGAGTGATTTTGAGATGAGGAATACACGGCACCTCTGTCATCCAATCCCCTGGTGGAGTTCCAACACCGGGGGAGTAGCGAATTCCGCAACGTGCAGGTCCGCACCGCTGCGGCGAGAAGCGGGTTGTGCCCGAACGAAGGAGTCGACATGGTGGTGACGATGGTCCCCCCTTCCGGGGACAACCTACTAAGATCGAATCCAAGGCATCCCAGGCCCCTCTCGACTCATCCAAGACGGAACCGGTCTGCATCGTCCGGCGGGGCTTGTTGTTCGGCCACCTGTACAAGACGGTTAGTCTTGCAAGCGTCCGGGCCCGTTCGTGCCGTGCCTGGGTAGTAGCTGCCACTGAGGGATAAGAGGTAAGGCCCCCGCGAACAATAACGAAACGTCTCGTTGTGATAGCTGGCCATCATAATATGAGATGTAACAGTGTTCGGTACGAAGTCCCTGCCGAACGCACGCCGCGGCTGACATCTCTTCCCTGTGGGCAAGATAGAGTAACGGAAAGGGAGGAGGCCGATGCCAATAATAACCATAATCCCACCTTTGGAGCCGGTCATGTTCTATTCAACCAGTCAACTGGCTCTCAGCGATGAGGTCAAGAAATGGTTCCGCAGCGATAAGAGACCAAAACCGCACGGGTCCATGAGAGTCAAAGGCCATTGGGGGGACGTGTATCATCTCGGAAGGTTGGCCGATGAAGCACATCCAGGTTGGGATGAAGCCGTTCGACATTGGCTGAGACAGCGAGGCAATATGCGAGAAGCCCTGATCGTGGTGTGGACGTCCGAGGGCTAAAGCGGGAACCGTGTGGGGCGCGATCACGATATGGAACGTCGTGCTACCGGGCGACCTACGCGGTTATTGTCGGAGTTACCGCGGTTGATCCTTTGTGGCCTTCTCGAACAAGCTCTCCGACCGGGCAATCGCTGCCCACTTCTGTGCGCTGCCGTCCCCAATGGCAGACGTGTAGACGCTCAGGGCGAACGCCCCGTCGCGGTGCCCCCAAGATCAATGCTGCCCTCTTGGGATCAACGTTTAACCTGATCAGGAGGCTGGCCGGGTGTGGCGCAAATCGTAAAGCCGAATCCGCGGGGCGCCCGCCCGCTTGATGACAGGGTAGAAGTCCTGCGTTGCGCGTCCGCAGAGGCCGACCCGTGTGGGTCGCAAAGACGAAGCCCCTCGGGTCGTAGCGGTTCCCGCGACCGGCGTCTGGCTCCCCCTGATAGCCACAATGATTCCTGCGGGGTACGCATCACAGAGATCGGCCGAGCTCATACGCCGGCAGCTCGGCGGCGACTCCCGCCCCCAGCACCACCCTTATTTTTCAAGGGTTCTAGCGCGGGAGGGGTGAGGATACAACCCAAAAGGACGTGACGCAGCACGTCAACACGTTCAGCGGGGCCGTCTCGACCTTCTCTTTGGCAGCACAACGATCAGCACCGCCGCAGGCACGATGAACACGGCGCCGGACAAGTTCAGCATGGCGCCGTAGCAGAAAGTCTTGAACCGGTTCCCGACCGTCCCGATGACCCCGCCTCCGGTGCAATGCCGCACCTGCCTGTGTATCACGTACCGCTGCGACACCCTGCAACAGATGGACTCGTTCCGCGTCAGCCTATCGTCGCCTATTCACGTGCGACGAGGTCAGAAGGCAGCCCTGTCCGCATGGTTCGCAGCGTCACGCTGGCGCTGTGCCCGTCGCGCTAGGTCCGCATTGAGTTGCGGGGCGTACCTTGTGGCCGGGAAACCTCCCTGATGCTATGCGGGGCGACCGGTCATCACCAGCGCCGCTGCTGAGGCGGCGCGGGCTGCGTCCTCCACCACCGCACACGCCAACTCGTGCGGGAGCCTACGTGTCTTGCGACCTTGTCGGCGATAGTGCTCGATCGCGTCAGGCGACACACCCAAGGCGCGCAGTAGCTCCAGCGAGTCGTCAAACCGCTTGCGGCGGGAGACGCCGAGCGGGCTCACGTCCCGTCTCTCGATGGTGATGACGCTCTTGCGATCCGACATTGCAACTTCCCTTCCTTTCAGACATGACCACACATGTCTTGCCCAGCTTCTCACCGTCCTAGTCGACATTTAGTACTGCTAGTCAAAGTGAGCCGTGACTTTTCATCGCTCCATGATAGACGGGTGTACACAGTCAGTACTCATCGTCCGTTCCAAAAACCCCGTTCATCAGCACCATGACGTATGACCATTGGAGCACCACGAGATGAACAATCAGCCATTTGGACTCTCTCTTTTTGAACGCCCAAGGAGACAGCCGGCGCCGACCTAGAGGCAGTGGTGGACGCCGGAAGCTCGTCATTCCTCTTCTGATGCTGCTCGTACCCGTCACTGCTCTCGCCTCATTCTGCCTAGCCTGTAGGCTCCATCTAGGCTAGTGGCCCCAGGTGGCCGAACTGTCAGCTTCCGGCTCGAAGGCCAGCACAACGGTTGCCGTGGTTGACGCCAGTGGGAGCCGTTCGTTGTGGCGGCTGGCTAAGGCTGTTTATCAGAACTGGAATCCCCGATTGTTGTCGATGTCGGCCGGGCGATCCTGCTCGGTGCCGCCGCGCTACCAACTCACCGCCCGTTACCACATGACGATTCGTAATCAGCGTACCGTCTGGAGAAATGAATATCCCAATGCCCACGGCCGTTGCCTGGCTGTTCTTGTCGCGCGAGACGAGAGTAGCGGTCGCGTTCCGAATCCTCTGGGTTGCCTCGTCGCGCTGACGATTCAACCACTAGGGGCGAACGACCTCAACAGCGACAGCGGCTGCAACGGCGAACAGCGCGGCCAAGATGGTGGCGCTAACCAGTTCTCGTCTGTGCTCCTTCTCGAAACGCAATGCGCTGTGGATAGTCCGTCGAAGCGGCAACGAAACTCGGAACCGTGACCGCCAGCCCATCGCTCACCGCCCAAGGCAATCGCGTAGGCGTCGGTCCTAGAACTGGACGAATCTGAGTACCAAAATACGTGTCAACCCGAGGCTTAATTT
>DASPUZ010000012.1:0-6299 GCA_035622635.1 bacterium | reverse complement strand
GCCACCGTGTTCGGCATGGTCCCCATGGCCCTCGGCCTCGGCGAGGGCGCGGAAACCAACATGCCCCTCGCCCGTGCCGTCATCGGCGGCCTCGTCGTCTCCACCGCCCTCACGCTCCTCGTGATCCCGCTCATCTACGTGTTGTTCGAGGAGCATTTCCCCCGCCGGCGCCGGCCCGCCGGATCGTGAGCTCACCCCCTCCGTCCGAGCCCGCGCGCGGCGGTGAGCTGCGGATCGAGGGGTTGAGCGTGGCGATCACGCGTCCCTCCGGAAGCCTGCCGGTCCTCGACGACGTCTGGCTCGACGTGCCGTCAGGGAAGACGGCGGCGCTCGTCGGGGCGAGCGGCGCGGGCAAGTCGATGACCGCGTATGCGGTGCTCCGACTGTTCCCCGTGGACGCCCGGATCACCGCGGGACGTATTCTGTTGGACGCCGAAGATCTCGTCCCCATGCCGGAGCGGGAGCTGTCGAGGATCCGGGGACGGCGGGTGGCGATGATCTTTCAAGAGCCCGCGTCCGCCCTCGACCCGGTGATGTCCATCGGTGACCAGGTCATGGAAGGGATCGTGGCGCATCTCGGCCGTCGCGGGGCGCGTGAACGGGCGCAAGACGCACTCGAACGGGTCGGGCTCGATCGCGACCTCCTGCGGCGGTACCCGCACGAGCTGTCCGGGGGTCAGCGGCAGCGAGTGCTGATCGCCGCCGCGATCGCGCCGGGCCCGTCGCTCGTGATCGCCGACGAGCCGACCGCCGCGCTCGACGTCACAGTTCAGGCGCAGATTCTCGACCTCCTCGGCCGGCTGCAGCGCGATTTGGGAATGTCACTCCTGTTGATCACCCACGACCTCGGCATCGTCGCGCAGATGGCGGACCTGGTCCACGTGATGCGTGGTGGGCATGTCGTCGAATCCGCGGACACCCGGCGCCTGTTCGCGGCGCCGCAGCATCCATACACCCGATCGCTCGTCGAGGGAGCGCAGCGCCTCGGATTCTGGCCAGTGTGACCTGTCCGCCTCTAGGAATACCGGTGCCGTCACCGGCGTTACGCTCCATCGGTTTGCTGCCGCGAAGATGGGCACGCTCGGCGAGCATGCAGCCGGAGGCAACGCGTATGGCGGAAGTGCGGATAGTTCCGACCGACAACGGGCCTTATCAGGTGAAAGGGACTATCGAGCTGGTCGACGCCGCAGGCAACACGTGGCAGACGAAGGAGACCACCTGGCTGTGCCGGTGCGGCCACTCGTCCAACAAGCCGTTCTGCGACGGGACGCACAAGAAGGTCGGATTCGCGTCGGTCGAGCGGACGTCCAAGCCGGCCTGATCGACGCCCTGCCCAGGTAGCCGCCGCCGTATCGGAAGCGTGTCAGTGTTGCTCGCCTCCGGGCGCCGGCATGCTGTGACACCGCGCGGCGGCCGCAGAAGCCGCCGCCTGCGATCCCTGGTCGCGCGCGAGGACGCGCCGGGGGCCATCCTCGGCCACCACGATCGGGAACAAGGTCGCGGCGCACGTGGCGAGGCGGGGGAGCAAGCTCCGGAACGTACCCCGCCACAGCACCACCGCCCGTACGTCGCGCCGCGAGAGCGCGTTCTCGATGGATTCCTCCGTGAGGTCTCGTGACTGGATTCGCACCAGCGAGGTGTCGATCAGCGCGGGCGGGGCACGACGGTCGGCGAGGAACGGAACCATAGGATCGTCGGTCACGACCAAACCCTCGGCCGGCACGGCTCGGGCCAGCGCCTCGCTCGCGTCGCGCAGCGCGGAGGACGATTCCAGCACGCTGCCCGCCCCGACGACGACGTAGGCCGTCGCGGCTGCAGCCGTGCAAGTAGCAACGGCGACGGCGAGCCGGGGAGAGATGCCGGCGATCCGGTCGAGGACGGCGTCGATGCCCAACCCAGCCAGTAGCGCCAGCGGGGAGACCAGCAACAGCAGATGATGAGGCCACAGGGGCGTGAGCCCCGCAAGCGCCGCTGATCCTGCCACCAGCCAGGCGAGCAGGATCGGGGCGAGCCAACTCGAGCGCTCCCGGGATGGAGACGCGAAAGTTGCGCCGTGGGACCCGCCGTACCGCTGCCGGCGGGCAGACGCACCGGCACACCGAAACCAGCCAACTCCTCGCACGGCGCCGATGGACGCCCACCCCCCCAAGGCCGCGGCCGCGCTCATGGGCCAGGCCCGGACAAGAAATCCGAGGATGGCCGCAACACTTGCAGCCGGATGCGATCCCAAGGCGCGGGCGGCGCCCAGGTGGTAATACACCGCCTGGGCCAAGAAGGCCGGCGTCCGGATCGTCGGGAGAAACGACGCCACGGCGGCAGCCGTTCCAAGACCCAGAGCGGCCAGCCTCGTGAGCCTCCACGCCACGCCGCGATCCGGCACGGGCGCACCCGCGTCTTCTGGCCTACGGGCGCGGGGCGGGGTGGTCAACGCGATCATGGCCAGTGGCACGAGAGAGACGACCGCCGTCAGCTTCGTCAACACTGCCAGCCCCCAGACGGCGCCCGCGGCGGTCCACAGCAGCGCCGGGCTGTCCGATCCGAGGACGGCAAGCGCGACCGCGGCGGCGGAAAGCGCTTCGCTCGGCGCGTCGGTCTGGACTGTGTGCGACGCAAGTGAGAAGGCGAAGTTGCCGGCCGCGGCGCAGAGCGCAAGGAGCCCGGCACGTGGGCGTCCCACGGCGGCCGCGACCGAAAACAGCGCGGCGAGCCAGACCATCGATGCAACAATCGCCGTCGCGCGGGCCGTTCGAATAGTCGTGCCGCTCGCCAGGAAGGCCACGCGGAGCGCCGCGATGAACGCTGGCGGCTGGCTGAGGAAGACGTCCCTGTAGGGCGTGGCGCCGTGAGCCCACGCGGCGGCCGTCTCGGCGTAGACGCCTTCGTCGTAGTCGTACGAGGCGGGATATGGCGTCCGGGTCACCTGGCAGGCTTGCCACGCGGTGCATGCCGCTACCACGCAAGCCGCCGCGACGGCCCACCAGCGAGCTTGGGCCCACCGTCCGGGCGGCATCGGGTGGCGTTCGGGTGTGTCCGTAACGCCCGTGGGGGGTATCATGCTCGAACGCATGTTGGCTATAGACTCGGTGTATGCTCGCCCCGGTGCTAGTAGATGCACCCAGACTGTACAGCAGTTGGCTACACGGCGTCCATTGGGAAGTCCCGCTGGCGTCGGCTGTGCCACGCGTTGATGATTGGGTGGCGGTGACGCCGGGCAGCGCCCGAGCTCATACGAGCGTGGACGGTAGGCCTGGGAGGAGCGCCGCTGGACGTCAAGCATCGAGCACGCCCCGAGTTCCGAAGGGAGGGGGGAGGCGGGGTGGCGCGGGATTGACACTCCGGGCGTCTCGGGTACAATGAAAGTGTGACTTGGGTCGTCGATCCGGCGACCTCAACCCCCGAGGAGGGAGGCGAGTGATGCGAAGGATGCACCGCCTGTCGCGCGAGACCACTGAGAAGCCGGAGACTCCGCCGAAGCTGTAGCGGGGCGGCGGCCGGATCGAGTTACCGCCGTCCCACCGGAACCCTCGGCCGGTCTTCCTGATTGAGGATGCGTCCTCAAACGGCGAGACCTGGGTCCCGCGGAGACCGGAGAGGTTGTTGAAGGACCGGAGGCGCCTCGCGCGCCTCCGGTCTGTTTCTTTCTTCGTACCCGCCTGCGCGCCCACCTGAGGCAGGGATGCACTTTTGCGTTCCGGAAGCGTCATATCAGTGCCGCTTCTCGGGAATGCGGGTTCTCCACGCCTCCGTCACGTCGCGTCCGCTCCCCGCGGTTGGCGCGTGCTCGCGTTGGCGACGCTGCAGCAGGCCGGCCTCACGTCGATCCGATTTGGCCTCCCGATTCTTGCGCCTTTTTGGCGTGACGCCTTGCACCTGTCCCTGGCGCAGGTCGGCGTACTCCTGGGCGCATTTGACCTGGGGGCCATGCTTCTGTTCATCCCGCTGGGCGTCGTGGCAGACCGGTGGGGCGAGCCCGCCGTTCTCGCCGGGGGCGCGGTATTCACGGCCGCGGTGGCGGCTCTGGCCGTCCTGGCGCACGGATTCTGGCCGCTCGCCCTGCTGCTTGCGGCCGCCGGACTCGGATATGGCAGCGGGCAGACCGCCGGGAACCAGGTAGTTTCGGAAGTCTTCACTGCGGCAGGTCGGGGCATCGCGATGGGCATCCGCCAGGCCGGGTTGCCCATCGGGGGGATGTTCGCCGCGACGATCGTGCCGCCGGTCGCGACGTTGTTCGGCTGGCCCGCGGCCGTGGGCAGCATCGCGGTTGCGTGCGCGGTTCCCGGTCTGCTGTGTTGGGTGGGGCTGCGCGACGTTGCGGAGGGGGGAGGGGCGGTCCCGCCCGCTCGGGCCCTCGCCAGGCGGGTGTGGGGGCTCCTGTACACGCCGGGAATCTGGCGCACCACATGGGTCGCGATGTTGCTCGTGATCGCCCAATTCTGCTACCAGGATTACCTGGCGTTCTACATGGTCGATCGATTCGGATGGAGCAAGCACGCGGCGACGGGGTTGTTGATCGTCGTCAATCTCGGCGGCGTGCTCGGCCGTCTGGCGTGGGGGGCATTGTCGGACCGACGCTACGGCGGACGTCGCGTTCCGGCGCTGGCGTGGTGTGTGGGAGTGGGGGCCGTCTTCCCGGCGTTGCTGCTGGCGTTGCCTGCACCGGCGGCGGCGCCCGAGATGACGGCGATCGCCCTCGCGGGCGGCGTCTTGCTGCTCGGGTGGAACGGCCTGTACAGTACGCTCATCACCGAGCTTGCCGGGCGCACCCTGGGCGCAACCGCGATGGGGGTCAGCATGACGGCGCTCTACGTGTCGACCATGCTCTCGCCGCCTCTATTCGGCTGGCTGGTCGACACGACATCGTACACCGTGGGGTGGGCGACACTCATCGGCGTGACGGGGCTCGCGCTCGTCGGGGTGCGCGGCATTCCCGAACCAACGGCGTGATCCGATCCTAGCACCACCGTGCCGACAGGACCGGCCCCGGTCTCCCTTGAAGGAACCGACAACGAGTGCAGTGCTGGCGGCCCGGGCCCTTGTCCCGCGGCCGGCCGGACGAAGGAGCGTACAATGCCGGCGATTGCGGAGCGTGTGGATTACTTTGGGATCGAAGATCTGTTGAGCGAGGAGGAGCGTTTGGCCCGCGATACGATCGCGCGGGTCGTGGATCGGGAGGTCATTCCTCGGATCGGGCGCGCCTGGCTCGCCGGGGAGTTCCCGCGGGAGTGGATTTCGGCGCTTGGTGACCTCCGCGCGTACGGAGCAAACCTTCCCCCCGAGTACGGCTGCGCCGGCATGAACAACGTCGCGTACGGGCTCATCTTGCAAGAACTGGAGCGTGGTGACAGCGGCCTCCGGTCGTTCGCGTCCGTGCAGGGCGGGCTCGTCATGTATCCCATCTTTGAGTACGGGACGGAGGAGCAGCGCAGGCGGTGGCTCCCGGCCATGGCGGCCGGCCGCAAGATCGGATGCTTCGGGTTGACCGAGCCGACGGCGGGGAGCGACCCCGCGGTCCTGCAAACCCGGGCCCGGCGCCGCCCCGGCGGTTGGGTGCTGACCGGGACGAAGATGTGGATCACAAACGGATCCCTGGCCGACGTTGCGGTCGTGTGGGCGAAGGACGAGCAGGGGGAGATCCGCGGCTTCCTCGTGGATCCCGCACTTCCCGGGTTTACGGTGAACGACATCCATACCAAGGCCTCGATGCGCGCGTCGGTCACGAGCGAGCTCGTGCTCGACAACGTCGAGGTGCCGGAGGACGCAGTCCTTCCGAAGGCGGTCGGGCTGGGCGCGGCATTACGTTGTCTCACGCAGGCGAGATACGGGATCGCGTGGGGCGCCATCGGGGCGGCGATCGCGTGCTACGAGGAGGCGCTCGCGTACGCCCGGACACGCGTGGCGTTCGGGCGGCCCATCGCCGCCACGCAGATCATCCAGGAGCGTCTCGTGGACATGCTCGCGGAGATCACGAAGGCCCAACTCCTGGCGTACCACCTCGGCCGGCTGAAGGACGCCGGAGTGATGCGGTACACGCAGGTGAGTCTCGCCAAGCGAAACAACGTCCGCGTCGCCCTCAACATCGCGCGGGAGGCCCGGGCGATCCTCGGCGGCTACGGCATCACGCTCGAGTACCACGCGATGCGCCATGCGGCAAATCTCGAGTCGGTGGATACATACGAGGGAACCTACGACGTGCACACTCTGATCCTCGGCCGCGATATTACGGGGTTCGACGCCTTCGGCGCGGCGAGATGACGTCGGACGGCTGCAGGGCGCGCCGCCGCTTCAGGCTCGACGGCGCG
>DASPUZ010000011.1:0-11552 GCA_035622635.1 bacterium | reverse complement strand
AAACGTCACAACCCCGTGCTTGTACGAAAATGTAGCGACAGGGCACTGCGCGCCAGCTACCGGGGCGACGGGGCCGATTGACGCGAGCACCCAGACGAGGACCCACGCCGCCGCGACAAGCCTATGCATACGCCGCCGTCTCCTTCCCTGTCATCCGGGGGCACGCCACCGGACCTGTGGAGTTCCTTCTCCGATTGCATTAGTGTAGCATGTCGTCCAGCCACGCAAGAATGCGGGCCACGGCCGGATTATCCACGGCGTCCTCGATGTCGAGATGGGTGAACCCCGGCAGGATCTCAACCCGCGCGTCCGTGGGCGGCGTTGCGATGTGCCGGAGGTAAAACGCGGCCACTTGAGGCCGCCGGATCAGTCCGTCGCCGGCTCCGAGGATCAGCACCGGGATCGCGGTGTAGCGAACCTGTGTCAGGCTTGCGTACCGCCGCGCGAACTCGTCACTGGTGTCCAGCCTCGCAGCGAGCCCCAAGTCCAGCACGAGTCGCCACGGCACGTACCATTGGGTGAAATCGGCACCGGGGCGCAGCATCGCGGTGGCAAGCTCTCGCAGGTCCACCCGGCCGCGTGGCACGCTGCGGGTGTAGGGGATCCACTCTATGAGTGCATGTCCGGGCGCGGGCCGGCCGTGGCTCAGGTCGAGCAGGCCGTCCGGGTTGATGGAGGCGGGGTCGGAGATGCGCTTGAAGATGCCGAGCGGTGCGCCGACCGACGCGCGGACCAGCTGATCAGGTTGTGTTTGGTCGGACAGGATGCCCCCGAGCAGCGCTTCGTTGGTGATCGCCAAGCCGTCTCGGGGAGGGAACGGCAGACGGCTGGGAGCATCCGGCTGCAGGTATGCATACACGGCGATGACGTCCAGCATGATGCTGTCTTGCGGCCGAGCGAGTTCCTCCACGTCCGCGAACGGCGAGGCGAGCCGGCGGACGAGCGCCCGCACGCCCGGGATCCTCGGCAGGAGCGGGATGCGCACGCCGTCCAGATACTGTCCGCCGGTGAGACGGGGAATCAATGCCAGCGGGACGCCATCGAGGAGTAGGAGACCGCTGAGATCCCGCGCCCCCGCCCCGGGAGACTGTGCGGGGACGCCCTGCGCGAGCGCCACCGGCTCCGGCCCGGGAAGCCGGTCGAAGTCGTACCCAGCGTACAGCGCCGTGAGGATCCCTCCGAGGGAGTGGCCCCCGAGGACGACGCGTGCGCCGGGATAGCGGCGGTGTGCCTCCGTCACGATCGCGTGCACATCCCGCAAGTGGACGTCCAGTCCCCAGTATGCGGCGTAGGCCACGGCCGTCGAGGACAACGGGTAGTACGTGTGGTTGTCTACCGGCAGGCCGCCGTAGTAGTAGCCCAGCGCGAAATCTGGATTTCCGTACGCGAGGGCCGCCTCGACTCCACGGCGATCCTGCAGCAGCGTCGCCCGGGGGGCCACGATCCACACCTCGAGGCGCGGCTCGCGCTCGACGAGTTGACGCGCCAGGATGTCCAGGGTGTTCGGACCGGAATTGAGCCCGGGAATCAGCACGAGCACCGTCGTGGGCGTCGGCGTCTCGGATGTGAAGTAGCGGAATGCGACCGCACGGTTGTAGATAGCGGGAGTGTTGGGTTCCTCCGCGCCGGCGATGTCCACGACCGCACGGTCCACGGCGGCGCCGGACGGCTGTGCTTCGCCGGGGCCGCCGGCCCCCGCGTTCAGCACGATCGACCCAATGACGAGCAACAGCCCGGCGCCGAGTCTGATTCTCATGTTTGGGAATACGTTTGCCTGCGGGGAGGAAATGCCCTGCCGCACCTCGAACCCAATGAGTCCCGTGGCAGGCTATGATGTAGTCGTCGTGGGTGCCGGGCCGGGCGGGGCGGAATCCGCGCGGACGACCGCGCGTGCCGGGCTGCGCACGTTACTTCTCGAGGAACACCCGACCGTCGGCATCCCCAGTCACTGCACCGGCAAGTTGTCCGTTCACGCGTTCGAGGAGTTTGAGATTCCCCGATCGCTGGCACACACCGCCGTGAGCGCAGCCGCGTTGTACTCGCCGAGCGGGATCGTGGTGCGCGTCCGACGGTCTACCGTGGATTCCTACGCCGTCGATCGGGTCGTGTTCGATCGGTGGGTGGCGCAGCGCGCCCAGGAGACGGGGGCGGAGCTCGTGACGGGCGCCCGCGTCACCGAGGCGGCCCGCGTCAACGGGAGCATTGTCGTGCGGGGCGCGCGGGCGGGACGCACGTTCGAGACGCGGGCGCGCCTCTTGATCGACGCCGAGGGATCGGCGCCGCGTCTGCTCGAGATGATGGGCGTGGCGATTCCCCGCCGCCACGCCTTCGGGCTGCAGTACCAGATCCGCGGCATCGGGGGTGTCGAGCAGGATACGCCCGAGATGTTCTTCGGCGACGATGTCGCCCCGGGGTTCTTTGCGTGGCTGATGCCCGTGGGGAACGATACGAGCCGGGTCGGGTTGGCCATAGACCCGCAACGGGCCTCGCATCCGCCGGTGTGGTACCTGGATCGGCTGCTGACCTCGCATCCGGCGCTGCGCGATCGCATGGCGGGCGCCGTCATCGAGCGAAAGGTTGCGGGACGGATCCCCCTGTTGACGGGGCCCGCCGCAACCAGCACCGACCGTGTGCTCGTGGTCGGCGACGCGGCCGGCATGGTGAAGGCGACCTCGGGCGGCGGCATCTACTACGCGATGACGGCCGGCCGCATCGCCGGCCGGGCGGCTGCGAGATATGTCGCCGGAGACGGCACGGCGCTTGCGGCCTACGAGCGGGAATGGCGCAGCAAGATAGGTCGCGAGGTCGCGTTTACTGCGTTCAGCCGGCGGGCGATCAACCGGCTGTCCGATGCGGAACTCGACGCGGTCATGCGGGTGATCGCGGAGAGCCCGCGGATCCTTGCGAGCATCGCCAGCGCCGGCGACACTCAGTTTCAATCCAGACTCTTCGGGCCTCTGTTGCGCGGGCTGAGCGTCGCCCTCGTACGGCGCCCGGTCGTGGCCCCGCTGATTCTGAAGGCGCTCGTGCAGGGCATGTTTGCGCAGATGTAGAGCTCGATCGCGGCGGGCGCGCATCTCGGAAGCCGCCGGCAGGATGCGCCTTCGGGTGGCACGAATCACGAGCCATGCGGATCATCGCCGATCTTCATCTCCACTCCAAGTTCAGCCGTGCGACCAGCCGGGACATGGACGTCGAGAACCTCGCGAAATGGTGCGGCCTAAAGGGCATCACGCTCGTAGGCACCGGCGATTTCACCCATCCGGTATGGCTTCGCGAGCTCAAGGCCAAGCTCAAGCCGACGGGGCACGGTCTCTTCACGCACAAGACGCAGCATTTCATGCTGACCGTCGAAGTGAGCAACATTTACCCACAGGCGGGCCGCCTCCGCAAGATCCACAACGTTATTCTCGCGCCGAGCTTTGAGGTGGTCGACCGAATCAACGCGGTGCTTGCCCGGTTCGGCAGCCTGATGGCCGACGGGCGGCCGACCTTGTCGCTGCCCAGCGACAAGCTGGTCGAGTACGTCATGGAGATCTCTCCGCAGTGCATGGTCATTCCCGCGCACGTGTGGACGCCGTGGTTCTCCCTGTACGGGAGCAACTCCGGGTTCGATGCGCTCGCGGAGTGTTTCGGCGATCAGACCAGGCACATCGCGGCGGTGGAGACCGGGCTCAGCAGTGACCCGCCCATGAACTGGCGGCTGTCGGAGTTGGATCGCGTGACGCTGGTCAGCAACTCCGATGCCCACTCGCCCGCCAAGCTCGGGCGCGAGGCCAACGTGCTCGACTGCGAGATGGACTACGACGAGATTCTCCGCGTGTTCCGCGAGCGGGATCCCTCCAAGTTCCTCTTCACCATCGAGTTCTTCCCTGAGGAGGGGAAATACCATTTCGACGGCCACCGCGCATGCCAGCGCCGGCTGTCGCCTCAGGAGACCAAGGCCGCAAACGGCCGGTGTCCCTCATGCGGGCGTCCCGTCACGGTCGGCGTGATGTCCCGCGTGGAGGCGATCGCCGACCGCTCGCCGGGCGGAGGCGCTCAGGACCGAGTTCCGTTCCGGAACCTGATTCCGCTCGAGGAGATCATCGCCGAGGCGTTGGGGGCACAGCCGGGCACGGGCGCCGTGCGAGAGGAATACTTCCGGCTCGTGCGCGAGGTCGGCAGCGAGTTCGGGGTGCTCCTGGACGCACCACTTGAAGATGTCGCCCGCCATACGCATCCGCGGGTTGCGGACGGACTCCGGCGGGTACGGGAGGGACGGGTCGTTATTCGTCCCGGCTACGATGGTGTCTTCGGCGAGATCCACATCTTCGAAGGCGCAGGCGAGGAGCCCCTCGTCGACCAGCCGGCGCAAACCAGCCTCTTCTAGTTTCCCGCCGGGTGCGTCGCGTCAGGCGGTGCCGCATGCCGGGCGCGCTCGTCCCGCGGCCGTGCTCTACCCCGGCCGGGACGCGCGGGTCCGCGCTGGGCACCTCTGGGTGTATCGCAACGAGATTGCCCGACTGGACGGCTCTCCCGCGGACGGCGACGCCGTCGAAGTGGTTGCTGGCGACGGCCGGAGTCTCGGCGTGGGCCTTCTCAATACCCGGTCGCTCATCGCGGTGCGCCTACTCGCGCCGACCGGGCGGCCGCTGGACGAGGCATTCTTTCGCGAGCGTCTCGGGCAGGCGATTGCGCTCCGCGAGCGCGTCGTCTCGGGGACGACCGCCTGCCGCCTCGTCTTCGGCGAAAGCGACCGGCTCCCGGGGCTCATCGTCGACCGCTACGGCGACGTGCTGGTGCTCCAGACACTCACGCTCGGCATGGATCGCCGGAAGGAGATGCTCGCCCGTGTGCTGTGCGACCTGCTGGCGCCCCGGGGCGTCTTTGCCCGGAACGATCCTGCGGTTCGACGCCTGGAGGGGTTGCCCCGGGAGACCGGATGGATTGCCGGAGGCGGGGTGACAGAGGTCGAGATCGATGAAGGCGGCGTACGCTTTCTCGTGGACGTGGCACGGGGGCAGAAAACCGGCTTCTTTCTCGATCAGCGCGAGAACAGGATGCACGTGGCACCGCTCACCGCCGGCAGAGCCGTGCTCGACTGCTTCTCGTACACCGGGGCGTGGGCGCTGCACGCCGTGCACCGCGGGGCGGCGTCCGTCCTCGGGATCGAGGCGTCGGAAGAGGCCGTGGCGATGGCCGGCCGCAACGCCGCGATCAACGCGGCTGGTGAGCGGTATCGCGTTCTTGCAGGGAATGCATTCGACGAGTTGCGCCGCCTCAGCGAGGAGCGGGCCAAGTTCGACGTGATCGTGCTCGATCCGCCGGCGTTCGTCAAGACGCGGTCGGCGCTCGCGTCGGGGCTCGCCGGATACAAGGAGATCAACCTGCGTGCCCTCAAGCTCGCCGCCCCCGGCGGCTGGCTCGTCACGTGCTCATGCTCGTATCATGTGGATGAAGCGGCGCTTTGGGCGACCGTATGGGAGGCGGCTCGCGACGCCCGGCGCTGGGTCCGGCTCGTCGAGAGCCGCTCGCAGGGGCGCGATCACCCGGTTCATCCCGCCATGCCGGAGACCCGCTATCTGAAGTGCCTGATCTTCTTCGTGGAATGACCGGGCGTTCCGCCAGACGGAGTCCGCGGCGTGCCCGTGCGCGGGCGCTCCTGCGGCAGAGTGCTCCAGAAGTTGTTGCAGTACGGCGGAGGGCCCTATATAATGTAGGTGAGAATGCGGGATGAGATAGCAGTAGCCTCGGCAAGAGGAGAGCCGGAGAAACGGTTCTCCTCGTTGTCTTTTTTTGAGGACGGTAACCGGCCGTGCCGGCGGCGCTGGCCGGACCTCGGAAAGGCACGGTGAGACAAACGGTGGTGGCAGGCCACCAGATCCACATCACCGACAACCTGGATCTTCTGCTTGGGGTGTTGCCTCCCGACATTCGTCGCGCCATCGAGTCGTCTCCGGACGTCGACGCGCTGCTCGAGGTGGTGCTCGACCTCGGCCGGGAGCCGGAAGCGCGGTTTGCGAGTCGGGCCGTACGGCTGTCCGATACGTACGTCACGCGGGAAGCGATGCAATATGTCACGAGCCGCGTCGGAACGTTCGGGAAGGACAACCGTGCCGGCATCGAGCGAACGCTTCACCGTATCTCCGCCATTCGGAACCGAGTCGGGGATATCATCGGGCTCACGCTGCGCGTGGGCCGCGCCGTCTTCGGGACGGTGGACATCGTGCGGGATGTGATCGAGGCCGGGCAGAGCGTGCTGCTCCTGGGCCGCCCGGGCGTCGGCAAGACGACGCTGCTGCGTGAGAGCGCACGCGTGCTGAGCGATGACGTCGGCAAGCGCGTCGTGATCGTGGACACCAGCAACGAGATCGCGGGTGACGGAGACATTCCGCACCCGGGCATCGGCCGTGCGCGGCGCATGCAGGTGCCGTACCCGGAGTTGCAGCACGCCGTCATGATCGAGGCGGTCGAGAATCACATGCCCGAGGTGATCGTCATTGACGAGATCGGAACCGAGGCTGAGGCGCTCGCGGCGCGGACGATCGCGGAACGCGGCGTGCAGCTCATCGCTACCGCACACGGCAATACCCTGGACAACCTGCTGCAGAACCCGACGCTGTGCGATCTGATCGGTGGGATCCAGGCCGTCACCTTGAGCGACGAGGAGGCTCGCCGTCGGGGCACGCAAAAGACGGTGCTCGAACGCAAGGCGCCCCCGACGTTCGACGTGGTCATTGAAATCCAGGAAAAGGATCGGCTTGCCGTCCATCACGACGTCGCCCACGTGGTGGATCGGTTCCTCCGGGGAACGGCGCCACGGCCGGAGATCCGGACCAGGACACCGGAGGGTGAGGTACGGATCGCAAGCGGCGAGGCCGAAGGAACGTCCGTACCTTCCCCCAACGGGGATCGGCCGGACGGCGGCACCCCCCCGGCCGTTCCGCACAAGGTGGTCCGAATCTATCCGTACGCGGTCAGCCGGAACCGCCTGGAGCGGGCGATCCGCGAGTTGCGCGTCCCGGCCGCGATCGCGGACACGCTGTACGGGGCGGATGTCCTGCTGACGCTCAAGTCGCAGGAGAAGCGGCAGCCGAAGCGCCTCCGGGAGGCTGGAACGCGCGGGTTGCCGACCCACGTCATCAAGAGCAACACGCTGTCGCAGATTGAGGCCGTCCTGCGCGAGATCTTCGGCGTCGAGGACCGGCTGAGTGCGGAGGAGGTCGCGCTTCGCGAAGTGGAGGAGGCGATCTCAGAAGTGATGTCGGCGGCGCAGCCGGTCGAGCTATCTCCCCAGAACTCGTACGTTCGCCGGCTCCAGCATCAACTGGTCGAGCGTTACGGTCTCGCCTCCGAGAGCAAGGGGAGCGATCCGTTCCGGCGGGTGGTCATCTATCCGCAGTGACGGGGCGGATCTGAGTCGTCGGCCTCACGCGGGCACCTTCCTTACGCTCGAGGGGCCCGAGGGCGCCGGCAAGACCACGCAGGGCCATCTGCTTGTCGAGGCACTCCGCGCAACTGGGCGGCGCGTGCTGTTCGTCCGCGAACCGGGGGGCACGGAGATCGGCGAGCGAATCCGTGCGCTCCTGCTCGATCCTGACCACGGTCGACTCGTTCCCCGCACCGAGATGCTCCTGTTCGCGGCGTCTCGCGCCCAGCTTGTCGCGGAGGTGATCCGCCCGGCGCTCGCGGCGGGGACGCTCGTGGTCTGCGATCGGTACGTCGACGCGTCCCTGGCCTATCAGGGCGTCGGGCGCGGCCTCGGGGTCGAGGTGGTGCGGGCCATCAACGACATTGGGACGGAAGGGCTTCTCCCGGATCTGACCATCCTGCTGGACATCGATCCCGCGGTCGGATTGAGGCGGGCGCGCCGGACCTCCAAGGGCACCGCCGGCACGGGCCATTGGGACGGAGGGGACCGCCTCGAGCGCGAGGCGCTCGCCTTTCACGAGAGGGTTCGAGAGGGGTTTCTAGCCCTCGCCGGGAATGAGCCTCGGCGAATCCGGATGGTAGACGCGCGGGGGCCAGTGGAGCATGTGCATCGCGCGATCTGGGATCTGGTCATCGCGTTTCTGCGAGGCGAGTCGGGCGGCAGGCCGCCGGAGATTGTACCGTAGGAGGGCCCGAGGACCCCAAGCGTATTGCCCGCGCGTCTTCTCGGGGTGGGCCCGGGGGAGGAACCGCCCATGAAGCTGGTCCTCGCGATCGTTCAGGAAAAGGACTCCCGACGTCTCATGGAAGCGCTGGTCGGGGCCGAGTTCCAGGCCACCATGCTCGCCAGCACTGGCGGCTTCCTTCGGGAAGGCAACTCCACCATCTTGATCGGCACGGATGAAGACCGCGTGGATGCCGCTCTTGCCGTCATTCAGAAGACCTGCCGGGTTCGGGAGCAGCTCGTCAGCCCGCTGCCGCCGGTCGTCGAGCCCGTGGACTCCTACATCTCGTATCCCGTGAAGGTGCAGGTGGGCGGCGCGACGGTGTTCGTGCTCGACGTGGAACGGCTCGTCAAGATCTAGGCGCTCCGGGTGCCTTTCCGCGACCTGATCGACCAGCGGCATGCGCGCGCCTTGCTCCAGGGGGCGCTTCGGAGCAAACGGGTGTCCCACGCCTATCTGTTTGTCGGTCCGTCCGGGGTCGGGCGCCTCACCACGGCGCGCGCCTTCGCGCAGGCGCTGTTGTGCGTCTCCGGTGGCGACGACGCCTGCGGCCGGTGCCC
Source organism: bacterium (assembly GCA_035622635.1). Taxonomy (GTDB): domain Bacteria; phylum Sysuimicrobiota; class Sysuimicrobiia; order Sysuimicrobiales; family Segetimicrobiaceae; genus JAJPIA01. Next base: position 2,854 of record DASPUZ010000011.1, on the reverse strand, counting down.
CGCGTGCCGCAAAGTCATCGCCGGCACGCACCCCGACCTTCGCATCATCTCGGCCGGCCGCAGCGAGAGCGGAGCGGAACGCAGGGCAGTCGGAATCGACCAGATCCGCGAGCTCAGGCGCGAGGCCGCATATGGTCCCTATGAGGGGCCGCGCAAGGTGTTCGTTGTCGAGGATGCCGAGGCGATGCGCGCGGAGGCGGCGAACAGCCTGCTCAAGATCGTGGAGGAGCCGCCGTCGGGAATCGTCATCGTGTTGATCTCCGAGTCGGTGACGGCGCTGCTGCCCACGCTGGTCTCGCGCTCGCAGCTCGTCCGCTTCTCGTTCGTGCCCGCGCCGGCGGTCGCCCGTGCGTTGACCGAGCGCGCCGGGGTCTCCGAAGACCGCGCCGTATTTCTCGCCGCCCTCTCCGGGGGGCGGGTGGGAGCCGCGCTCGCGGCCGCGACGGCCGGAGACGCACCTTTCGACCGGCGTGCCGACGTGCTCCGCACGCTCGAGGTCGCGTCTTGCGGTGACGTGGTGCAGCGGCTCGATGCCGCGGAGGCCGTCGCGCGGCAGAAAGACGGGATCGAGGAATGGCTCGACGTCGCCTTGCTGTGGGTGCGCGACGTCGTGGTCTGGCAGGAGACCAGGGACCCGGCGCAGCTCGCGAATGTCGATGCACGCGCGGAGGTGATCACCTGGGCCGCGCGGACGGCGCCGGCCGCTCTGCGACGGGCTGCGGCGGCGATCGAGGAAGCCAAGGCCAATCTCCGGCGCAACCTCAATCCCCGCCTCGTGCTCGAGACGCTCTTTGCCGCCATGGATCTCGGCGTCGCGGAGACAGAGCGGCGCTGACGCCGCGGCTACCGCACGAGCGCTCGCACGAGCGCTAGCAGGAGGAGCACGCCGAGTGCGACAGCCCACCAGGGGATTCCCCGGCGCGTCCGCGCCGGGCGGTCGCCGGCGGTCGCGCATTTCTCGCAGTAGTTCCCGGTGGACGTCCGCACCAGGCACGCCGTGCAGAGGGGTTTGCCGCAGCTCGAGCAGTAGCCGAGCGCGATGCGGTTTGGATGATTGGCGCACTTCATGAGACGCTGTACTCCCGCCGAGTGGCGGCCCGAAGTCGCTTGAGGATCGCGATGTTCCGCCGGTCCGAATCCGTGTGCTCAACCCTCGGCGTCTCGATGAGCGCCGGCAGCCGGCCCAGCACCGGGTGGGCGAAAACCGCCCGAAAGCCTGCACGTCCGATGTGTCCCTGGCCGATGTTCTCGTGGCGGTCCAGGCGCGATCCCAGGTGGCCCTTGGAGTCGTTCAGGTGGAGCACCCGCAGGTGACGTTTCCCAACCGTGCGATCAAACACGTCCATGGTGGCGGCGACGCCCCCGGGCGTCCGGAGGTCCCATCCCGCCGCGAAGAGGTGAGCGGTGTCGAGACACACGCCGAGGCGGGGAGGCCATCGGGCTGCGTCCATGATCTCGCGCAGTTCCTCGAACCGCCCGCCGATGGTGCCGCCGGCACTCCCTTCGAGCAGCAGCATCGCGCGGGCACTCTCCGCCAGCGCCGCCTGGATCGCGACGGCGATACGGCGCCGAGTCGTCGTCCACGGGACGCCTGGCGCGCTGCCGATGTGAGTGACGGCCGCATATCCTTGGAGCACGTCCATGACCCGAAGCGTGTGGGCGAGCACCGCGGCGGATCGGCGGCGCAGGGCGGGGTCGGGCGCGGCAAGATTGATCAGGTAGGACGCGTGGGCGACCAGCGGGTCGAGGCCCGCCGCTTTGCGGCGCCGCCGGAACTCCGCAAGATCGGCGTCTGAATAGGGCACGATCCGCCATTGCCGCGGGCTGCCGACGAAGATCTGCAGGCATTCGCACCCCGCTGCCTGAGCGCGTGGGACCGCGTCGTAGAGGTGGCCGCTCGTAGACACGTGGGCGCCGATTGGCACGGACACTGGTTCGGGGCGCCCCGGGGGCGTTCCCTGCGTGCGACCGCCGGCGACGCAGGCCGATCCTCGGGTTGTGGGCCCGGCGACGGGCGGCGCGGAGGAGCGATCCGCGGATCCCGCGAAGCCAGCGAACCATGTCCATGTTCCCGATCGTCACGGACGCGGCACTCATCGGCGTGGCGGTGATTTGGGGCGTCACGTTTCCGCTCGCCAAGATCGTGCTCCAGTATCTTGGGGCGTTCCAGTATCTCGGTCTGCGCTTCGCGATCGCCAGCCTGTTGCTGCTCCCGGTAGCGAGGCGCGATCTAATGCGCTTCCGGGGCGTCGATGTGAGCCGTGGGGTGCTCACCGGCGCCGTGCTGTTTGCCGCATACGCGCTGCAGACGCTCGGGCTGGAGCGGACGACGGCCAGCAATGCCGGTTTGATCACGGGGTTGAACGTCGTGCTCGTTCCGGTGCTGCTCCTGGCGTGGCTCGGGCGGGTTCCGAGCCTCCCGACGGCCGCCGGAGTGGTGCTCGCGGGCGCCGGGCTCTGGCTGCTGGCGTGGCAGGGGGCGCGCCTGGGCGCCGGTGATGCGCTCGTGCTCGGGTGCGCCGTCGCGCTGGCGCTGCATTTGATCCTGGTGGGGCGGTTCGCGGCCAGGCTGCCCGCAGCGGGGTTTGCGTTCCTGCAGGTGGCCACCGTGGCGGTCCTGGGCGGGGCGGTCGCCGTGGCCGGGCAGTCCCGCATGAGGGGCGTGCCCGCGGGGCCGGCCGCGGCTGTCGTCTTCATGGCCGTCGGCGCCACCCTCGTCGCCTACCTGGTGCAATCGTGGGCGCAGCGCACAGTGTCTCCGACGCGCACGGGACTGCTGTTCTCCGTGGAGCCTGTGGCAGCGGTCGGATTCAGCGTGGCATGGCTGGGGGAAGCACTTGGCCTCCGCCAGGCC
>DASPUZ010000010.1:0-14923 GCA_035622635.1 bacterium | reverse complement strand
GCCCCCCGCCCCTGCACCGCGGCGATGACCTCCTTGAAGCCACCGAGACCGGTGGGGTTCCCCGACAGCACTTCCGAGCTCCACCCGTGGCGCTCCGCGTAGCGGGCGTACATGCGGAACAGGTCGCCGGCGAACAACGCCGCCTCGTCGCCTCCCGTCCCGGCCCGGATCTCGATAATCACGTTCCGTGAATCACGGGGGTCCTGCGGGACCAGCAGCGTCTCGATCTCACGCTCGAGCGAGCCCCGCCGCTCTTCGAGTGCGTCGCGCTCCGCCCCCGCGAGCGCCCGCAGTTCCGCGTCGTCCTCGGCGCGAGCCAGGTCCGCAGCCTCGCGGGCCTCCCGCACGACGCGGCGGTACTCGTTATACGCGCCAACCACCTCACCGAGCGCCGCATGCTCGCGGGCGACCTGCTGATACCGCACCGGGTCGCCGAGCACGGCGGGGTCTGCAAGTTGCCGGGTGAGTTCGTCGTAGCGTGTCTCGATTGTCGCGAGCTTGTTGAGCAACTCTGGACGCACCGCGGCCGCCTCCTTGAGCGTTTCAATTATAGCATTGGGCCGCTGGGCCACAGCGCGCACTGGCCCGCGGCGGTTTGGCTCACGCGGTGGGCACAGGCCGGGGCCCAGAGGTTGATTCTACAACTGCGGCGCCACGAACTCGGGGAGTTAGATCTGCAGGCCGTACTTCTTGGCGAACTTCTGCACGCGTCCCTCGGAGTCGACGAACTTGCGCTGCCCGGTGTAGAACGGATGACACTTTGAGCAGATCTCGACCCGGATGTTCGCCCGCGTCGAACCGGTGGTGAACGTTTCGCCGCACGCGCACGTCACCGTGGTCTGGTGATACTGCGGATGAATGCCCTTCTTCATTGGCAATGCCACCTCGGGTACCGTCGCGAAGGTAAGGTATCGTGTCGTTGCAACTTACGAATTATAACACGGATGTCGCCGACGGCGCAAACTCCTGCACCGCTGCAACCGCTGCACCGCGAACTCTGAGCGCTCGGCGACGTGCGCTACTTCAAGTACCGCGCCGGGTCGATGGCGACTCCGTTTCGGCGCACTTCGAAGAACAGGTGTGGACCCGTGCTCCAGCCGGTGTTGCCGATGCGGCCGATGAGTTGTCCTCCCGCAACCCGCTCACCCGTGGTGACGAGCGCCCGCGACAGGTGCGAGTAGGTGGTCTCGAGGCCGTTCCCATGATCCAGCACGACCATCTGCCCGTAACCAGCCTGCCAGCCCACGAACCGCACGACACCGCTCCTTGAGGCGAGCACAGGCGATCCCCATCGTGTCGCGATGTCGAGGCCCGTGTGAAACTCACGTGTCCGGAAGATAGGATGAATACGCCATCCGAACCGCGACGTGATCGTACCGGATGCAGGCCACCGAAGCCGGAAGAGCGCTGCCGGACCTGGCGCCGGTCCGGCGTCCGGCTGAGACGCGCCGGGACGAGATGCGCGGATCGCGTGGTCCGCCGCTGTCCGCGGCCCGCCGGGCGCGCTCTCTCCCGCGGGGACGATCAACACGCGGCCGAGCGCAAGTGTATCACGCTCGGACAGGTGGTTCGCCACCGCAAGCGCCGTGACGCTCACCCGAGCGCCCTCAGCGATACCCCAAAGCGTGTCCCCCGATATCACCGTATGGGTGGCGGAGTGTGGAGGCGGAGGGGCGGACTGAGCGACATCGGTATTCGGCCCACCCGGCACCGGGAGGATGAGCGTCTGGCCTGGATGGAGGAGCGCTCCCGCAGCCAGATGGTTGGCGGCGCCAAGCGACGTAACGTCGATGCCTGAGGCTCGCGCCACGTCCCAGAGCGTGTCGCCCGAGACGACGACATGAACCCGGGGCGCAGGCGGAACCGGCACCGGAAGGGAGACCGGCCGGAGGTGCAAGATGATGCCGGATCCGGGCCGGGTCTGGCCTGTCGCTATGGGGACCCGGTCTCTCGCAGAGAACCTACCGGCAACGACAAGCGCGCTTGCGGAGACTGCGAGCGCTACCGCGACAAATGACGCAACAGGCGCTAACCGGTGGGCCCCCGTCATCAGGCCTCCCCGAGCGCACAAACTCCCCGGATTGTCTACTGGGATCGCTAGCGTGACGTGGCAGCGTCCGCGTGAGCGTTTCTTGGACGGGTGTCTTGTGCGTGTGTGCTTTCAAAACCCCCGTTGTTGGTTCGCGACGGACGCCCCGGATTCCTGCACATCGGTTGCATCGTACACGCAGGGGCACCATCGCCCATGCGCGCCGTGCATGTCGCTCGATCTCTCGCCCTCTCGCCTCCTCACGCGCTTGCGAGCCCGTACGTAACACCGGCAACTCGGCGAGTGCGGTGACTTATTCGCGCTCCCGGGAACCGAAGAAGCACGACCCATCGCCGCGGCACAAGAATCCCCGGTCCTCGTCCGTCTCTCGTCTCCCCATCGCACACGTGGGACGGACTCTACCGTTCGAGCGGTTGCCGAGTTGTAGCGGGTTGCCCGCGAAGCGGGACTCTAGGTGTCCGCCTCGCTGTTCTTGATGATCGAGCGCAGGAATCCCTGATTGTTGGGCGTCTTGCGGAGGCGGTCGAGGATCAGCTCGGTCATAGCGACGGTATCGAGAGTCTCAAGGCTCTTTCGCAGCACCCAAACCTTCCGCAGCTCCTCCTCGGTCAGCAACAACTCCTCTCGGCGCGTTCCCGAGAGCTTGATATCGATGGCGGGGAACGTCCGCCGCTCCTGAAGCTTGCGGTTGAGATGCAGTTCCATGTTGCCCGTACCCTTGAACTCTTCGTAGATCACGTCGTCCATCCGGCTGCCGGTGTCGATCAGTGCCGTGGCTATGATCGTGATGCTGCCCCCTTCCTCGATCTTGCGGGCTGCACCGAAGAAGCGCTTCGGACGGTGCAGCGCTGCCGGATCGAGACCGCCGGACAGCGTCCGCCCGCTCGGCGGGATGACGAGGTTGTTCGCGCGAGAGAACCGGGTCAGACTGTCCAGCAGGACGACGACGTCGCGGCCGCCTTCGACGAGGCGCTTTGCGCGCTCCAAGACCAGGTCGGCCACCTGCACGTGCTCTTCGGGCGGTCGATCGAAGGTCGAGGCAACGACCTCCGCCTCGACCGAGCGACGCATGTCCGTCACTTCCTCCGGCCGCTCGTCGAGCAGTAACACCATCAGGTACACCTCCTGATGGTTCTGCACGATACTCTGGCCGATCTTCTTGAGCAGCGTCGTCTTGCCGGCCTTGGGCGGAGACACGATCATTGCCCGTTGGCCTTTGCCGATCGGCGCGAACAAGTCCACGATCCGCACGGTCAAATCGCTCTGCGGCAGCTCAAGCCTGATCCGTTCGTGCGGAAATACCGGCGTGAGTCTCTCGAAATCGGGCCGTGACCGGGCCTGCTCGGGATCGAGGCCGTTCACGGCTTCCACGCGCAGCAGCGCGAAGTATTTCTCGTTGTCCTTCGGTGCCCGGACCTGTCCCAGCACCTCGTCGCCGACGCGCAACCCGAACCGCTTGATCTGCGAGGGAGAGACGTAGATGTCTTCGGAGCCCGGCAGGTAGCCGGCGGTTCGAAGGAACCCGTACCCCTCCTGCATGATCTCCAGGATGCCAGACCGGAACATCAGTCCGCTCTGCTCGGTCTGCGCCTGCAAGATTTTCATGATTAACTCCTGCTTCCGGTACCGCCGGAAGTTTGGAATGTTGAGCTCTTTGGCCACGTCCTGGAGCTCATTGAGGCTCTTGCCGTCGAGCTCAGCGATCGCCACGCCGTGCCACCTCCATCGCGGTCATCCCCGCGCCGCCCGACGCCGGGCGGAGGCCCCGAGAACGCCCCGGGCACTCACTGCCCCGTCGCTTCGATGTACCCGGCCCGCCCCCGCGGCCCGGTCAGCAACATCACCACGCTGTCGTTGGGCTTGAGATCGCTCGCCGCCGCCGACTTGCCGTTCCGGTAGATCGCGACCGTCGGCGTCAGCGCGTAGCTCGTGACGGCCTTGTTGGCGTTGGCGACCGTCACGTCCGACCCGCTCATGCTCACGAACGTACCCCGGACGTAGTTGAACCGGTTGAGGGAGTCCATCACCGAGGCAACGGCCTGCGCAGCGTCCCCGCGCGTCGTCGGCTGCGTCGGATGCCAGCTGCCGTCGGGGAGCAACGGCATGATCTTGTGATCGATCGCCACCGCCACGTAGCCATGCAACGGCGCCGGGACGTCCCCCGCATCCTTGAACGACAGCGGGGCCTGCGCTTTCTGCGTCGCCTCGCCCTGCAACCCCATCGCCCGCACCAGCAGCGCCGCAAACTCAGCGCGGCCCACCTGGGCGTTCGGGCGGAACGTGTTGTCCGGAAACGTCGTTAGGAGACCCTTCTGAAACTCCAAGTTCACCTCGACGGGGTGGTCCTTCAGCGGGAACACCGCCTCGAGCGTGTACGTGCCCGGCGGCACCGCATGACTGTCCTGGTCCCTCTGCAGCCACCGTGTTGTGAACGAGAACGAATGCCCTCCGGCCAGCGTCAGCGAGGTCGGCGCCTGCACAAACGTCTGCCCCAGCGACCATCGCGCAAGCTCGTCGGTACCGCGCTTGATGACGAAGTCGTAGTTCTGCGTCGATGGGAACTGGAACACCGCGTCGGTCTTCCCCGTGTTGGCGACCGTGAAGGTCAGATCGACCGGATCGTCGACACCGTACACCGCCTTGTCCGTCGTCAGCGTGTAGGTGACGTCGCCGTCCTTCACCTGGGCACTCTGGGCGGATGCCGCCCCGGTGTTGAGCAATGCCGCAATGACCGGCCGGACGGCCTCGGGAATCTGGTCCAGGTCCTTGTAGTTTGGGATCGAGCCGGTTCCCTGGACATTCAGTCCTGCGGCCAGCGCCTCCACGGCGCCCAGGCGCGTGATCGGCTGATCCGGCTTGAACGTGCCGTCGGGATTCCCGGTCATCACGCCGGTCACGCTCACCTTGATGATAGCCTGCTGGTACGGGCTGTCGCCGATGTCCGAGAACAGGAGGGCAGCCTGTGCGGTGCTCGTCAGTAACGCGGCCGTCGCAGTGGCCAGCAGCGCCGCGAGAACACCTTTGACTCGTTGTGGCATTGACCTGACCTCCTTAGTACATCCTTGAGCATCGTGCTTGCGGTACCGCTCCCGCCGGGCGCGGTGCCTGGCAGTCTCCGGTCCGCCCCAACACACCCGCCGAGCATCGTTTCTGGGAAGGAACGACACCGGCGGCCCTACACGAAGAACGGGCCAGACATCACCAGAAGGAGATGCCTACGCAGGGGACCGTACGCTCGCTCGGGGCCTCCGCAGATTCAGAACCTTCGCCACCCAAGCACACGGTCCGGAACGCGACCGTGAAACATGCGGGACAAGCCATAAACCTTTGGGCCGGATATTCTCCGTGGTGCCATATTCTCCTTCTTCCCAATATACGCGTTCTGCCGCCAAAAAGATTCCGGGCCGGAACCCGTTACATCCGCTCCACGGCGGCCACCCCGGCCAGCTCGAGGGCGTTCCGGAGCGCCCGGCGGACCGCGTCGACCAGCACCAAACGTGCCTTGGTCAGACCGCCATCCTCGGTCAACACGCGACACTGCCCATAGAAAACGTGAAAAGCCTCCGCTAACTCGCGCGCGTAGGCACACAGGCGCTGAGGTTCGCGCCGGATCCCGGCGGCGTAGACCACCTCGGGCAACGCGATGGTGCGCTTGGCCAGCACCCACTCCTCGGGCGCCGTGAGGCGCCCCAGATCGGCCTCCTCCAGCGGCGGCACACGGACGCCCAGGCGCTGGGCTTCCCTCAGGATGCTGCAGATCCTGGCGTGCGCGTACTGAACGTAGTACACGGGATTTTCCGACGACTGGCGCCGCGCGAGGGCGAAGTCGAAGTCCATTGGCACGGACGGGCTCGCCATGATAAAGAAGAATCGGGCCGCGTCCCGTCCCACCGCCTCGATCAGGTCGCGCAACGTCACAAATTCCCCGCTGCGCTTGCTCATCCGCACGGCTTCCCCCTCGTTGCGCAGGCGGACGTGCTGATACAGGATGACCTCCAGTGTGGACGGATCGCGCCCAAACCCCTCGATCGCGCCACGCACCCTGGCGACGTCGCCGACGTGATCGACGCCCCACACGTCGATGAGGTGGTCAAACCCGCGCGCGTACTTGTCCAGGTGGTATGGAATATCCGCGGCGAAGTACGTCGGGCGTCCGTCGCGGCGCACGATCACACGATCCTTGTCGTCGCCGAATCGCGTCGCTCGGAACCACAACGCCCCGTCTTGGTCGTACACGAGGTCGCGTTCGCGCAGGGCTTCGAGGCATCGCCGAACGTCGCCACGCTCGTGCAGGGTGCGCTCGCTGAACCACGTGTCAAATCTGATGCCGAACGCTTCGAGGGTGGAGCGGATCTCCTCGAGCATCGCGCGGAGCGCATAGTCCTGGATGCGCGACAGACGCTCCTCGTCTGCGGCAAGCGCGAGGGTCTCGCCCTCGCGCTCCAGGATGCGCCGGGCGATCTCGCCCACGTACGCGCCCTGGTAACCGTCGGCGGGGAAGTCCGAGGGCCGTCCCACCAACTCCAGGTAGCGCGCCTCGACGGAACGCGCGAGTGTCTCGACCTGTCCACCGTAGTCGTTGACGTAGTACTCCCGGGACACCTGGTAGCCGAGTGCCTCGAGCAGCCTCGCCACGGTCTCGCCAACCGCCCCGTTCCGCCCGGTGCCAACGTGCAACGGGCCGGTGGGGTTGGCGCTCACGTACTCCACCAGCACGCGCCGCCCCCGGCCCACGTCCGAGCTTCCGAACCGCCGGTCCTCGGCGTGCGCGCGCCGCAGCCAGCGGTGCACCAACGCGGGCGCCAGAAAGAGATTCAGGAAGCCCGGACCGGCCAGCTCCGCGCGCACGACATCCTCCGACGGCACCGCGAGGTGATGCAGTACCGCTTCCCCGACGCTTCGGGGCGGCCGGCGGGCGGCCTTCGCGAGCACCAGCGCTACGTTCGTCGCGTAGTCCCCGTGGCGGGGATCACGTGGCGGCTCGACGTCGAATACGGGCAGCGGCTCCGGAAGCGGGGGCAGGTCACCCGAGGCGACGGCACGCTCCACCGCCGACTCGATGAGCGCCTGAAGCTCCTCCGTAATCATGCCGCCATCACACGGGGCGCGTACTGGACCGCGGCGGCCCGGCCCGGTAGTCCGGGGCGCGGTCATCGTCTCGCAGAGAGCCAGGGCGCATTACAGTCGGACGACACCGATCCGGGTGGGATCCTCGACATGAATCGTGTCCACGAACCGGATCTCCCGTGGCACCGAGGTCATGACGAGCGAGTGGGTGCGGCTGCCGCCTCCGAACAAGCGCACCCCGCGGAAGAGGTCGCCATCGGTGATCCCGGTTGCGGCGAAGACGAGGTTCTCGCCGCGGACCAGCTCCTCCGTGCGGAAGATCCGGTCGGGATCACTGATCCCCATCGCCCGTGCCCGTTCGCGCTCCGCGTCGTTTCGGAACCGCAGGCGCGCCTGCATCTCGCCTCCGAGGCATCTCAGCGCCGCTGCGGCCAGGACCCCTTCCGGCGCCCCGCCGATCCCCATCACGGCGTGGACGGCCGTACCGGAGACTGCGGCCGAGATCGCGGGGGCCGTGTCTCCGTCCGAGATGAGCTTGATGCGAGCGCCGGCAGCGCGTACCGCCGCGATCAGCTCGGTGTGCCGGGGCCGGTCCAGAATCACCACCGTCATGTCCGTCACCCGGCGTTCCAGGGCCTCGGCGAGCACGTTGAGATTTCTCGCCGGAGGCCACCGGAGATCGACCTTGCCGGCAGCCTGGGGAGGAACGATCAACTTTTCCATGTACGTGTCAGGCGCGTGCAAGATACCGCCGCGCTCCGCCATCGCCAGCACGGCGATCGCATTGGGGAGCCCCTTCGCCACCAGATTCGTGCCCTCCACCGGATCGACGGCGATATCGACCTCGGATCCGTCCCCCGTGCCCACCTCCTCGCCGATATAGAGCATCGGAGCCTCGTCTCGCTCACCTTCACCGATCACCACGCGGCCGCGAATGGGCAACCGGCCGAGCACCCGGCGCATCGCGGTCACCGCCGCCAGGTCGGCTCGCTCGTTGTCGCCCTCCCCCATGTGATGGGCCGCAGCCAGCGCCGCGGCCTCGGTGACGGTCGCGATGTCGGTCGCGAGCGTTCGCTCCTCCATCGTCACTTCCGGTGTCGGTCTCCGCTGGGCCCTACTCAGCGAGGCTCGGCCGGCCGCTCCGTCAGCGCCACCGACATCTGCCGCGTGGCATGATCGCGCACAATCGTTAACGTGATCGTATCGCCGATCTTCTTCGTGACAATCTCCCGTACGAAGTCGTTCCAATTCTCAATCCGGGTGCCGTTGACCGCCGTGATGATATCCCCGGCCTGCAGGCCCGCTTTCGCCGCGGGCGACGACGGCTCCACATCGCGGACGACGACCCCGTGGTCCGTTCCCAGGTTGTACGCCTGCGACACCTGCGCGTCGACCTCGCCGCCGTATATCACGCCCACCCAGGGGCGGACAACGCGGCCGTGCGCGATCAACTGCTCCATCTCCGCGCGGGCGACGTCGCTCGGAATCGCAAACCCGATACCCTGTGCGTTGGGGATGATGGCCGTGTTGATCCCGATCACGCGACCGCTGCTGTCGACGAGCGCCCCGCCGCTGTTCCCCGGGTTGATCGCCGCCGATGTCTGGATCAAGTTTTCGACGATCACGGTCGGGAGCTGAATGTTCCGGTTGAGGGCGCTGACGACGCCGGTCGTCACGGTACTGCCAAGACCGAACGGGTTCCCGATGGCGATCGCAAGCTGGCCGACTTGCAGGGCGCCGCTCGTGCCGAGCGCCGCAGCGGGTAGCGGCACGGGAGACTCTACCTTGATGACGGCGAGATCCGCGTATGGATCCGTGCCCACGATCTTCCCCGTCAACTCCTTGCCGTCAGCCAGCGTCACCTTGATGGTTGTCGCGCCCTGGACGACGTGATTGTTCGTAACGATGTAGCCATTCGAGCGCACGATGACGCCTGACCCCGCCCCTTGAGCCGGGAACACGCCGAACATCGTCTGGACCTGTGATTCGGTATTGATGTTGACGACCGAAGGGCGGACCGCCTTGACGACGCTGATGACCACCGCCTCATCGGGCGTGAGCGAACCGCGCGGCGCCGGCGACACAGGCGTTGGCTGCACGGGCGCGGGCGGCGCCGGCGGCTGGACCGCGGCTGGCGGGGCGGACGGTGTCGATGGCGCCGCCGGGGCTGAAGGCGGAACAACTGGTTGTGACGGGAACACGGGGTGCACGTACCGCGGCAGCACGACACTGCCCAGCAACGCCCCCGCTGCGACCACAACCAGTGCGGCCACCACCGCGGCGGAATGCCCCGGACCGCCTCGCGCACGCGGATCGGAGGACTGCATCGCCATCACACCGACCTCCTCACACCGTTCAAAGCAGCGCCTTCAATTATAACACCCACGGCGGCGCAGCCCAGTCTGTTTGCCCGGTTGCCACGGCGTGCGGTATAATCAAGCCGCCTTGAGACACCCATACTCGGCTTCTCATCCCGCAACACGGCCGCGGTCCTCCCGTTGCTAGACTGGCTCGGACGGCCCAAGCGTCCCGCGTCCGAACGGCGCGATATCCCGGCGGGGTTGTGGGCCAAGTGCCCCCATTGCGCCAACCTCGTGTATCGCAAGGAGCTCGAACGGAACCTGCGCGTGTGTCCCCGGTGCGGTTTTCATCACCGCCTATCGGCCATGGACCGGCTGGCGCTCGTGCTGGACCTCGCATCGTTTGTGGAGACCGACGCGGCCTTGCTGCCCGAGGATCCTCTGGGCTTCGTCGACGAGAAGCCGTACCCGGAGCGGATCGAGGAGTCGCGCCGGAAGACGGGCCGGACCGAGGCGATCGTCACCGGCACCGGCACGATCGAGGGCGCTCACGCGGTGGTCGGAGCCATGGAGTTCGGGTTCATGGGAGGCAGCCTGGGCTCCGTGGTCGGTGAGAAGATCGCGAGGAGCGCGGAGCGTGCGCGCGACCACCGCTGGCCGTTGGTGCTCTTCGTGGCTTCGGGGGGTGCGCGGATGCAGGAGGGTGTACTGTCGCTCCTCCAACTGGCAAGAACCAGCGTCGCGCTGGCCAGGCTCGCGGATGCCGGCGTCGCGTTGATCACCGTGCTCTGCGATCCCACGACCGGAGGCGTCGCCGCAAGCTTCGCATTTCAGGGCGACATCATCGTGGCAGAGCCCGGGGCGCTGATCGGCTTTGCGGGCCCCCGCGTCATAGAACAGACGATCCGTCAGAAGCTCCCGGAGGGGTTTCAGACCTCCGAGTTTCTTCTTGAGCACGGCTTCCTCGACGCAATCGTGCCGAGGGCCGAGCTACGGGGGGCGGTTGCGCGCCTTCTCCGGCTGACCAACGCCCCGCTGGACCCAGCCATGGTCGGGGCTCCCGCCCAGGGCTGGGTCGATCGGTCGGACACCCGATGAGCCACCACCCGCCTGAGCCTCTCCGTCCTCCGGACGCCAGCCCCGCCGCTTCGTCGGCGTCTCTCGAGGAGAACCTCGCAGAGGTGGAACGTGAGATCGGCGATCTGCGCCGGATTACGACCGCCCAGCAGATGGATTTGGGCGAGCAGATCGCGGCGCTGGAGGCCCGGGCCGAGTCACTGCACGAAGAGATCGCGCGCAATCCGACCCCGTGGCAGCGCGTGCAGCTCGCGCGCCATCCCGAACGCCCGAGGGTCGGAGACTACATCGACGGTCTGACCTCGGAGTTCGTCGAACTCCACGGCGACCGCTCGTTCGGCGACGACCGGGCGATCATCGCAGGGCTCGGCATCGTCGGCGGGCGGCCCGCGGCGATCATCGGCCACGCGAAGGGACACGACACGCGGGAGAACATCTCGCGCCGGTTTGGCATGCCGAATCCCGAGGGGTATCGCAAAGCGGTCCGCGTCATGCGGCTCGCAGAAAAACTGCGGGCGCCCGTCGTGACGCTCGTCGACACGGCAGGCGCGTTTCCAGGGAAAGACGCCGAAGAACGCGGCCAGGCCGAGGCGATCGCGCGATCGTTGTTTGAGATGGCGCGCCTTCGGACGCCGATCGTGACGGTCATCACCGGCGAGGGCGGCAGCGGCGGTGCCCTGGCGATCGGGATCTGCGACGTCCTGCTCATGTTCGAACACGCCATCTACTCCGTCATCTCGCCGGAAGGGTGCGCCGCAATTCTCTGGCGCGACGGCTCCCGGGCTCGTGACGCTGCGGAGGCGCTGCGGCTGACGGCGGGCGACCTCGCCGCCCTCGAGATCGTCGACGAGATCATCCCCGAGCCTCCGGGGGGCGCGCACCGTCACAGGGAGGACGCGGTCGCGGCGGTGGTGCAAGCGGTCCTGCGTCATCTTGCCCTTTTGGAAGGGCGCTCGGAGGAATCGCTCGTCGCGGCCCGGTATGAGAAATACCGCCGCATCGGGCGAGTCCGCGACGCGTCCATGCAGGACGCCGCGGCGACCCACGACGCAGGGGGGCAGACGGAATGACCCAGAACCAGCGGTTCGATCTGGACGAGCTCCGCGCGCTCATCCGGCTGGCCGCCGAGGCCGATATCGAGGAACTCGAGGTCGAAGGAGCTCACGTCAAAGTCAGGATCAAGAAAGCGCGAGCCGTAGCGTCGGCGGTATTGGCCACGGGAGCGTCCCCGGCGGGGCATGCGCCCGCGGACACGGCCCACGGGCCGGCCGCCTCGGAGCAACGGTACACGCCGATCATCGCTCCGATGGTCGGGACGTTCTACCGCGCTTCCAAGCCGGATGCCCAGCCCTTCGTGCAGGAAGGCGACGCGGTCGAAGAGGGACAGACCGTCTGCATCTTGGAAGCGATGAAGTTGTTCAACGAGATCCCGAGCGAGGTCGCCGGTCGCATCGTCAGCATCGTGGCAGAGAACGGTGCTGCGGTCGAGTACGGCCAGCCGCTGTTCCTCGTCGACCCGTCCCCGGCTGTATAGGCGGTGTCCGCCACGCCTTGGGATCGACATCTCCAAAATAGATTCCGCCAGTCGCGTAGCAGACGCCGGGGGTGGACAACGTCCGCATGTTCGACAAAGTGCTGATCGTCAACCGCGGCGAGATCGCGGTGCGCATCATCCGCGCGTGCCGGGAGCTCGGTATCCGCACGGCCGCAGTCTATTCCGAGGCCGACCGCGATGCGCTGCACGTGCGCCTCGCGGACGAGGCATTTTGCATCGGGCCGGCCCCTGCGCGGGACAGCTATCTCAACATCCCGAACATCATGGCCACGGCTGAACTCCTCGGCGCCGACGCGATCCATCCGGGCTACGGCTTTCTCGCGGAGAATCCACACTTCGCGGAAATCTGCCAGGACTGCAAGATCACGTTCATCGGCCCTCCGCCCGAGGCAATTTACAAGATGGGCGACAAGGCCGCGGCGCGGCAATTGATGCGCAAGTCCGGCATTCCCGTGGTTCCCGGCAGCCTCGGGCCGATCCGGGACGAGGCGGCTGCCATCGCTGCCGGGAAGAACACGGGGTATCCACTCGTGATCAAGGCCGCCGCCGGCGGCGGCGGCCGCGGCATGCGCGTGGTCCAATCGGCCAACGATCTCCGGCACGCGTTCGTGGCGGCGTCACGGGAGGCTGCGGCGGCGTTCGGGAGCGGCGACGTGTACATCGAAAAGTACCTCGAGGAACCCCGCCACGTCGAGGTACAGATCCTCGCCGACGGCCGGGGGACCGTCGTCGCGCTGGGCGAGCGCGACTGCTCGATCCAGCGACGTCACCAGAAGCTGCTCGAAGAATCGCCGGCGGTCGGACTGAGTCCCCGCCTGCGGCGGGCGTTGCTGAGGGCCGCGGTCCGCGCGGCCGAGGTGGTCGGATACACGAACGCCGGTACTGTGGAGTTCCTCGTCGAGGGCACCAATCATCTCTACTTCATCGAGATGAATACACGGATCCAGGTCGAGCATCCGGTCACGGAGATGGTGACGGGCATCGATCTGATCAAGGAGCAGATCAAGATCGCGGCGGGGGAACGGATCTCGCTGCCCCGGGACATCGAGTATCGTGGCCACGCGATCGAGTGCCGGGTGAACGCGGAGGACCCATCCCGGGACTTCCTACCATCCCCGGGGCAGATCACTGCGTTCGTCCTGCCGGGCGGGCCGGGGATCCGCGTGGACACGCATGCGTTCGCGGGATACACGATCCCGGCGCACTACGACTCGTTGCTCGCGAAGGTCGTCGCCTGGGGCCGGGACCGAGACGAGGCGATCATGCGAATGCAGCGTGCGCTCCGCGAGTTCGAGATCGGCGGCGTGCAGACGACGATCCCGCTTCATCTGCAGATCCTGGACAACGCGTTCTTCCATAGGGGCGAAGTGTACGTCAACTTCGTCCGGCGGCGTGTCGATTTCGGGCGCCTAAGGGAAGTCTGATCGGGACCAGTGGATCGTCGCCAGGGACGATCCACTAAGCCGGGATGGTCAGGTCCTCAAGCACCCGCGGGTAGTTCGTGATCATCTCCATCCCGTCCTCCGTGACCAGCACGGTGTCGGAGTGGCGGAACCCGGCGTAGTCGGGGATGTAGACGCCCGGCTCGACGCTGAACACCATTCCCGGCACGATCGGGGTGTCGTCGCCGACGTCGAAGAACGGGGCTTCGTGGTTTCCCATGCCGAGCGCGTGTCCCGTGTGATGCCGCCAGTAC
Organism: bacterium; assembly: GCA_035622635.1. Classification (GTDB taxonomy): domain Bacteria; phylum Sysuimicrobiota; class Sysuimicrobiia; order Sysuimicrobiales; family Segetimicrobiaceae; genus JAJPIA01. The sequence continues at coordinate 1,178 of DASPUZ010000010.1, read as the reverse complement.
GGCATGAGATCGTGCTGTTCGAAGTACGCCAGAACGGCGCGGTCGACATCCGAGCACTTGGCACCCGGACAGATCGCGTCGAAGGCCGCCTGCTGGGCGCCGAGCATCAGATCGAAGTAGCGGCGCTGGCGGTCGTCCGGAGCTCCGATGATCATCGTCCGTTCGAGCTCGCTTCCGTACCCTCCAACCCCCGCGCCCGCGCCGGTCACCAGCACGTTGCCGGTCCGGAACACGGCGTTCGTCGTGAGCGAGTGCGGCAGTGCCGAATCCTTCCCGATCTGCCCGCGATATCCGGCGTGCGCGCCGGCGCGGAGCCAGGACAGCGGCCGGTACGATGGGCCAAGAGCTCGGATCATCGCCTGGGTCGCGTCGAACGACGCTCGTCCGCTCACCTCCGTCTCCGTAAGGCCCGGACGCGTGTACTGCTGGAGCAGCGCGTGCGCTAGGGTTCCCCACTTGGCGCTCTCCCGAATCAACGCGACTTCCTCGGGCGACTTCACCGCGATCATGTCCTCGATCAAGTCGCGCGAGGGCACGACCTTCGCGGTCGGGAGAAGCTCACTCAACGTAGGCCCGCGATATCCATACCCGCCGCCGTACCCATCGCCGTCTACCCCGATGCGTCTGCTGTCTAACCCCAGATCACGACAGATCTCCGCAAAGCGCTTCATCGGATGAACCCGCCCTGGATACTCGGGATAGACCTCGATCTGGCCCACCAGGGCGTGAAGCTGGGAGTGCTCCGCTTCGAGTTGCGGGACGAATAGGACGCTTTGCCCCTCGCGAGGGAACACGAGCCCCATCGGCCGCTCGGTCTGAATGAACGCAAACCCGCTCAAATAGAACACCTGGGTCGGACCGAACAGGCACAATCCGACGAGATCGCGTCTGCCCAACGCCTCACGCACCCGCTCCTGGCGGCGACGATACTCATCCGCGCTGATCGTCCACTGCATGGCTCACCTCGCTCTTGTTCCTGCGGATGCCACCTCCGAACGCCGGCTCCCCGCAGCTGCCCGAGACCTGCCGGTGGGCATTCGCCGCCGCGCGCGACCCCTCCCGCCCCCGGCGCGCGGCGAGGCAGGGGGCACCAGGCGAAGGCGCGAACGAGGTCCCGAGAGCGAGAGGGGGAGATGTCGATGGGGTTTGTCGTCGCGCTGGTGATCGTTGTCGTGCTT
>DASPUZ010000009.1:0-28396 GCA_035622635.1 bacterium | reverse complement strand
CTAGGCGCCGAAGCGCCGGCCAGCGCGGCGGAGTTTTCATTCCCTGACTCCGCTCTTCGGTCGGGGGTCACCCGCGTCCAATGCCATCCTACCGCGCCCGAGCCTCCCCGCCTAGCCCCGGGGCTTGACAATTTCATCCGTGGCCTGCGGGGAGTGCGCGCCAATCCACCGGATGCCCAGTTCCTGCAGAGCCCGCCCCACCTGCGTGGAGGCGGGGCGCCCGCGGAGTTGCTCCGCCACGGATAGCGGCGTCCGCGGATCGCGATGGAAGATCCCGTGTCGATCCGTATACGCGGCGCTGGGGAGGCCATAGCGCGTAATGAGCCGACACAGGAGGAGGAAGTAGCCATGGGTGTCCTCCTCGTCCCGAAAGACCCCGTCGAGGACGGTACCCGTGGCATCGTCCATCGCAGCGAGCAGGACGAGGTGTGGGCCGCGGTCCTCGAGCCACGGATGATGACTGCCGTCCATCTGGATCAGCAGGCCGGCCTGGGGCATGCGCTCGCGGCGGCGGCGATGCCGCGGGGGACGCCGGGTCCGGGGACTGCCCAGGCCAGCGGCCCGGAGCCACCGCTGCACCGTGGGGCGAGAGACGTGCAGCCCCTCCCGCTCGGCCAGCAGGTCGGTGAGCTGGTAATCATTGACGCCGGCATAGGTGGTGCGAGCCAGCGTGAGCACCCGCGCCCGGACGGTCTCGGACAAGCGGCGGGGCGAGGACCGGCCGCGGTTCCCATGGGCCAGGCCGGCGATGCCGTGCTTGTGCAGCGCGGCGAGGAGCCGGCGGACATGACGGTCAGAGAGGCCCAACAGGGTGACGGCTTCTGCCACGCTGAGCGCTCCATGTTGGACCTGGGTCACTACCTGCACGCGTTGTTGCTCCTTCTGAGTCAACGTGATCGTCTCCCTGGACATGGTGCCAGGATGACAGATTCACTGAGCTATTAGCCTATGACAAAATCATTGAGCTATTACACCACGCGCGCGGTGGTTGACTTCAAGACGCCTCCGTGGTATAAAAACCCCTAGGTACTGAGACGTACCGAGGGCCTGGACGCCCTCCGAGCGTATGCTCGGAGGGCGTTTTTTGTTTGGCCCCGGCAGCGCAGATACGATCCCGGGCCGGGACGCGGAGGTGGAGAATGGCCGGCAAAGAGATGACCGCGCAGGACGTCATCGCGCACATCAAGGACCGCGGCATCAAAATGGTGGATCTGAAGTTCGTAGACGTACCAGGCACCTGGCAGCACGCGACGATTCCGGCGAGCCAGGTGGACGAGAAGACGTTCAAGCGTGGCATCGGGTTCGACGGGAGCAGCATCCGGGGCTTTCAGACGATCGAGGAGAGCGACATGATCCTCATGCCGGATCCGGCCAGCGCGCGCCCCGATCCGTTCGCGGAGATCCCGACGCTGTCGATGGTCTGCAACGTGTACGATCCGACGACGGGCAAACCGTATACGCGCGACCCGCGGCACGTCGCTCAGAAGGCGGAAGACTATCTCAGGCAGTCGGGCATCGCGGACACAAGCTACTGGGGACCCGAGGCCGAGTTCTTCGTCTTCAGCAACGTGCAGTACGACGTCCTCCCCTACCGGATGGGATACAGCATCGATTCCCCCGAGGGCGTCTGGAATACCGGACAGCCCGGACAGGGGTACCGGATCCGCTCGAAGGAAGGGTACTTCCCGGTTCCGCCCGCGGACACGCTGTTGGACATTCGCAGCGAGATGGCGCTCCAGATGGAAGCCTGGGGCGTTGAAGTGGAGATGCAGCACCACGAGGTCGCATCCGCCGGACAGTGCGAGATCGACATGAAGTACAGCACCCTGGCCCGGATGGCCGACAACCTCATGAGCTACAAGTACATCGTGAAGAACATCGCGCGCCGCCACGGCATGACCGCGACATTCATGCCGAAGCCGCTGTTCGGCGACAACGGGAACGGAATGCACACCCACCAGAGCCTGTGGAAGGGTGGCGCGAACCTGTTCTACAACGAAGGCGGCTACGCCGAACTGAGCGACGAGGCACTCCACTACGTCGGCGGGCTGCTCACGCACGTCAACGCCCTGCTGGGTCTCTGCGCGTGCACGACCAACTCCTACCGGCGGCTGGTCCCTCATTTCGAGGCCCCGGTGAACATCGCGTTCAGCAAGCGCAATCGAAGCGCGGCGATTCGCATCCCCATGTACTTCACGGGACCGGCCGCGGCGGCGAGCAAGCGCATCGAGTTCCGCTGCCCCGACGCGACGTGCAACCCCTATCTCGCGTTCGCGGCCATGCTCATGGCGGGCCTCGACGGCATCAAGCACAAGATCGATCCCATCAAGGCCGGATTTGGTCCGCTCGACAAGAACACGTACGAGCTTCCGGCGGAGGAAGCGGCGAAGGTCAAGAGCGTGCCGGGGTCCCTGGACGCTTCACTCGCGGCGCTCGAGGCGGATCACGAATTCCTGCTGGAAGGAGACGTCTTCACCCGCGATCTCCTGGATACCTGGATCGATTACAAGCGCACGCGGGAGCTCCAGGAAGTGAACATTCGTCCCGTTCCCTACGAGTTCTACCTGTACTACGATATCTGATCCACAACACGACACCACCGGGACGCCCCTCCCGGGCCATACGGGTGCGGCCCCGCCAGTCATCCGGCGGGGCCGCACCGCTACGAGATGGCTCGCCTCCCGCCCGCCTACACCCTGAGCCGGGGAGGCTCCGTCCGTTCCACCTCGAACCCGACGGCTCCATGGAATCGTGCAAACGCCTCCAGACCGGCAGCAAGACTCTCGCGCAGGCGCCGGGTCACGGGTACGCCGGACTCGAGGTGCAGCAGCCGGACGACGAGGCGCCGCCGGGAACGGTCGAGACGCGGGTCGATCCGGCCGACCAGCCTGGATCCTACCAAGATCGGCATGGCGTAGTGGCCGTACCGACGCCGGGCCGCCGGCAGATATCCTTCCCACAGGTATCGGAAGCCGAATACGTCCAGCACCCGATCGCGCCGCCAGAGCAGGTTGTCGAGCGGCGGGAGAAAACGCGCCATGGGGCCATCGTCGGCGGCGGCGTCTGCCGCGGCGCGCTCGTGGTGCCGAAGCGCCCGGACGTCGCTCGCCGAAACAAAGTACTGCCGCGAAACGCCGGGTATCGACAGGGGCACGATCGCCGCCGCACTCAGCCGCTCCCGGACGGCGGCCGCACGCGCCCTGGCTGTCATCGCGCGCCACCCGAATCTGGCGTCCCGGGCGTCGAAGACGCGATACGCGCGCAGATACATCTCCAGCATTGCCTCGTCCGCGTCGCGTGTCGTCATGTCCGCAGCATTGCGGAGCAGGCCCTCCGGGATCACGCGTTCCGCTAGATCGAAGTAGCGCTCCGCGCCCTCGCGCCTGGCCACGACGAGCGCCCCGGTCCGAAATAGCAGCGTGAGCGCGTGGGAGGTCGCCTTGGTGCGCGCCTCCGCGCCGTCCCAGTAGCCCCGGAGCCGCTCCGGGGACGCGAATCCCCGAGCCGGAAGCGGCCCGCCGGATTCGAGGGCCGCCATCATCCGGCGAACGATCGGCCGCAACTCCGCGAGCTCGAAAGCCAGCCGCTTTCGAAACCGCCGCCGCGTGCCTTCGAACGCCGGAAAGCTCTCGATCGGGAGGATACACGCCGCGTTCGCCCAGTACTCGAACACCCGGCGGCGGCGGCGGAGCATCTCGAGGCTGTCCGGCTCGTATCCGGGCAGACGAGCGGCGAGCACGAGATGCTGGTTGCGCTCGACAACTGCAACGGGATCCAGTTGCACGCACCCGAGTTGACGGATCTTCCGAAGCGTCGCGGTCGTGGACGCATCGCTCGGCGGCGTCGCCGCTTCCGCCAACCCCTGCGCGTGGAGCAGAAATCTCGACACTCCTGCGGCACTCACGACCAACGGCGCCCGCATTGCCACCTCCCAACGTTCCGCTATGTGTTGGCAGCGGCACCGCCTCATCCCTGCCGGGCGCTCCGCGCGCCGCGGGCTTCAGCAGGACGGCCCGGCTCAAGCGGAATGCTATAATGATCGCTGGATCAGCGTCGTGCGAACGTTGCTCGGGGAGGATCCACATGGCGCCTCGGTTCCGGGTCGCAATGGCCCAGATCGACACCACAGTCGGAGATTTCGACGGCAACACCCGCAAGATCGTCGAGCGCCTCGAAGAGGCCCAGGCACTCGGTGTGGATGTGGTCGCATTTCCCGAGCTGTCCGTCACCGGCTACCCGCCTGAGGACCTGCTGATCAAGACCGACTTCATCGACGAGAATCTCTCCTGTCTTGACGAAATCGCCCGGCACGCGGTCACGACCGCCGCGGTCGTCGGCTTCGCCGACTCCGGGGACCACCTGTACAACGCGGCCGCCGTGATGCACGAGGGCCGGATCGGCGGCGTGTACCACAAGATGCGCCTTCCAAATTACGGAGTGTTCGACGAGAAGCGATACTTCCAGCCGGGGAACGAGGGTCCGGTCTTCGTGATCCACGGCGTTCCCGTCGGCGTGACGATCTGCGAGGACGTCTGGGCGCCTGGTGGTCCCCTGGCCGCCCAGGCGCTCGCGGGCGCCCTGGTCGCCGTCAACATCAACGCGTCCCCGTACTCGGCGGGCAAGTGGCGCATGCGCGAGGAGATGTTGAAGACGCGTGCGCGCGACTACGCGGTGGCGCTTGTGTACAACAACCTCGTCGGCGGGCAGGATGAGCTGGTGTTCGACGGAACGGGCGTGATCGCGGGCCCCGACGGCACCGTGATTGCCCGCGGGCCGGCGTTCGACGAGGCACTCGTCGTCGCCGATCTCGACGTGGACGCGATCCGCAGCATCCGTCGCTACAACCCGATCCGGACGACGGACGCCCTCCGCGGCGAGGGGATCAGGGCGCCGGTCTACACCCTCTCCACCACGCGGGCCACCGCGCCGCACCCGCCGCTCCCCCGCACCGCGCCCCAGGCCCCGCCGGACGACGTCGAGGAGGTCTACCGCGCGCTGGTCCTCGGGACGCGCGACTACGTGCGCAAGAACGGATTTCGAGGGGTCGTCGTGGGGCTGAGCGGCGGCGTGGATTCCTCGCTCGTCGCATGCATCGCGGTCGATGCGCTCGGCACCGATGCCGTCCACGGCGTCACGATGGCGTCCCGATTCACGTCTGACGACAGCCGCCGGTACGCGGCGGCGCTCGCGCAGGCTCTCGGTATCCGCACCCTCGACCTCCCGATCGACGCCATCGTCTCGGGCTACGAGACCACGCTCGCCGGCGTGTTCCATGGTCTCGCCCGCGACATCACGGAGGAGAACCTGCAGGCGCGGACGCGCGGCAACCTGCTGATGGCGCTCTCGAACAAGTTCGGCTGGCTCGTGCTCACGACCGGCAACAAGAGCGAGATGAGCGTCGGCTACGCCACCCTGTACGGCGACATGGCCGGCGGGTTCGCCGTGATCAAGGACGTGCCGAAGACCCTCGTCTATCGGCTAGCGCGCTGGCGGAACGTCCAGGCGGGACGTGACCTCGTCCCCCAGGGCGTCATCGAACGGGTGCCCACGGCCGAACTCCGCGAGCTCCAGACCGATCAGGACACGCTGCCGCCCTATGACATACTCGACGGGATCTTGGAACGATACGTCCAAGACGACCGCTCCGCCGATGAGATTGCGTCCGACGGGTTTGATCCGGAGACCGTCGCACGAGTCATCGCGATGGTGGACCGCAGCGAGTACAAGCGGCGTCAGGCGCCTCCGGGCATCCGGATCACGCCCAAGGCGTTTGGTAAAGACCGCCGTCTCCCGATTACCAACCGGTATCGGGGACGCCGCACGCCCGTCGCCCCGCCGCGCGCGCCGTAGTGCTGACGCAGTGCGCGGCTCGCAGGCCGGCGGTATCGGTGTGTCCGTGCGGCACGCACCTTTGTGTTGACGCATTTTCCGGCTCTCCCGTACAATAGCCGCGGAGGACTCAGCATGTCGTTGTCCGGCGTGCTCCCGCTTCTGCAGCGCAGACGGGAGTTTCTGTTCGTTTCGGATGCAATCGCACACCGTCGGCGGCCGTGGGTCACCGGACCGACCGGCTCGGCGAAAGCCTGCCTGATCGCAGCACACGTGGTGCACGCAGGCACGGCCGTCCCGGCGTGGGCGGTCCTGACGTCCAATCGCGAGCAGGCGGAGCGACTTGCCGACGACCTATCGGCGTTTCTCCCCGCAGGCGCGCACGAAGTGCATACGCTCGCCGCCTGGGAAGGGCTCGGGCCCGAGGACCGTCCGTCTGTGGAAGCCGAAGGCGCCCGACAGCGCCTGCTCGACGCCGTGGGCCGCGGAACACCGGTCGTGGTGGTCGCTCCGCCGGCGGGATTCCTGTCTCCGCTGCCCGATCCCGAAGGTGCCGCCGCCGCACGCATTACGTTTCGTGCCGGAGACCGCATGCGGTTGGAGGACGCCCTCGCGCGCCTGGCCGCGGGCGGCTACGAGCGAACGGAACTCGTGCAAGCGCCCGGCGAGGTCGCTGTGCGCGGCGGATTGATCGACGTCTTCCCCTCCACGGAGGACAGGCCGGTCCGTGTCGAGTGGGCCGGAGACGAAATCGAGTCGGTGCGCACGTTCGATCCCGACACCCAGCGCACCGTGGACACGATCGATGAAGCCACCGTGCTGGCGGCGAGGCCGTCGCCTTCCACCGGCATCCTGCTCCCCGAGGCGTTGCCGGATCCGGTGTGCGTGCTCGATGAGCCCGACGACGTGGAGCGCCAGGCCCGGGCCCTCTACACGCACACCGTAGGCGCCTACGAGCGCGCGATCGAGGCCGAACGGATCTCCTCCGACGCGTGCGTCCCGATCGCCCGTTGGGAACAGATCGCGACGGCGCTCGACGCACTGCGCATGCTGCGAATCTCAAGCCTCCACCGGCCCCCGGCAGACGACGCCGTCGACGCCCCTTTCGGAGCGGTCGAGTCGTTCGCCGGCCAGATGGACGCGCTCGTGCAGCACATGCGCCACTGGGTCGCAGAGGGGCGCCGCATCGTGGTCGCCAGCCGGCAGGCGCACCGGATCACGGAGTTGCTCGCGGAACACGGAATCCCAGCCGCGATCGCAGATCCCCTGGGTGCCCTGCCGGATCCGGGCCGTGCCCTGGTCGTGCCGCGCCCGCTCGCCACGGGCTTTGCGCTGGACGACCTTACCGTGATCACCGACAGCGAGATCCTGGGCTGGCACCGCAGGTCGAAGAAGCTCCGATGGCTGCGCGACAGCGCACGTCTCGGGAGCTGGGCCGAGTTGTCGCCCGGCGACCTCGTAGTGCACGTGCATCATGGCATCGGGGTCTACCGCGGGCTCAGGCGCCTCGCACTCGGGGATGGCGAGCGCGACTACCTGCACCTGGAGTACGCGCAAGGCGACGCGCTCTACGTGCCGACCGACCAGATCGCGCTCGTGCAGCGGTATGTCGGCGCCGACGGCCAGGCGCCGCAGATCAACCGGCTCGGCGGGACCGAGTGGGAGCGCGAGAAGCGCCGCGTTCGCGAGCGCACGCGCGAGATGGCACGTGAGCTGCTCCAGTTGTACGCCGCGCGGGAACGAGCCGCGGGGCACGCGTTCTCACCCGACACTCCCTGGCAGCGGGAAATGGAAGACGCGTTCGAGTACGAGGAAACGCCCGACCAGCTCAAGGCGATCGAGGACGTGAAGCGGGACATGGAAGCGCCGCGTCCCATGGACCGCCTGGTCTGCGGCGATGTGGGGTACGGCAAGACCGAGGTGGCGCTTCGTGCGGCGTTCAAGGCGGTGATGGACGGGCGCCAGGCGGCCGTCCTCGTGCCGACGACGCTGCTTGCCCAACAGCACTATACGGTGTTCCGCGAGCGCTTCGCGGCGTTCCCCGTGCGTGTCGAGATGCTGAGCCGGTTTCGCACGCCAAAGGAACAGAAGGCAGTCGTCGAGGGCGTACGCACCGGCGCCGTGGACGTGTTGATCGGCACCCACCAGGTCCTAAACAAGGCGATCACGTTCCGCGCCCTCGGCCTCGTGATCATCGATGAGGAGCAGCGCTTCGGCGTAACGCACAAGGAACGGCTGAAGCAGTTGCGGACTCAGGTCGACGTGCTCACGCTCACGGCGACGCCGATCCCCCGGACGCTGCACATGTCGCTCGCCGGCCTGCGGGACCTCTCCGTGATGGAGACCCCGCCCGACGTCCGCCAGCCGATCCGGACGTTCATCCGGGAGGACGACCCGGCGCTGGTGCGGGACGCGATTCGCCGAGAGCTCGAGCGCGGAGGCCAAATCTACGTGGTGCACAACCGCGTGGACGCGATCGAGCGAGCCGCCAAGCGAGTTCGCGACGCAGTGCCGGAGGCGCGCGTCGCGGTGGCCCACGGCCAGATGCCGGAGACAGAGCTCGAGCAGGTGATGCTCGACTTCCTCGCCGGGCGCTACGACGTCCTCGTCTGCACGACGATCGTCGAGATCGGGCTCGACATCCCGCGCGTGAACACGATCGTCATCGAACAGGCGCACCGACTCGGCCTGGCGCAGCTCTATCAGCTGCGGGGACGCGTCGGACGCGCCGATCGGCAGGCCTACGCGTACCTGCTCTACCCGCGTCACGCGCGCCTCACTCACGAGGCCGAGCAGCGGCTCGTGGCGATGCGCGAGTTCGTCGAACTCGGCTCCGGATTGCGCCTCGCCATGCGGGATCTCGAGATCCGGGGCGCAGGCAACTTGCTCGGCCCGGAGCAGCACGGCCATCTTGCCGCCGTTGGCTTCGACCTCTACATGCGGCTCCTGGAGGAAGCGGTCCGGGAGGTCCGCGGCGAGCGAATCGAGGAGGCTCCCGAGACGACGGTCGATCTCGGCGCTGAAGCCTATCTGCCGGAGGAGTATATCGCGGCGGCGAACCAGCGGATCGCCACCTACCGCCGGCTCGCGGAGACCAGAGGGCCGGACGAGGTCCGCGCCGCGCTGGAGGAGCTCAGGGACCGCTACGGGCCGCTGCCGGAACCGGCGCGGGCGCTCGGTGAGATCGTCCGCCTCCGCGCCGTCGCCCGCGGGCTCGGGATCGCGGCGATTTCAAGGGACCGCGACGGGATCCTCGTCCGTCCGGCGGACGGGGACGCGTTCGGCGAACGGGTCCGCCCGCTTCTCGCCCACTTCCCAAAGGCGCGCTGGACGGTGGACGGAGTCCGGCTCCAGGTCAATGGCACCGACTTCGCGGAGGCGGCGCGCACGGTCGACGAGTTCCTCGCAAGGCTTGCCACGCCGGCACACCCCGGACATGCTTCCGCGCGAGGACCGGCCGAGACCGGCGCCGGGCACGCCGGCGCCGGAACCGCGGGCGCATCGAGAGGCTCCGCCTCCGTCGGGGGCGCGGCGCGTCCCCTCGCGGGAGCGTGGCCAGGCGCGCGCCATGTCGGGAGCGGGGAGAGGCGCTGAGTTGAACGCCCGTCGGAACGGGTTCGAGGATCTGGTCGCGATCATGGCGCGCCTCCGCGGCCCGGGCGGATGTCCGTGGGACCAGGAACAGACCCACGCCTCGTTACGGCCATATCTGCTCGAGGAGACGTACGAAGCGCTCGAAGCAATCGACGCCGGCGCCACGGAGAAGCTGCGGGAAGAGCTCGGCGATCTGCTCCTCCAAGTCGTGTTTCACGCGCAGATGGCATCCGAGGAGGGAGCGTTCACGATCGAGGACGTGGTCGCGGACCTGTCGGAAAAGTTGATACGCCGCCACCCCCATGTATTTGGGGACGCCGATGCGGCGACCGCGGATGCCGTGCTCAAGCGGTGGGAGGCCATCAAGGCGTCGGAGCGCGCTCCCGCGGACGAGACCGAAGACCCATCGGGCATCGGCGGGGAGGGCGCGCTGGGAGGGCTTCCGCGCACGCTGCCCGCGCTGGCGCTTGCGCAGCAAATGCAGGATCGGGCGGCGCGGGCGGGAGTCGGGCGGGGAGATCTTTCGGAGGTCGTGGCCGAGGCACGCGAGGAGATCGCGGAGCTCCAGCGCGCACGTACCGGCGAGCCCGCCGAACGCGTCGTCGAGGGCCTGGGAGACCTGCTCTTCACCATCGCCAATCTGCCTCGCCTCCTGGGGGTCGACGGGGAACAGACTTTGCGCGCGGCCTGCTCGAAGTTCCGGGACCGGTTCCGGCGTCTTGAACAAGCGGCTCGCGCGAGCGGTCGGTCGCTTCGTGACTACCCGCCGGATGAGCTCGCGGCGCTCTGGCGTGCGGCTCGATAAGTTCCTGCAGGTGACCCGCCTCGTCCGGCGTCGGGCTCTCGCCAACAGCCTGTGCCACGCTGGACGGGCAACTGTGAACGGACAGGCGGCGCGGCCGTCGGCCACGATCCGGACGGGTGACGTGGTGGCGGTGAAGATCGGGGACCGGCGGATCCGCGCGCGCGTGCTGGCCGTCCCGGAAGTGCGCCGCCGAAACGAGGACGACCTGATCGAGATTCTCGAAGACGTGGAGGAGGCGACCGAGGGCTGAGTCGGAACGGAAACCCACGAGGCTCGAGGCGCTGACCGGCTTCGTACAAATCTGTCTCGCAGGCGGGGACCTGCGGGGCACGCCCCGCGATCGCGATTCCGGGGCCAAAGGAGGATGCACGGGTGTCGAAGATCACCACGATTACCGCTCGAGAGATCCTGGATTCGCGGGGCAACCCGACGATCGAATGCGATGTCATGCTGGACTCGGGAGTGACCGGACGGGCGGCCGTCCCGTCCGGAGCGAGCACCGGCATCCATGAGGCGCTGGAACTGCGGGACGGCGACCCCGGGCGATACGGCGGCCTCGGCGTCCGAACGGCCGTCGCGCACGTCAAGAATACGCTCGGGCCGCTGCTTGTGGGCCGGGACCCCTTGGCCCAGACGGCGATCGATCGGGCCATGCTCGATGCTGATGGCACGCCGAACAAGGGCCGGCTCGGCGCCAATGCCATCCTCGGGGTCTCGCTGGCCGTCGCACGGGCCGCCGCGGCCGACCGCAAGATCCCCCTCTACCAGTACCTGGGAAACCTTGCGGCCGCCGGAGACGACCTCCCGGTGCTCCCGGTCCCGTTGATGAACATCCTCAACGGCGGCAAGCACGCCGACAACGGGCTCGATTTTCAGGAGTTCATGGTCGTGCCCCTCGGGGCACCATCGTACTCCGAAGCGCTTCGGATGGGTGCGGAGACCTACCATCGACTCCGCCGCATTCTCCGCGACCGCGGACTCTCCACCGGCGTGGGCGACGAAGGGGGGTTCGCGCCGCGGCTCGGAGGCAACGAGGAGGCGCTGGAGCTGCTCGTGGCGGCGATCGAGCAGGCCGGATACGCACCCGGACGGGGCCTGGCCATCGCGCTCGATCCCGCCGCCAGCAACTTCTTCCACGAGGGACACTACGTGCTCGACGGCGGACGAACCCGGCGCTCTTCCGATGAGATGATCGCGTACTATGCCGGCCTGATCGACCGGTTCCCCATCGTCTCGCTCGAGGATGGGCTGGCGGAGGACGACTGGGCGGGATGGGCGGCCCTGACACGGCAGCTCGGGACGAAGCTCCAGATTATCGGAGACGACCTGTACGTCACCAACCCGTCCCGGATCACTCGGGGAATCGAGCAGCATGCGAGCAATGCCGTGCTGATCAAGCTGAACCAGATCGGGAGTCTCACCGAGACGCTCGAAGCGATCCGGGATACGCGCCGGGCAGGATGGGCGGCGGTGATCTCGCATCGCTCCGGTGAGACCGAGGACTCCACGATCGCGGATCTGGTGGTCGGGACAGGGACGGGCCAGATCAAGACCGGCGCACCGGCCCGCTCGGAGCGGGTCTGCAAGTACAACGAGCTGCTCCGGATCGAGGAACTCCTCGCCACGCAGGCGCGGTATCCCGGTCGCACGGCGTTTGCTCATCTGCGATAGCAGGGCGAGCCTGCGGAAGGAATCGCAGGCGGCGCCAAGAAACTCAGAAACGCCATGGCCATCGGTCGCCGCACAGGAGGGGCGCCGCGATGGACGCGGGTCTGTGCGGGATGCGCGGCGGCGGCCCTCCTATTCGCACTCACGTTTCTGTATGCGCTGACGACGGCTCACGTCCGATCGGCGATTTCTCGTTTCAGCCACGGGGACGCTCCGGCGCGCCGCGTGCACAACATCCCGTACGCCGATCTCATCAACAGGACGGCGACGGCCCACAACGTCAACCCCGCGGTCGTTGCGGCCGTGGTCGCGGCCGAGAGCGGGTTCAACGCCGGAGCCCGCTCTCGGCGCGGGGCATACGGGTTGATGCAGGTTCTCCCCACGACGTGGCGGGACATCGGGGCCGGGGCTTCCTGCGCTCCGCAGACGGCAAGGCTGACCATCCCCCCGTGTATGGAGGACCCTGGAGCCAATCTCGACGTCGGCACAACCTACCTGGAGCGTCTCATTCACCGATTCAACGGCAACCTTCTGTTGGCGCTCGCCGCCTACAACGCCGGCGCCGAGACGGTCGAACGGAATCGGGGCGTGCCCCCGTACCCGGAAACAGCCCGCTACCTACGCCAGGTGGCTCTGGCGTGGTTCCATCTGCAGCGAGACGGCACGCTCACCCCGTTCTGGCGAGGCGTGCTCCGGTCGTTCGATATCTGGCAGCGCGCACGTGCGGCGCTGCTGGGCGGCCGTTCCGCACCGTCTCCCGCCGTCTGGGCGGCTCCGAGCCCCTTCGCAGGGGTCGCGTTCCCGTGAGTCAGCCGCCCCGCTCCCCCGATCAGCCTGCGTCCGCGCAAGGCGCACGGACCGCGGGGATCCGGCGACCCCCGGCGACGGGATCTCGTCGCGTGCTGGCGCTTGCCTGCGCCGCGGCGGTCGTGTGGATGGCCTCGGCCCTCACGAACCAGTACGCACGGACCTACGCCCTGGGGCGGCAGGCCGCCGAGTTGGAGCAGCAGCGCCGCGACCTCATTGCGTCAAACCAGGCGTTGCGTGACGAGATCCAGCGGCTCAAAACGGACGACGGCTACTTGGAGTGGCTGGCCAGGAAGGAGCTCGGCATGGTGCGTCCCGGCGAGGTCGAGTTCCTCATTGTCTCTCCTCATAAGACCGGCACGGCGAATGGGCGGGATGCGGCGGGGAGCGCCCCCACGGATCGAGGCGGCTCCGAGACCGTGGCACCCGGCCAGGGCCCCAGCGTCCCTCAAACCGGCGGCGTGCCCGCGCTGCACCGGAACCAGCGTGGTTCCCACGCCGCTTTCGAGGAATGGCTCGGTCGCCTCCTCGCCCGTCTCGCGTCCCTCGTAGAGCAGCTTCGCTCCGGAAGGTAAGGATACTCTCTACGCTGTTACGGCTCCCGGCGGAAGTGCACGGCGTCGTCGAGCGAGTCCACGGCGCCAGCGTATGTCCGGGAATCACCCCCGCCGTGCAGGTGCCCCAGACGCTCGTACAGATGTCCGGCGGCCTCCGGCCCCGTGAAGCGCCGAATGTGATACGTGGCTCTCCCTCTCATCGGGCCGACCCGCTGCCACTCACGCTCGGGATGCGCCGCCTCTCTCCGGTCACCCCACCGGCGTCACCGCGGCCGAGTCCTCCTCTCCGCTCCGGATCCGGTACACCTTATCAACCGGAAGGACGAAGATCTTCCCGTCGCCGACCTCGCCGGTCCGCGCCGCAAGCATGATCGCTCGCACGGTGGGCTCCACGAAGTGATCCGACACGCCGATCTCGAACCGCACCTTCTCCGTGAGCTCCACCTTCACCGTCATCCCGCGATACGTCTCCATGCGCTCGAGTTCGCCGCCGTGTCCCTGGATGCGGCTCAGCGACAAACCCCGTACCTCGGCCCTGTACAATGCTTCGAGTACGTCGTTGACCCGTTCGGGACGCACGATCGCCACGATAAGCTTCATGCTTCGGCCCTCGCCGACTCCAGCCTCGGCTCCGGTGTAAGCTCGGGGAGTACCAGCACGGTGCCCTCGCCGCTGGCGTACGCTTCCTCGCCGTGCTGCGTGGGATCCATCCCCAACGCCTGATCCTGATGACTGGCACGGAGCGGCATCAGGGCTCCGATCACCTTGAGCAGGACCAAAGTCCCGAGCGCGCTGTACGCCGCCGCACCCGCCACGGCCAGCACCTGGATCAGCACTTGCCGCGGGTTCCCGGCGATCAGGCCGTTTTGCACCGTGTTCCACGCCTTGACTGCGAACACACCGGTCAGAATCGCCCCGGTCGCTCCGCCGACCGCGTGCCCGGCAAAGACGTCCAAAGACTCGTCGACTGAAGTGCGGGCGCGCCAGTGCATGGCGAAGTAGCTTGGGAAGGCGCCGAGCCCTCCCATGACGAGCGCCCAAATCGGCGGCACGAAGCCGGAGGCGGGCGTGATCACCACCAGCCCGACCACGATCGCGCTTGCGACGCCGATCGCGGTCACCTTGCCGGCCCGTTTCAGATCCAGCAGCGCCCACACGACCATCGTCCCGGCCGGCGCCAGGAACGTGTTCACAAACGCCAGCGCCGCCAACCCGTTCGACGCGACCGCACTGCCGCCGTTGAAACCGAACCACCCGAACCAGAGAAGGGCCGCGCCGAGCAGCACGAACGGTACGTTCCCGGGCACGAACGCCTGCCGGCCATACTCTCCCCGATTGCCGACGACAAGTGCCGCGACGAGCGCGGCGACGCCCGCGTTCACGTGCACGACGGTCCCGCCCGCGAAATCGAGCGCCCCCAGTGACCCTAGCCACCCGCCGCCCCACACCCAGTGCGCGATCGGCGCATACACACAGGCGATCCAGAGCGTGACGAACATGAGGTACGCTTGAAATCGCATCCGCCCGATGATGCCGCCTGAGACGAGGGCCGTCGTGATCACGGCGAATGTGGCCTGAAACGCCATGTAGATCACGGGAGCGATCGTCGGGCTCAGCGCCTGGCCGGGCGCCAGGTTGACACCATGGAGCAACGCCCATCGGAGGTCACCCAGCAGCGCGTTCCCCGCGCTGAACGCGAGCGAATACCCCACCAGCGCCCATGCGACCAGGGAAAACCCGAGTGTCACCATGCTCATGAGGATCGTATTCAGGACGTTCTTGTTGCCTGCCATCCCGCCGTAGAAAAAGCCGAGCGCGGGGGTCATGAGAAGTACGAGTGCTGTCGCCGTCATCATCCAGGCGAGATCCGCCCCGTTGATCGCCGGTCTTGGCACCTTGCCTCCCTCCCATCGTGGACACGCGACGACCTCTGTCCGGCGCGCGCCCAACGGTCTCTAGATGGAGGCATCCCGGCCTCAACGGGCCCTGAGGAAAAAACAGGCGCCGGCCCGACGCACTCGCCGGACTGGCGCTACACGGCCCCGCAGCCGCAGGGTCGGCATGGACTAGCGGCTTGAATGATAGCAAACCATACAAAGCGTGGGGGTGTCAAGGCCGCGGGGGCCGCCCGAGCGACTGGGGACGCCCCCATAATGACATGACCCGCGGGCGGTCCCCCGCTCAGACGATCCCGCATGGCGAATTTGTTGACACTCCGAAAGTGGATGGGCTATAATTGCTCCGCATCTCTCAAAGGGGAGGATTGTTTTCATCGGTATGAGCCTCGAGGCAGGAACGGTCCTTGAAGGCGTCGTCGTCAAGATAACCCACTACGGTGCGTTCGTGGAACTGCAGGACGGCAAGAGTGGCCTCGTTCACATCTCCGAGATCGCCGACACCTACGTAAAGGACGTGCACGATTACCTGAAGGAGCAAGAGCGCGTAAAGGTCAAGGTGCTCGGCTACAACGACAAGGGCAAACTGGATCTGTCCGTGAAGCAGGCCCTGGATCCGACCGAGCGGCAGGCACGCGCGCGGTCAAAGGCCACGTTCGAAGAGAAATTGACCAGGTTCATGAAGGAGAGCGAAGAGCGCCTCCTCGACCTCAAGCGGAACACGGAGGCGAAGCGCGGCGGCCGGCGGCGCTAATACTCCGGACCACACTCCACATCACTGTACGCCCAGCATCCAGGCAACGTCTTCGAAGGCCTGCCAAACGATTTCGTCGGTTTGCAGGCTCCGGCTCTGGTCTCGGATGTTCCCCAACTCACCTAGCTGCTCGAGCTCGTTCTGCATCCGCTTGAGCCGGTTCTGAAGTCCGAGCACCCGCTGATCCACGGTCTCGTCCGGCAGCAAGCCTTGCACTTTCTCGAGCGTCTCCCGTTCGACCTTGCGGGCGAGCCGATCGATCTCGATCGGCTCGAGCCGGGAGTATACGACGAGCCCGCGGCGCTCCTCGAGTGCCGCGCTCAACACTGCCTTCAGTTCGTTCAGCACCTGCGCGCTCATTCCCGCGTTCCCTTGTCGATAGAATTCGACCCGGGAAACCCGTTGCCTGCTCCCCGCGGCACGTCGGAGGAGGTCCCATAGCAGAGCAGTGCGCGGAATGCTTGCAGCGCGACCTCGACGTGGTACGCCTCGCCGTCTTCCGACACCCACGAGCCGTCGGGCTGACCCAGCGCACACAGTCGGTCGAGATCCCTCGCCACCGGAGGGACGCGCTCGTCGACCCGGGCCGCGCCGAGACACGAAAGCATCTCGGCAAGCGCGCCAGGTCGCCAGCGTTTCTCCTCGACCGATCCGAGCGCCTCGAGTCCTCGGACCACGGCATCGGACCCGGGCCCTTCGACGAGGTGGAGGAACGCGGTTGCGAGCCATGTTGCTCGAAGAAAACCCGCGAATCTACCGGACGGTGTCTGGTGCGCGCGGAGATATGCTGCGGCGCGGCCGCTGGCATCGTCGCGCACCTCGGCCCGCACCAGCCAGTACCCGACGAGAGCCGTGGACACCACGCGCACGCGGGGATCGCCGGGAAGCAACCGCGGCGGGGGACCGTACCGGAGGAGGCCCGGCGGCTCGTCCCACGAGCCATCGGGGCGTTGGCCGGCGAGCAGAAACACCAGAGCACGCTCGGCGTGCGGCCCCTCGAGCAGCCCGAGGTCCTCAAGCCACCTCAGCGCGGTCGTAGTGGCGTCGATGGTGGACACGCGCCCTTGCAAGAACTCGTGGGGAAACCCGCCGTCCTCGTTCTGGCGGGCTTCAAGCGCCCGCGTGACCTTTGCGTCCGGCCGCGGACGCCCAAGCATGCCGCGGAGTCTCGCCCGCTCCAACTCGCTGCCGCTGCGGTCTATGTAGGCGATCGTCCGTCCCCAATCGATCGACCTCATGCCGGGAAGGACTGGGTCAGCCACTGTCCGAGCGGCGCGACCCGCACCCCCGCCCGCGCGAGCACGTCCCGCGCCGCGCGCGCCAGTGCCGGCGCACTCGGGGTGTCCCCGTGGAAGCAGATCGTATCGGGCTCCAGCCGAAACTCACCGCCGTCAACCGTCTCGACGATACCTTCCGTCGCGATGCGCAGGACGCGGTGGGCCACGGCCTCAGGGTCCGTGACGAGCGCCAGGGGATGACTCCGGCTCACAAGCTTCCCGTTTCGCGTGTACCCGCGGTCACCGAAGGCCTCCCGCGCCACCGCGAGTCCCGCGTCGCGGGCAACGCGTGCCAAGACCGAGTCGGGAAACGCGACGATGATGAGGCGCCGATCCACGCTGGCGACGGCCTCCACGATCGCGCGCGACAGCGTCTCGTCGTAGGCGGCCGTGTTTTGCAGCGCTCCGTGACCCTTCACGTGCTGCACGGACGTCCCCTGCGCATGCGCAAAGGCAGTCAGCGCGCCAATCTGATAGATGAATGCGGTCCGGAGCTCGTCCGGCGAGAGGCGCATCTCCCGGCGTCCGAACCCCGCGAGATCGGGAAAACCCGGATGTGCACCGATGCCGACCCCGTGCTCGCGCGCCAGCCGGACAGTCCGTTCCATCACCAGCGGGTCGCCTCCGTGGAAGCCGCACGCAACATTCGCCGACGTGACGATCCCCATCATCTCGGCATCAGCGCCTATTGTGTAGGCGCCGAAGCTCTCGCCCAAATCACAGTTGAAATCGACGATTCGCAACACAGCCTTCCTCCCGGCTTCGCTCTTTGTTCCCTCATACGTGTTCGTTCAAAGGAAGCCCTCTCACCGAGTCCGAACGGAGTGTACCGGGTTCGTGGAACCGGCCGCCAAGCCTGCGCCTACGGCGTGAGCCAGTACGCGCGTGGACCGACCTGCCGCGGACCAAACCGCTGTGGGCCGGAGCGGACCCGCCCCGGGCCGACTCCGCCGGGGGAACGACGCGAAAGCTCCCCACGTCGGTGTCAGTGTGCAAAGGAGGTGATCCCGCCGCCCGAATCGGCGGAGGGAAACCATCATGACGGAGCGCATCGGCTTTCTCGGTATCGGAGCCATGGGCCGGCCAATGGCCGCGAACTTGCTGCGCAAGGGACTGGATGTCACGGTGCTCGTTCATCGGCGGCCGGAGCCGGCGCGCGCGCTCGAGTCCCTGGGCGCGCGCATCGCGGCGTCACGGGCCGAGCTCGTCGAGGCCTGCCCGGTCGTAATCGCGTGCCTGCCGACGTCCGTGGAGGTCGAGGCCACAGTCCTCGGCCACGGCGGCGTACTCGAGACCGCGCGCCCCGGCGGCGTCTTCGTGGACATGGGCACCAGCCGGCCGTCCTCGACGCGAGCGCTGGCCGCGCGGCTGCGCGAACGCGCCATCGCGATGGTCGACGCTCCGATCACCGGCGGGGTCCACGGCGCGACCGAGGGCACGCTCACAATCTACGCGGGCGGCTCCGCAGAGGACGTCGCCCGTGTGCGCCCGGCGCTCGAAGCCATGGGGCGGACGATCCTCCACATGGGGAGCGTCGGAGCCGGGCACGTCACCAAGCTCCTCAACAACATGGTCGCACTCGCATCGATGGCCGTGCTGGCGGAGACCCTGCCCCTTGGGGTGCGCGCCGGCCTCGACCCCGCACTGCTGGTCGAGGCCCTGAGCGCCGGCAGCGCAGCGGCGCCCATGCTCCAGATGCGCAGCACGCGGATCCTCAAGCGCCAATTCGAGCCGTCGTTCCAGATCGCGCTGGCACACAAAGACCTGCGTCTTGCGCAAGAGCTGGCATACGAGCACAACCTGCCGGTGCCGGCTTTGACCGGCGCGCTGTTCACCTATACGATGGCCCGGAGCCTCGGCCTCGACGGTGAGGACACGGTGGCCTTGGTGAAGGTGTGGGAGCGAATGGCGGGAGTGGAAGTCAAACAGAACGGGTAGCGCCCCGCCCTATCCAGCCGCCGGATCCTCGTCGAACAGGTCGGTGAGAAACATACATCCCGGCGCATCGCGACATTCCACCCATCCTCGGTTCGGCGCACCGGCAGGCCAACATGCGCCATCGCGGCTTCGAACGTAAACGAGCAGCCGAGCAGGAAGGCGACGAAATCGCCTCGTCAGGGAGCGCGTGATCTGCGTCTCTTCCGCCTCGAGCCTGCCCCGGCGGTAGACGCGGTACCGCAGATCCACTCCGGGCGCGGCGCGGGCCGGCTCCGGGGAGCCGGGATCGGTTATGTTCATTAAGGACACCGCGTCAGGTTCCGATGGCAGAACGCATTCTTGGAAGATGCATCTCTAAGGGCGCTCGCACAACTCATCGACGGCACGTCACGGCGCTTCTGGCAGTCACGACTATCCTTGAACAAAATGGGGCGAAAGAGAGGCGCGGCCAAGGGGACGAACGCACCTTTCGGGAGCCGACAGGGAGGAGACGGCCTGGAAAGAGCCCGGTTGGCCCCCGAAACAAGAGGAGCGCAGGTGTCAAAACGGAAATGCTCGATTTGGATGAGCTCAACGGATCATGCATGGTGTTGCTCCGATGGAAGGATGGTGCTTGAATGACCACCTCAAAGACGATCGCGGCCCTGATTGGCCCCACTCTCGTGGCAGGAGCCGCCGCTGTGTTACTGAACCTCGCCGACTGGCCTGCTTTGGCCGAGCGGGCGTTCCGCGACCCCGCGCTCGTCTTCGAATCGGGATTTCCCTTGTTCGTTGCCGGACTTGCCATCGTGCGTGCTCACAATCGCTGGGCGGGCGGCTGGCCTCTGCTCGTGACCGCGCTTGGTTGGCTCGCGCTCCTCGGCGGCCTGTCCCGAATACTGTTCCCGATCCGGCTAGGCGACATCGCAGTTCCACTGGTTCATAGCAGTGGTGTTCTCGCTTCGGTAGCGGTCGTGCTTCTGGGGCTTGGCACCTTTCTCACCTGGAAGGCCTACGGCCGAGAATAGCCGATTCCCGCTTCAAGATCGCTCGTTCTCGCGGAAGTCCGGGTCGTTGTTCAGCGAGTCGAAGTGGGCGAACGAGTCGATTTCGTAGATGAACAACCGGTTCGGCGTCCCCGACGTCATCGACGCGTAGTACCGCAGGTTCCGGCCGCCGTGCCGCTCGATGACGGCTCTCAACTTCCGCAGCTCGCTCTTGACTTGCTCTTTGTCGTTGGGGTGGATGTGAAAGGTGTAGTGCACGATCATTGCCCGCCCTCTGAGCTCTGCCTACAGTTCGATCGTCTCGAGATACTTCCCGATTTCTAGCCGCAGTTGCGGGGACTCGTCGTGACCGTGCACCTTGACGGCGTGCGCGCTAGCCGCTTCGATAAGGTCGTCGCGCTGACTCGCCGGGGCCATGATCACGAGTTGACAGTTCTTCTCACTCGGGAACTTACCGCAGTTGATCGCGAGCCACTTCCCGCTCTTGAGATTCAGTTGCTGGACTCCCATTGTTGCACCCCTCCTGAGTTATCTCTGGCACGCGCACCCACGCAGCCCGTGTGCCGCATCAACCGCACCCGCTCCCACGAACAGGTCGTCCGGCAGAGACCGGACCGGCGGTGTGCTCAGTGTGTATTCCTGTCAGTACACCACGAGCGCCGGAGCAGGAACAATACGCCGTTTGGCGTATAGCGAGGCTCGAGTGTATGGGTGATGGACGGGTTGCGCGCGAGGGAATTACGGGCCGTGCTGGCGTTCCTGCAGGAGTTGTACGCGACCTGCGATCTCAAGGAGTTTCAGGCGCACGTCGTCTCGGTGCTTCCGCAGCTTGTCCCCGCGGACAGCATCTCCTATAACGAAGTCAACCCGCAGGCGCGACGGAACCAATACGTGTCCGTGCCGGTCGTCCCGCCCCAGTACGAGCCGGCGTTTCTGCGACACATTGGGGAACACCCGCTCATCACTCACTACCACCGGACCCGGGACGGCCGCGCGCTGAGGGTCGCGGACTTCCTGTCTCAACGCCAGTTTCACCGTCTCGCGCTCTACAACGAGTTCTTCCGCCCACTTCGCTTGGAATACCAGGTGGCCGTCACCCTACCCGTGCCCCCCCCGCTTGTGCTGGGAATCGCCCTGAGCAGGAACCGGAGAGACTTCACCGATCGGGAGACACAGCTACTCAATCTCCTGCGTCCCCACTTCGTCCAGGCCTACCGGAACGCGGAACTGGTCACACGGATGCGCCAAGAGCAGGCGTCCGTGGCGCAAATGCTCGACGAGTTGCCGTACGGTCTCGTCGTGCTGTCCCGTGACGGTCGGGTCCGATTAGCGAATGCGCGAGCGGTGAGAACGCTCACCGCGGTCTGCGGATGGCGCCGGAAGCCACCGGATCGTCTCCCCGACGAACTGGAGCGCTGGGTGCATCACAGTGTCGCCGCGACGCGCACCCCGCGACCGGCGTCCCTGGTGGTGGGACGCGAGGGGCTGAAACTCATCGCGCGACTGGTCCACACGCCGAGCGAACGTCTGCTGCTCCTCGAGGAACAAACGGGCGAGCTCACCCCTCATTCGCTTCTACCGTTGGGCCTCACCCACCGTGAAGCGGATGTGCTGGCGTGCGTCGCACAGGGCAAGACGAACATCGAGATCGCTACGATCCTCAGCATCAGCCCAAGGACTGCGCAAAAGCATCTGGAACACGTCTACGACAAGCTCGGAATCCGCCGGCGAGCGGGGGCAGTGATGCTGGCTCAAGTTCATCGCCTCCAAGACTCTGTTCCTGGCAAGTAGTCTCCTCAGCCAAACCGCCCTCGCCGACTGACACCAACGTCCCCGACACCAGCCCTGCAAAGGCCCTCACGCGCAGACCCATGTAGGGCCCGGCGCGCGACGGATCAGTCCTCGGGATTTTCTGCCCGTCTCTCACGTCGAAGGACCACTGCTCCCAGAGATGGGGTACCATCGTAACTTCGCGTGAATACGGTAGCAGCTATTCGTGGTCCTCCGTGAAGTCTATTCGTCTCGTATTACTCCGCGCGTACCGTAGGCGACGCGCTTGGTGTCAGGATGATACAGGCACCCTGGGACGTCCGACGATGGCGGCGGTCACGGGGCACGACGATACCGTCTTGTCCACGGCTCTCGGGGTGTGGTTTGCCGAGCAGGGGGCCAAGAAGCCGGTGTTCCTTCCGCAGCGGCCCGTGAACATCTGGGCGCGATAGCCTTCCTCTTGTCGTGGGAAGAATCAGGCTGAGGAGGTGATGGCAATGCCTTTGGCGGCGTTTCTCCTAATCGCAGCAGGCATCCTGGCCCTCACCGGGCATATGATCATCCGGTAGTTCTGATTGAACTTCTCACCGGCCCACGGCCAGCATGATAATGGGCGACAAAACGTCGGACGTTGCGACGTGCGCTTTTCACGGGAGGCCATCGTGGCAAACGATTGGAACAAAGCGATCATCGACGAATTCCGCGCCAAAGGTGGCAAAGTCGGCGGACAATTCACAGGGGCGCCTCTTCTCCTCCTGCACAGCGTCGGCGCCAGGTCGGGCAAGACACGCGTGAACCCCGTGATGTATCAGGAACTCGGGCACGGCCGTTTCGCCATCTTTGCCAGCAAAGCGGGCGCGCCGACGAATCCCGATTGGTACCACAACCTTGTTGCGAATCCACATGCCATGGTTGAGCTCGGTACAGAGACGTTCGACGTGATGGCCATAGTGGCGCGAGGCGAGGAACGGCTGCGGATCTGGAGCGCGCAGAAACAGCGCTACCCGAACTTCGCGGAATACGAGCGAAAAACCAAGCGGGAAATCCCCGTCGTAATCTTGGAGCGCGTCGGCTCACAACGAACGTCGGGGTGACACGGGCGAAGGTCGGGCGTATCAGTGTGAGGTGCGGCCGCCTTCGGAGTAGGTTGCCTGAATGAGGAGGCCGCAGGTTCAAAACCCGCACCGCCCACCAGGTTTTGCTAATTCTCCTCTCGCACCAACGGGCCTCGGTGTCGGGAGAGTGTACCGGGCCCTTCGCGTGTCCCGTTATTTCCCGGGACGTGCCGCACTTATCGAGTCGGCGTCCCGTTATCTGAAGCGGGCCAGTTTCTGGCGGAGCGTTTGCGATAGAGAGCGGGCGCGACCAACGGCGTCCAACGAATCGCTATACCACCCCCCTACATCTACCGGGTATGTAGTCTCCCACCCGGAGGCCATCGGAGGCCGTCCGACGCGCGCGCCGGCGTGCGGAACTGACAGAAGCTCTCGGGACAAGGTCGAAGGTGTCCCGGAATGGCCCGCTAAGGCTCCCTGACAGTAGGCCGAGGGCGGGCGGCCGATTCGTACCTCGTCGCGATCGCTCGGTATTATCAACACTTTCCGCAGGTGTGGCTACGCCTTGGAAACGTCCACATCCGATCGCCGATGGGTTCGGCGTCGAGGCTGCAGATCGCTCTGCGGTCGGTTTGGGAGTGGGTGCGAGAACCACACCCAACATGTGTAGGAGCCTCGTAGCGCGTTTCTTTCAGCCGACCCGTGGGAGAAAACATGCGCCGGAAGACGTGGATGATACCCGGTCGGAGTAGGGGATCTGAAAATCAGGGCGAGAGCATGCGAAACCCAGGAGGGAAGATTCGAGGCGACTCGAAGGATGGGCGGTTCCCCCCAATACCCAAGGAGGTGCGACGGTGCGGATAATGTTGCGCGTCACGATTCCGGTCGAGCAAGGGAACAAGGCGATCAAAGATGGAAGCCTCGCTAAGACGCTTCAGGCGTTCATGGACGAGCATAAACCCGAAGCAGCCTACTTCTTGCCGTACAAGGGCATGCGCACGGCGCTCTTCTTCTTTGACATGAGGGACACCACCGACATCCCGAGGATCGCGGAAACGATGTTCATCGGTTTGAATGCGGCCATCGGAATGATCCCCGTAATGAACGCAGATGATCTGAAAGCGGGACTAGCCAAGGTGAAATTCTAAACGTGATAGCGGGGAGGAAGTGCGGACGTCAGGAAAGCTAAACGACAAGGGGTGGTTACATGGGCACGTACATGACCCAGTTCGCATATACGGCTCAAGCCTGGGCCGCACTGGCGAAGAATCCGGAAGATCGGGCGGAAGCGTTCCGTCGTCTGGCAGAGAAGATGGGTGGGAAGATGCTGTCCTTGCACTATTGCCTCGGGGAGTATGATGGGGTCATTCTGATGGAAGCGCCGGACGAAGCGACCGTCATGGCGATCCTGGTTGCCGCGATTTCGCCGGGGCACGTGAAGGCAACAAAGACCACGGCATTGATTACGATGCAACAGGCGATGAACGCGTTGCACAAGGCAGGCGGTGCATCGTACCACGCACCGAAAGGTTAAGGCTCGGCCTTCCCACTAGCTCGTGCGTGATGGCACTGCACACATGTGCCGAGGGGCAGGGCAATCGCTGACTGCCCCTCTTTCTTTGTCAACCCTAAAACACGAACGGATGCGGACCGCCTCGCTGGCGAGACGGGGTCGGGCGCTCCGAGGCTCACGCCGTTGAGGGTAACGAAAACCAAGTCTCTAGTACGAACCATCCGCATCCGGCTCGCGACATGCCACTCGTGCAACAGCCTTGCTATGTCGTGTTCGCAGTAGCTCAGAACGCCATCGAGCGGGAACCCTTATTCTACTTGGGTTTACGGTGGACCGTGAGCCCCTGGAGGAACGGATTGGACCTTCGACCTTGACCTCAACTCGCGTCAACTCGGATCAACGGAAAACGTTGCAAATATTGAAAAATCGTTCCTCGGATCAACTCGCCTCAACTCGCAAGAATCGGGAAGAATCGGGCTCTTCGGAGGGTTTCGTTTCCATGGCGTTTCCAATTTTGGGATGTGAGTAATGGCAACGTGCAGGGTTGATGATCCCGGGCGACGCTCCGCCTATCGCTGACGCCGGAGCCCCCTACTCCTCGTCGCCGTTGATATTCTGGGTACCTCCTTAGAGTCGCGCCCGCAAGTTCAAGAGCGTTGTGGCACGTGTATAGTACCGACTGCCCGAAGTGATTATCCCGATCTGTTCGATCACTGCGCACACCAATTCGTGGGGGAGCTTTCGCTTGCGGCGAGCCAACCGGCGATACCGCTCAATGGTTCCGCGAGACAGGCCCAGTGCGCGCAATAGATCCAGCGAGTCCTCAACCCGTTTGCGGCGGGCGACACCAAGGGGACTCGTGTCCCGTCTTTCGCGGATGACGACCTTGTGATCCGACAACTCCCCGACTCTCCTGGTCACAATGGCGTTACCAAGAGTATCTCTTGCCCAACTCTTCCCACTCCTAGAGATCGGGGAGACACATGCGGGACCGCCTTTGCCGTGGATATACCTCGAACGCAAAAGTTGGGGGTCAGGGTGGCCGAGAACTTGATCCTCTCGCCTCAACGCAACGCATTGTAAATCTTGAGAAATCCGCCCTCGGGTCATCTCGACGCAACTCGCTGCAACGGGCCTCAACGGGGCTCTTTCGGAGCGGACGTTTCCATTTGGTAGCCACAGGGCGCTGGAACTCCGCGTGGCGGAAGGATGGGGGGGTGGAACATCTCTGCCGCAATTGGGACACTTCACAAGCGCCATTGCGTCCCCCCGAAACACGTGGCGCAAAACGTATACTTCCTCTTCCCCTGGGCCGCAGGCAGAATCCTGCTGTGGAGAATCGCGCTATTGGAGGGGGCACCCTCTGTTCAAATGACTGCACGAAGCTGGCGACGAATCCGAGGGGTCAACAGGGGATCTTGCCTAGGCAGCCGCGCTTCAAGTGGGATGGGGATATTTCGAATCATTCCGATGGAACCACGACCATGGGCTTCCACTGACCAAGACTGATCGGAAGCGGGGGGCGCAGTATCTCTTGCGTGAGATGACACCAGTTCAGGAGGGGGACGTCAATCGATTGTCGCATATCCTTCCGGCGAGGTTCAACGGCGCCAATCTGCACCGGGGGTCCGGAAGGGTTCGCGTGATGTTTTCGCGGCGCTCGTGATCAACGAGACCCCGAAGAAAGAAATCATCTTGACGAACCGAACGAGACGGGCCCTCGTGGGAGTGGTTCTCAGTGCAGGCACAGCCAAGCGTCCCCCTTGAATCGCGGATCTTGGAATTGAGAACCGCTGCGGGGTATATTAAGCAAACGTGCGAGTACGCTCGCAGCAAGAACCGTAGACCGTCCGTACTAATGGTGGGAGCAGGGATATCCTACCCAAATATCCCTCTTGCTTCTGGCATCACGGAACATTGCAAATCTATGGCGCTGGCGCATGGCCGCACGGACGGTCCGCGCGCCGCTACTGCTCTTGGCGCGTACTCGCATTGGTTTCAGCGCGCGTATCCTTCTCGCGCAGAACGTCAAGACTACTTGAGGAGTTTGGTTGAGAATCAACCAATCTCAGCGGCGAACCTGCGGCTCGCCCACCTGATGCTTGATTCGACCGTCGCAAACACCGTGTTGACCCCTAACTTCGATGACCAGTTGAGTCGCGGACTCAACCTATTCGACAAGCGATACATTGTGTGTGACCACCCGCAAACGACACAACGGATTGATCCCGAAGATCCGGGGACTCAGTTGATCCATATCCATGGTACCTATCGATTCTATGATTGTTGCAACCTTCAAGCGGAAGTCGAGGATCGCGCCAAGCACCCCTATCCTGCGTTCAGTGGCATGGCGTGGCTCGTCCAACGTATCCTGGAGAACCGTCTCCCGCTTGTCGTGGGGTATAGCGGGTGGGAGGATGATGTATTCATGACCGTATTGCATTACCTGTTTTCGGGTGCGCAAGGTCTCCCCCATAACCTCTATTGGTTTTGCCATCGGCGATCCAACATTGAAAGTTTGCCGGATTGGCTGCGTTCGCATGCTAATGTGTTTTTCGTTGCTCCGCCTGTAGCGCCGGCGAGCCTGTCCGCAACTTCGAAGGCAGGGCGCGTAGAAGTAGATACCTCTAAACAAGAGACGGTCATGTCAGCAAGCGAAGATTACGCTGATCGTCGTGAGTTGACCTTGGATGCGCTCGATATTTTCGACGAGCTGATTCGGACTTTTGAACTTAGGGCGCCTAGCATTACGGTGGATCCTATTCAGGTGTTTGCCGATCGTCTTCGTAGTGACATATCCCCGTCGAGCGCCTTCGCGGATGAGCGGGATCCGTATCAATTCCAGGCTGTGATCCGACGTGTTGAAGCCGCATTAGCGAGGGACACGGAGTCCAGACGATCGCGAGCGGTCGTTGATGAGATTCAGGCGGCCGTGAGAAGTTCACGGTATGCTGAGGCCATAGACACCGCTGAATCAATGAACCGGTCAAATCTCTCGGCGGACGAGTGGTCCGAGCTCGCGCACTCGATCGCAATTGCTGCCGACGGTGCGCCGGAAGATGGCGGAGAGCTAAAACCAAGGGCTCATGCTTTAGTAGCAACGCTAGCAGATGAATGGTGGAGAGCAACTAGGGATAGCGACGCCAAAATCATGTTATCAAAAGCTTTAGTTAACGAGGGGATCGCGTACGGGGCATTGGGACGATCGCCACAGGCGATCGCCGCATACGACGAGGTCGTCGGACGCTTCGGCGACGCGCCAGAGCTTCCGCTGCGCGAGCGGGTGGCCAGAGCGCTGGTCAACAAGGGCAACACGCAGGGAGAGCTGGAGCAGTCGACGGAAGAGATTGCGACATACGACGAGGTCATCCGACGCTTCGGCGACGCGCCAGAGCTTCCGCTAAGCAGCCTTGCTTTCGAAACGCGCGAACGACGTAAGCGGCTACTCGCCAGCATTACGCCAACGGTACCACCCTCGCCATGAAGCTTCGCCGCTATTCAATACCCCGATGGAGCGGTTCAAGTCCCCTGCGGTGTGCTATGCGAAGCTCCGCTCGTGCCCTACTTCTGGGACGGCTATCCCCGGGTGGTCCTATGGCGGGCGTCGTTCCGTTCTGTCTCTGCTCGGTCAATGGGGACCTTTATGGAGGAAGTGTCAGCCCCATAGCCACGAGACTTGGTTGCAGTATCTACGGCCGTCCCTGAATGTGAAGTAATCGCTTTTCGTACCACTCCGCGCGGGCCGCAGGCAACGCCCTTCGTGTTAGGGTGATACCGACGCTTTGTCGCTTTGTAGAATGCGTCGGCGTACTCGTCTGCACTCAGAGTGCGGACATCGGGTACACCCGCGACCAGAACGGGTCTCCGCTCCCGCTCGCGCTCGTCTCCTACGTATCCCTGTGTCCCAGTGTGGTCTGGAGTTGTTGAGGCGGGCGGGCACCGCCAAGC
>DASPUZ010000008.1:0-4715 GCA_035622635.1 bacterium | reverse complement strand
TAATTAATTAACATGGTCACGATGCTCAGTCCCCGTGCTCCACGGGGCGATACGCGGATGGGCGTGCGGACGCGCCTGCGAGATGCCTGCCCATGCGGCAAAACCGTCAGATAACATATCCGGGCTCCGATCCGTTAGACGGCGTGAGCGCAAAAGCGTCTCACACACGGAGAGAGCTCGGGTGCGGCGTGTGCAGGAAAAGCCGACCAAACTTGTACCGGCACAGTCAATTACGGCTCGAACTCTCCTAAGCTGAAGCGACCGTTCCTCGGCTGAACGCCTGCCTCCTCGATTTCGAATACCCCCGCAAATGTCTTTCGGAGCGCCGCTTGGAGTAGGCGGCGCACCTTGAGCCTACGTGGGTGACGTCCAGAGAGGACTGCGGGCGGGTGCGACGGATGGACGCCGATCAACTGGGCGAATTCCCTTCTCGTGACACTGCGCTCAAGGAGCGCCATCTCCACGACGTGGCGTCGCACGCCAACCCGGATTCTCGGTCCGTGCTGGGGCATGACGCAAAAGCCTTTTAGTCCGTCGGCCCAACGGTCCCTGCGCGCCGGTATGCTGCGTGACCCACGACATTGTCACAGAGGGCGCAGCCAAGAAGCAGCGCCCTATCGACTAACTCGCTGCCCGCTCCGTGTGGCGACGCCAGGTATCGTCGTTTTCTGACGTTGGCGCCGGGACGTATTCAGAAACTACATACGCCGCCCAGACGTACGGGTCAACGTCAGCGATGTAGAGGGACCAGAGATATGGGTCTCGTTCCGCGAGATGGGCAGCCGGAATTCGGAGCACGCCGTTTGCGACAAGGACAAACTCCGTAACCGCGAGCACGAAGAGGCTGGCGATGACGAACAGGACGGTCGCATGCTGTCCAAGCGCGGTCCACATGGTCACGCCTCCCGTGCATGCCGTTGTCCCGGATCATAACAGGCCCGTGTTAACCCTGAGCAAAGCCTTTGTGAAGCTGTCAGCCAAAGTCAAAGTGTCCTCTGCTTTTACCCGCAGCCCCCCAGAGATGGGTCCTGATAAGCGCTTGGGTATGCCGCTTGGCTCACCGTCCCCAAGGTAACCCGCCCCCGTCCGGTCAACAACCGAACGAACATCTCTACTTCTGTCGACTTGAATGGCTGAACTGGCGCTGGACAACGGGCATCGGCTCGCCCGGGTCTGCGAGATGGGAGCCACGACTATGTCGGAGATCCGTGCCTGTCGGGCACCCGAGACGGCGGCCCCCTGGCCGATCTGGAAGTCCTGGAACCCCCGAGTGAAGATGAAGTACGTATTTTGACCCGGGCCGTGCGCGGGGGCGGATGCCGAGCGGGAGCGGGCTATCGGGTCTGAGCGCTCGAGAACGCGGGCAACACCTCGCGGCCGAGCAGGGCGATCTCCTGCATGATGAAGTCGTGCGGGGTGTGCGGGCCGTACAACCGGAAGATCATGTGGTCGCATCCGAACTGGTCGGCGAAGAACCGCACGCTCTCGATCACCCGCTCTGGCGACCCGACGATGAACCGTTGCTGTCCGATCGCCGCAAGATCGCCAGACTTCCGCGTGTCCACGAGCCCGTGCCGCCACCCGCCGCCGTACTCGTCGCGATAGATCGGCAGCAGGTATCGCTCCGCGGCGTCCAGCGCCTCGGCGTCGGTCGGCGCGATGATCAGCTCGCGCGTCAGCGGGTGCGGCCGCAGCCCGGGATTGGCCCCGAGGGCGCGGACGAACTCGTCGTACTTATAGATCCTGCAGAATGGACGTCCAGTGCTGGCCGCTCGCATCCTGTATCATGGAGCAGCGCAAGCCGCGAAATACATTCGGCTTGCTAGTCGGATCGCTTCAGTGGTCCTTGGTCCCGCATCTTCCACATTGGCATCCGCGCTGGCCCGACGAGCGTGTGGCGCTGCGCGAAATCCTTGATCTCGTTCTCCTGACTCTCCACGAATCTCCCGACTGACTTCAGGTACGGGACAAGTTTCTCAACGATCCTCTTGAACCAGTCCTGCTTCGGTGCGGAGCGCACCACGTCCGACACGATCCCGTGGGCCGTGTTCATATCAGCTTCGGTGACGTCCGTGACCCAGACGAACATGCCGTGCTTCTCTTCCGATGCCTCCGCCATAACGGGGTCGTCGAATGCAACCTGGCCGGGCGTGACCAGGGAGACAGCACCGAAGATCGCCGGAACCCGCCGCAAGAACGTGGCCACCGAACAAATCGCCGTCTCGTGCCACCCCAGCCGGTTGAGGTATGTCGAGATAGTGTACTTTTTCCGATCCTGCTCGTTCGTCACGTAGTCCACCGGACCGAGTCCCTCGCTAATCATGAGGCTCCCCCCTCTAGGCGGGACTTCCACTCCTGCTCCTTTCCACTCCTGCAACTGGGGCCATCCGGCGCAAGGCGTACTAGAATGACGCCCCGTGCAAAAACGGACTTTCCATCACGCCTTGCCCGGAACTTGTTCCGAGTCCCGACAGTTCCAGCGCCTTTATGATCTGGTAGGCAATGCGGTCGGTGAAGTCGTCGGTCGTTCCGCCGGGTTGCTGCTCCACGTCGATCGTAATGCCGCCCGTGACGTGCGTCGTGAAGGATGGACGCGGCACGATGGGTTGAAGTCAGACACGATGTTCCGGTTCGGGGAATACGCGACAGCCGGCCCCGGCACGGCAGTATATGTCGCGGGATGTGCCAACGGCAGCAGAAAGGTCAAGACGGACGCGCGGGGTGACGGCTGGACACTCCTCAACTGGGACGGCATGAAAGCAGCCGGGATGGCAGAAGCAAAGTGGATGAAAGCGACGCCGTAGGCAACCATTTCGGTCCTTGTGAGGAGCACGAGTACTATGACTAACGTCTGATGGGATCAAGTCCGCCCAACAGGAGTTGGCCGGCGCGGCTGCGACGACGAATCGGAGTACCCACGAGCCAGGTGGGAACCGAGGCCTGCGGCGAATGAACTGTACGTCTCGGCGTCTCCGCCTTCAGCCGACGAACGATTCGATGGCTTTCACCAGTTTGTGCTCGATCTCAAGGTTCCACGCAGTTTCCGCCACGTCCACGATCAGGAAGAGTCCCGACACCAGCAAAGTCTCCACTGCCGTGACCGCCAGGTGCTCGATCCACTTGCCGATACCTATTCGCACACTGCAGTCATTGGGCTGGCCCGAGATTAAGACCGTCAGCGCCCGATCGGCCGCGATGATGCCCGCAAGCCAGCCGCCCTTCTTCGCTTGGATGAGAACGCCGCTTGGCCCGGGGCTCGAACGCTGGGTCGTGAATCCGTCGGAACGGAGGTAATCCTCGATCTTCTGCTGCAGGCCCGCAAGGTCCACGGCCTTGTTCTGGAACTTCAGTGTCTTATCGCCTATCATGCCATCCTCCTATCTATGCGGATCGCCTGTAAGTCCTGCAAGGGTTTGGTCGGGGCGCCCGGACTTGAACCGGGGACCTTCTGCTCCCAAAGAGGGAGCGAAGCGTCGTGCGCTAGGGCTTGATACATAAGGGCTTGCGGGGCCGGACCCTCTGCTTTTCACAACCCACCTCCCTCTGCCCTGTCCATCTCACGAGGCGGACGTTCGTCCATCTCAGGGGGTTGGCCCTCCTCCCTCTAGTTGGATCGGGTCGTTCAAGCGGTTGGAGATGCAAGCTCGCCGCCGCACCGCCGGCGGGAGTTGGCGTCGGCGAGTGGCGCGTGGCGGAGAAAGCCGGAATGCGCTTCGCCGGGGACTGCCGGGCCTGAAGAAGTACGTCGCCGAGCGCGAGTGGTGGCATCCGCCGCGAGGTTAGGGTGCCCGCGGGGGGGGTGCGACCGGGGTGTTCGGCAGGAAGCACCGCACCGAAGAATGGGGGGGTGGCCCTCCGACTCATAGCAGCGGCCACCCCGCGCCTGATACGAGATCGTTGCTGGCGCAGCCGGCCAGAACTTGATGACCAGCCTCAGGCCTTCGCGTATTGCTCGGCACTCATCACTTCGATGGCGACGGCCGGCTCGTTGCCCTCGACCCAACCGTCGTGTCCGGCCGGAATCGTGTATGACATGCCAGGCTCAATCGTCCTCTTGGTGCCATCGTTCATCTGTATCGTCAGGCGACCGGAAACCAAATAGCCAACGTGGGTGGCCTGACAGCTATCGGTCTTGGCCACGGGCTTGATGCACTCTGACCACCGCCATCCAGGCTGAAAGATGAAGCGCCCCAGCGTAAAGCCTTGGAGCCGAACCACCTCGACCCTGGTCTTGCTCGGCGCCCGCAACTCATCTGGGGTGTTATGGGACTTTGCCTCCAGCTTGGAGACCTTCATCTCGTTCGCCAATTAGAGTCCCCCTATTCTTCGAGGATACGGGTATGTGGCTCCCAGTACACCACGCGCGCGGAGTAGGAACAATACGCCATTTGGCGTATGGAGGGGCATGCACTACCTGGCCGTGACCGGGGTCAAGGCTGCGCTCGATTTCCTGTGGCGGGTGCGCCAGACCACTGATCCCACTGCGTTCGTCGCGGTGGTGCTTCAGGGACTCAAGACCCTCATCCCGTGCGATCTGACAAGCTACAACGAGTTCCAGGCGGCGTCACGCGCGTTCGAGAGGACTTGGTCATTCATGGCAGAACCCCCCAAGAGCGCGGATGGCGCTCGTATACACTACCCGGACGCTTCCAGCCGTGTGGGCATCGCGTCCGATGCGTTCGTAATCACAACGCAACTTCACCCCAGGTCGTGCC
>DASPUZ010000007.1:0-4931 GCA_035622635.1 bacterium | reverse complement strand
GGCGGACCGCCTTGCGGACAACCTGGGCAAGGCTGGGTTCCCTTCGGTTCTCGCCACGCGTTAGCGGGCCGTTGCGCAAGCACAACCGGAGTAGACAGGCGACGAAGGGCTGCCCGGACGTCCCGGTTCACGCCGCAGGCGCGTCTCGGTGCACGCCGTGGGTTCGGAACCCGGTCTCGGCCGTGATCGGGGGGACCCGTGGAGGGTGTCGACCTCCCTGGGGCCGAGCGGCGC
Source organism: bacterium (assembly GCA_035622635.1). Taxonomy (GTDB): domain Bacteria; phylum Sysuimicrobiota; class Sysuimicrobiia; order Sysuimicrobiales; family Segetimicrobiaceae; genus JAJPIA01. The sequence continues at coordinate 4,697 of DASPUZ010000007.1, read as the reverse complement.
CTGCGTTCGCCGGACCAACCGCTGAGCTCTGTGGTGGAGACCCCGAGGCGGATGCGAGGGTGGACTGTCGCTGCCCGCGCGATCCCGTGCAGGACTTTTGAGGCGTTTGCACGGGCAGATCTCGAGTAACGGAGGGGCTTCGATGGCGCACGAGCATGTCTCGGTCAACGTTGAGGATCCCATCGCCGTGGTGACGCTCAACCGGCCGCAGGTCCTGAACTCGCTGAGCCAGGCCTTGATGGAGGAGCTTGCGAGCGTGCTTGAGGGGTTCGACCACGACGAGCGCGTGCGGTGCGCGGTGCTGTGGGGCGGCGAGCGCGCCTTCGCCGCGGGCGCGGATGTCCGTGAGATGGCGGACGCGCGCACGGGCGACATGGTTCGCGGGTACCGGTTTCAGCAGTGGGAACGGATCCGGCGGGTGGCAACTCCGATTGTCGCGGCGGTCAGCGGGTACGCGCTCGGCGGAGGGTGCGAGCTCGCGATGCTCTGTGACATCGTCATCGCGTCGGAAACCGCGCAGTTCGGGCAGCCGGAGATCCGTCTCGGCGTGATGCCGGGGGCCGGGGGTACCCAGCGGCTGACGCGCGCGGTGGGAAAGTCGCGCGCGATGGAAATGATCCTCACGGGCCGGCCTATCACGGCCGAGGAAGCTCATCGGGCCGGCCTCGTCTCGCGGGTGGTGCCGGTCGAGCTCTGCCTCGACGAAGCCAAGGCACTCGCCCGGGAGATCGCGTCGCAACCGCCGCTCGCTGTTCGGATGGCGAAGGAAGCCATCCTGCAGGCGTTCGAGACGCCGCTCGAAGACGGCGTGCTGTTCGAGCGGAGGTGCTTTCATCTCCTGTTTGGTACGGACGACGCGCGCGAGGGGATTCGGGCGTTTCTGGAGAAGCGCCGCGCGGCGTGGACCGGCCGGTGACGGAGCGGGTGGCCCGGCGGTTCGATTCTCTCGCTCTGCTCGCACGCGACGTCGTCGCATGCAACGCCTGCCCCAGGTTGCGGCGTTACTGTGCGGCTGTCGCATCCGCTGGCAAGCGCGAGTTTGCGGGATGGACGTATTGGGGCAGGCCCGTACCCGGGTTCGGGGACCCCGAAGCGGCGTTGCTGGTGGTCGGTCTGGCACCGGCCGCGCACGGTGCCAACCGTACCGGCCGGATGTTCACGGGAGACAGCTCGGCGACGTGGCTCGTGCGCGCGATGCACGGCGCCGGCTTTGCCAACCAGGCAACGTCCGTGCAACGCGGCGATGGGCTGCAGCTCCGCGGAGCGTACATGACGGCCCCGGTCCGGTGCGCGCCGCCGGCGAACAAACCCTCCCGTACCGAGCTCCTACGGTGCCTGCCGTTTCTCGAGCGCGAGGTCACGCTCCTGCCGCGCGTTCGCGTGATCCTGGCCCTGGGCCGGGTGGCGTTCGACGTATGCCGGCGGCTTCTCCGCGCCCGCGGCGCCGAAGTGCAGACGTTGCGCTTCGCGCACGGCGCGTGCTACGAGGTTGGCGCGAGGCTACCGGCGTTGATCGCGAGCTATCATCCGAGCCGCCAGAATACCAACACGGGAAAGCTCACCCGAGGCATGCTCGACGACGTGTTCCGAACCGCCCGCCGGCTGGTGGACCGGCAAGTCGGCCTCTGTGTCCACGGCGCGGGCCAACGCTGCGACGCCCCGGACCGATGACGACGCGAACGGAGGGATCTGGCCGTGCCTGAAACGCTCCTGCTGGAGACTCGAGACGGCGTGCGAATCGTCACCCTGAACCGCCCCGAAGTACTCAACGCGTTCACCGCGAAGATGGGGGATGAGCTTAGAGACGCGCTGCGGGAAGCCGAGCAATCCGGCGACGTCCGGTGCGTGTTGCTGACCGGCGCCGGGCGTGGCTTCTGCGCGGGCCAGGATCTCCGTGAACATCCGCCGGGCGCGGGCTCGTTCGGAGAACTGCTCCGCACCAGATACAATCGGATTATCCTTGGGATGCAGACCATGGGGAAGCCGGTGCTCGCCGCGGTCAACGGCGTCGCTGCCGGGGCTGGGTGCAATCTCGCCCTGGCCGCGGACCTGCGCGTGGCGTCCGAGCGCGCCTCGTTCATCGAGGTGTTTGCCCGCATCGGACTGGTCCCGGATTCCGGTGGGACCTGGTTGCTGCCTCGCCTCGTGGGCCTCGGGCGAGCGCTTGAGATGATGATGCTGGCCGAGCCCGTGGACGCGGCGACCGCCGAGCGAATCGGGCTCGTCAACCGCGTGGTGCCGCACGATGAGTTGATGACGCACGCCATGGAGTGGGCCGTGCGGCTGGCGCAGGGGCCGACGCGAGCGTACGGGCTGATCAAGCGAGGCGTCGGTCGCAGCCTCTCGGGGGACCTGCGGAGCGCCCTGGACTACGAAGCCTACCTACAGGACATCGCCGGGGCCACCGAGGACCACCGGGAAGGCGTCGCCGCGTTCCGCGAAAAACGGACGCCCGTTTTTCGCGGACAGTAGGGCCGGTTTTGCCACGTTCATTCTCACGGTCGCCGGGCTGCGCCGCGCGTCGGCCCGCCAGCGGCTGATCGCAAGGGAGGAATGGTGTGATGTGTGACGTCGTGATCCTGGACGCGATCCGGACGCCGGTCGGTCGGTACGGGGGAGCGCTTCGGGAGGTCCGGCCCGACGACCTCGCCGCTCACGTGGTCCAGGCGATCATGCAACGCAACGGGCTCGATCCGGAGGCGATCGAGGACGTGGTCCTCGGGTGTACGAACCAGGCGGGCGAGGACAACCGGAACGTTGCCCGCATGGCCGTGCTGATCGCCGGCCTGCCGGACCACGTGCCGGGGCAGACCGTGAACCGTCTCTGCGGTTCGGGGATGCAGGCGGTACACACGGCCGCGCAGGCGATCGCGTCCGGGTACGGCGACGTGTACATCGCCGGAGGCGTGGAGAGCATGACCCGCGCGCCGTTCGTGCTGGGCAAGCCGGGCGCCGCGTTCCCACGGGGCCCCATGCTGTTGCAGGACACCACGCTCGGGTGGCGGTTCCCCAATCCCAGGCTGGAGGCGCGGTTCCCGCTCTACAGCATGGGCGAGACGGCCGAGAACGTCGCCGAGCGCTACGGGATCTCGCGCGAGGCGCAAGACACGTTCGCACTGGAGAGCCAGGAACGGGCTGCTGCCGCCACCCTGGACGGGCGGTTTGCGGAGGAAATCGTGCCGGTCACCGTCCCCGGACTGCGCGGCGAGTCGTCCATGGTGGCCGCCGACGAGTATCCGCGACCGGACACGACGCTCGACCGCCTCGCCGCGCTCCCGCCGGCGTTTCGGCCAGGGGGCACGGTCACTGCCGGGAACTCGTCCGGCATCAACGATGGGGCGGCGGCGCTGCTGGTGACCTCCGCCGAGTGGGCGGAGCGGCAGGGTCAGCGACCGCTGGCCCGAATCGTCGGTGGCGCGGTTGCTGCGGTCGATCCGTCGTACATGGGAATCGGTCCAGTTCCGGCGACCCGGAAGGCACTCGGGCGCGCGGGGTGGACCATCGAGGATGTGGAGGTGATCGAGCTCAACGAGGCGTTCGCGGCGCAAGTGCTCGCGTGCGTGCAGGAGCTTGGACTCGACCGCGCCCGGCTCAATCCGAACGGCGGCGCGATCGCTCTCGGCCACCCGGTCGGCGCGAGCGGCGCCCGCATCCTCGTGACGCTCGTTCGCGAGATGGTCCGGCGGGGCGCGCGCCGGGGGCTCGCGACGATGTGCATCGGGGTGGGGCAGGGCATTACGACGCTTCTGGAGCGCACCGCCGACGCGTGATCTCCGGAGGGACGAGGGAAGGGAGCCACCGATGCAGGCCCGGTCGATGCTCTTCACGCTCTTCGGCGACTACGTCCGGCACTATGGCGGCACGATCTGGATCGGCAGCCTGATCGCGTTGATGGCGGAGCTGGGCTTCACCGCGCCAGCGGTCCGGGCGGCCGTCTCGCGGATGACCCGGCAGGGGTGGCTGTACGCGATCCGTGAGGGGCGCGCGAGCTACTACGCGCTGACGCAACCAGGACAGCGCCGCATCGAGGAGGCTGCGCGCCGGATCTTCAAGCTGCAGCCGGAGCCGTGGGACGGCGTGTGGCGCGTCCTGGCCCTCGACGCTCCGGCCGACCGTGACAGGCGGGCAGGACTCCGTCGCGAGCTTGCGTGGATGGGATTCACGCCGCTTGCCCGAGGCGTGCATCTCTCGCCGAACGACCTGCTGGAACTCGTGACCGGCGTTGCCGAGCGCTACGGCGTGACCGGGCGGATCGAGATGTTTGCGGCGCGCCACCTCGGCGAGAGTTCGGAACCCGATCTCGTCGCGCGCCGCTGGGATCTCCGCGCGATCGACCGTGCCTACGCCGGATTTCTCGACGCGTGGAAGCCGAGATGGCAGGCGCGGCGCGACGCCGGGGACGCCCAGCCGCTCTCCGATGCGGCGGCGTTCGCCGAGAAGACTCGGCTCGTGCACGAGTTTCGGAAATTCCTGTTCGTGGATCCGGGCCTTCCGCAGGACCTGCTTCCGCCGCGGTGGAGCGGGACGGAGGCGCGGGGCCTGTTCTCCGCATACTATCATCTGCTCTCGGAAGGTGCCCTTCGATTCTTCGAGGCGCACTATCGTCCCGCTCCGGGGCACGAGGGCGACCTGCCGGCGGGCCGGCGCGCGGCTCGCCGGGACCCGTTCCGGCCAGCAGCGCCCGCGGGATGATCCGC
>DASPUZ010000006.1:0-2104 GCA_035622635.1 bacterium | reverse complement strand
TTTTTTTGTGCCATGCCGGGTAACTTGTCATCCGTCCGGCGAGCGCCCGATTTCCGGCCGGGCATCCATCCTGCGGCCGGGAGGCGGGCTGGTGGGTCTCGTAGAACAGTCGCGACGTGCGGGTGCTGATCTCCGAGCACTTCACGGGCGGCGGCTGCGCCGGCGATCGGGTGCCTCGACCCATTGCGGCGCAGGGCTACGCGATGGTGACGGCGGCGTTACGCGCGTTCCGCGCCTGCGCTTGCCACACAACCGTGCTGCACGATGTGCGCATCCCCCCGGACGCGTTCCCAGCCGATGAGCACATCGCGGTAGGCCCGGGACGCTACCGCGGGGGGCTGCGAAGAGGGTTGCGCGCTGCCGACGCTGTGTTGATTATCGCGCCGGAATCCGGAGGACTGTTGGCTGCCCTCACGGCCTCCGTGGAACGCGAGGGGCCGATGCTGCTGGGCGCCACCACGGAGGCGGTTCGAATTGCCGGCGACAAGCTCCGGTTGGCACGTGCGCTGGGAGAGGCGGGCGTGTGCATTCCCCGGACCGTGGCGGTCCCGTCCGGTGAGGTGCACGCGGCACTACGGGAGATGGGCCTCCCCGCGGTCATCAAGCCGCGCGCGGGTGCCGGCGGCGAGGGTATCTCGGTCATCCGACGACCGGCCGACATCAGTCCGGCGATGGCGCGCCTCCGACGCACCGGCGCCCACGTCTGCTTGGTTCAGCAATGGATCCCCGGCGTGCACGCCAGCGTATCGCTCATCGGGAACGGGCGGCAAGCCCGGCCGCTGACCCTGAACCGACAGATGATTCGGGGTGCCGTAGCCCTGTCCTATCACGGCGGTATCGTGCCGTACCAGCATCCGCAGCAGGATGCGGCGTTCGCGCTGGCGGCCGCCGCCTGCGCGGCCATCCCGGGCCTTCGCGGATACGTCGGGGTCGACGTCATCCTCGGCCGCGACGGCCCGGTCGTGATCGAGGTGAATCCGCGGTGGACGACCGCGTGCGTGGCCCTGGAGCACCTCCTCCACGGCAGCCTTGCCCGGGCCATACTCGATGCCGTTCGACGCGGAGCGCTACCTAGACAGTTGCGGCTCACCGGCCGGGTCCGGTTCGATCTCCCCGCATGGCAGCGGACGTTCGCCCGCGTGTGCGGCCGCCCACGGCGCGCCGGAGACCAGTAGCGTGAATCGCGTCGTCACCAGCTGGGACACGGTGGCGCGCACATCAAGGGGTCCGCGTGACCTGCGACAGAGACACGCCTCATGTCGAAGTGGGGGTTGTCCGGCCGTTCGAGCTTGGCCCCCCGACCGCCTCGCGGATGTCCTAGCCGATGTTGCGGTCGAGGTAGGCACGCAGAAGCGGTTCGGGCCCGAGGCGCTGGCGCACATCTCGCTCAATAGGCTCCCCATAGGACCCAGGGCTAGCCCCTCCCAGCGATAACCGACCTCTCCGATAACGCTGCGCGATCCGATTCTCGGGTCGTCTGCGGCGTCGTGACTTTGGCCATGCCGAGACCTCGAGGACATGCCGCACGGTCGAGGAGTCGCTACCGATTGCTACAGCCAAGGCGAGGTTCGGACTGGTCCTACCGGTGACTGATCGCGGCCATGGCGATCGCGCCCGCGATGTCCACCCGCAGCCGCTCCCGACCGTGATCGCCACTCACGGGGCGAGCCGGAACCCCAATTACTGAATTTGTCATAATGCAGTGATAACTCGTTCAGGTTTTCATCGTAGTTGGCCATTTTGCCCGGAGATCTTTGGCCATATCGGGCTTCGCGAGCCTCCCGACAACCGGGATAGTTGGCCGTTTCCCTGCGGAAGCACTCGAGTACGGGCTCGAGACGCCTTCCAGCGAACGAGCGTACGGCGGCCTGGCTGGCCACTCGTGACGGCCCCGGTGACGCTGCCATTCGCGGGTAGTGTGTCGTCCTACCCAGCCTGGCGCCGTCTGACGACGATGGTCAAGTCACGTTTTATCACCGCACGCGCGGCGGCGCGCCAGTCGCGCCGCCACTCCTGGAGGGAGGCGTACCCGGTCGCCTTGAGGGCGAATTGGGCGCGGAACAGGGCGCGGGATCCAAAGCACAGGCGGACGCGGTCGGCGGCG
>DASPUZ010000005.1:0-10208 GCA_035622635.1 bacterium | reverse complement strand
GGTGGGTGTCGGCCTTTGCGAAGCCCAACTCCGCGAACGGCAGCCAGCGCAACTCCGCCACGGCCTCGGCCACGGAGACGCGGCCGGACCGCACGTTGTCCAGGAGCCGCGCCAGCGCGTCCTCGTTCACGGCTGGCGTCCGTCGAGCGCCGGTGCGGGGCCGGCCGCCGGCGCCAGTCCCGCCGAGAAACGCCCCGATCGCAGGCCGTCTGGAGCGATGCTCACGGTCGCAAAGCCAAGTGCGCGAAGCGCCTGCTCGACCCGACCGAGCAGCGACGTGAGGCGCTGGATCTCGGAGACCGGGACCTCGATGCGCGCGGCGGCGCCGTGGTGGCGCACGCGTACTTCGCGGAACCCGAGTCCGCGCACCACCCGTTCCGCCGCCTCGATCTGGCTGAGCGCCGCGACGGTCACCGGGGACCCGAACGGGAGCCGCGACGCGAGGCACGGCGCCGCCGGCTTGTCCCACACCTCCAGCCCCATTTCATGCGCGAGCGCCCGCACGTCGGCCTTGCCGAGACCCGCCTCGAGCAACGGGGCGCGCACCGCGAACTCCGCCGCCGCGCGCATGCCGGGCCTGTAATCGCCGCGATCGTCGGTGTTTGCTCCGTACACGACGGCCGAAAGGCGAAGCTCGCGAGCGAGCGCCGTGAGTTCCGTGAACAACGCGTGCTTGCAGAAGTAGCAGCGATGCATGTCGTTCCGAAGGTAGCGCGCGTCTTCGAACTCCCGCGTCTCGACGCGGACGAGCCGAACGCCGAGCGCGCCGGCGATCCGCTCCGCGGTCGCAAGCTCGTCTCGAGCCAGCGACGGGGATACCGCGGTCGCCGCCACGCACCGGTCGCGGAGCACGCGATGGGCCGCCGCCAGCAGGTACGCGCTGTCGACGCCGCCCGAAAACGCTACGACAACGCCCCCCAAGCCGCGAAGAAGGACCTCGAGGCGGGCCTGCTTGACTGCCAGCGCATGCACGCCGCCGTCTTGCGTCATCATGGCGTCCTCCTGTCTGCAACCCGCCTCGTGTCGCGAGGGCCATTCTCCCGCAAACAGGGGCCACGAGGCTATTCCTTGATTCCGCCGCCCTGAAGTCCTTCCACAAACCGTCTCTGGAGCAGCGCGTACATCACCACGGCCGGGATGGTGATGAGCGTCAGGATCGCGAACAGCTCCCCTACGTTGCTCACGAAGTCGCCTTGGTAGACAAGGGGCGCAAGGGGCAACGTCTTCAGTCCGGCGCGAGTGAGAATGATCAACGCCAGGAAGAACTCGTTCCACGAGTACAGGAACTGGTTGATGGCCACCACCAGCGTTGCCGGGCTGACCAAGGGAAACACGATCCGGATCAGGATGGCGAAGCGCGTGCACCCGTCGATGCGCGCGGCTTCCTCAAGCTCGTCCGGGAACCCGTCCATTGCTCCCCGGAACACGATCAATGCAAACGGCACGCCGATGGCCGTCTCCGGCCCGATCAACCCCCAGTAGGTGTTCACCAACCCCAGGAACTTGAGCAACTGCGCGATCGGGATCAGCAGCGCGGCGATCGGCACAAACAGCTGGAACAGCAGCAGCGGGAACAAGGCGCGCCCCCCCGGCACATGCATGCGGGCGAAGGCGTAGGCAGCCGACGCCCCAATGGCGATCGTGAAGACCGTTGTGCCGGTGGCGATGACCAGACTGTTGAAGAAATAACGTGGCAGCGAAGGCTGGCCCAAAACCACGCGGAAGTTTTCCCACGTCGGATGCAGCGTCAATAACGAGGGCACGAACGCGTCTTCCTGGGTGCGCAGCGCGATGTTGACCATGTAAATCACGGGGACCAGCCACACGGCCGCCCCGACAACGAGCACGACGAACGCCCACCAGGACCGTCGCCGCGTCATGACTCCACGCGCGCTCCACCGATGGTGAAGCGTCCGCCCGCAAGCTTGAGTTCGACGAGCACCAGCACGAGGGACAGGACGAAGAGCACGATGGACACGGCCGCGGCGTACCCGAGGTTGTTGAGAATGAACCCCTGGTGGAAGACGTACGTGCCCAGGATCTGGGTCGCGTTCGCCGGACCCATGTCGGTGATGAGGTAGATGAGAGCGAATTGCTGGAGCGCTTGGATGGTCCCGAGGAGCAGCAGCGTCACGTGCGTGGGACGCAGCATGGGAATGTAGACGTACCGGTTCAATCCCCACGTCGTAGCGCCGTCGAGGTACGCGGCCTCTCGCGTTTCCTGCGGGATCTGACTGAGCCCCGCGACGTACAGCAGCATGAAGAACCCGGTCGATTGCCACACGCTGACCGCGATGACGGCCGGCGTCGCCACATTCGGATTGCCGAAGATCGTGGGGAACGGGACACCGGGAAGGACGTGCAGCCACACGCCGTACACCCCACCGTAATCCGGCGACAACAAGGCGTTGAACACCAGCGCGATCACGGTCGGGGTGATGACCATCGGCAGAAAGAACAGCGTCCGAAACACCTGCACGCCGACCGGCAGGTGGTCCTCGATGAGTACCGCCAGCACGTAGCCGATCGCGAACTGGGCGACGAGCGTACCGACGACCCAGAACAGGCTGTTCCCGAGCGACAGCCAGAACACGGGATCCCGGGAAAGCGCCCCGTACTGGGCCAGACCGAGAAACGTCGCGCCGGCAAATGTGTACCGGTAGAAACTGAGCCACAGATTGCCGAACACCGGGTACAGGGTGAACGCGGACAACACGAGCAGCGCAGGCACGATGTACCAGAAGGCTTCCCAGGGCGGCCCGAATCGCCCACGGTTCCACCGCGCTCGGGGAGCAGGGGAACGCCGCCCCTCCTCCCCGAGCCGCGCTTGACTCACTTGCTCTGCTGTGCCACCGCGACGCTGTTGACCTGCTTCAGCGCCGTTGTCGGATCGAGCTTCCCGGCCGCGACGCTTTGCATCGCGGTCACGAGCGCTTGCGCCACGTCGGGGTTGCCGATCTGGTGACTCTGCGTGTGAGGCAGGAGGTTGATGTACTGCTGGTACAGGCTCATGAGGTGCGGCGAGAGTGGGATCGTCGGCTTCATCCCCGCGAACGCCGGCAGGTCATCCAGGGAGTTGAGGGATTCCTGTTCCATCGGGCCACTGATGAGCGACTTGAGCACCTGGGCGGCCGCGTCCTGGCGCGCGGCTGCGGCTTTGGTCATGCCCCAGCCGAAGTCGATCCCGCCGATATACGGGCTTGGATGTCCCCCGGACGTCATGGCCGGGAACGGGGCGATCGCGAACGTGAAGTTCTGCACCGCCGGCGGGAGCGGGGGCGGCGACATCGTCTCCTGGAGCCACCACGAGCCAAGCAACATCATGGCCACGCGACCGCCTGCGAACAGGTTCGCGCCCGTTGGATACTGGAAATCGGCCAACGCGCCCTGCTGATAGACCCCGCTGGCGAAGAGCTGCTTCCACACCTGCATGGCGTGCAGCATGCTCGGCTGCGTCCACACGGGCTTGCCCTCCTGCGCCGCCAGCATGGTCGCGGGGTCAAACTGGTTCGCGATCTCCATGAACGTCCACCAGGTGAAGTTCGCCGACGCGCCCCCCTGGTAGAACGGCACGTAGCCGGCCTTGCGGATGATCTGCACATCGCGCACGAGCTGGGTGATGTCCCGCGGGAATGTGAGATGCAGTTTCGAGAAGATCGCCGTGTTGTACCAAAGGTTCAGCACCTCGGTCTCTTGGGGGAGGATGTAATCGTTGTGGTCCCCCGCGGGGTTGCCGAGCTGCATCTGACGAATCGCCACCGGCGGGAACTTGGACTGCCAGTCTGCGCCCCAGAACTGCGCCGCCATCCCGTTCAGCGACTGCAGAAACGGGCGATAGATCTGTGTGTTGCTGCCGGCCGACAGCCCGACGATGTCGGGGAGCGAGTTCGATCCCGCCGCAGCCTTGAGCGCCGTCCAGTAGGTGCTCGACGGCTGTATCGTGGTCTCGATGTGGATACTCGGATGATCCTTCTCGAAGGCCGCGACCATCTTCTTCATGAACGGCGCATCGGGAGTCCATGACCACAGCGTGACCGTCGTGACGTTCTGCCCCTGTGCGGAGGCAAGCATGACGAACACCAATGCCCCCGCCAACACCACTGCCATGCCCCGTTGCCACCAGCCTCGCTCTGTGCGCATCAGATTACCTCCTTATGGCCCCCACGGCCTTGCATGCGCCACCGCAGGCCGCACCAGTTGCGACGCTCGTTCAACGTCCGCTCTCTCCGCTTCGGTGCCGCCACCTCCTTCCCCGCTCGGTGGGTGCAATCGATGCGGTGGTGATCACCCGACCCCACCGTCAGAACGCGTGAGAACGTTCTCCTGCGCGACGTTCGACGTTCGTCGCAATGAGCCCTCCTGGGTTGACGCGGCAGGTCATCGTGTGATCTCAGCACGGCTTCCGGGGGCTTGATGCGAAGCGAACCGCCGACAGGGGCCCGCCGTGGCAGAGAGAATCTGTAGATAACGTTCTCAAGAACGGAGGAACGAATGGCGACGATCCGCGACGTGGCTGCAGAGGCCGGGGTCTCGGTCGCGACCGCTGCCCGCGTCCTCGGCGGGTACGGCCGGGTCAGTCACGCCTCGCGCGAGCGAGTCATGCTGGCGGCGAAAACCCTTGACTACACGCCGAGCTCGATCGCACGCAGCATGATCAAAGGATACACGGACACCGTCGCGGTCATCGTTTCCGATAACGCCAACCCGTTCTTCGCCGCGGTGGTCCGGGGCATTGAGAATGTCGTCCTCGCCCACGGCTATTCGCTCCTGTTCTTCAACGCGGACGAGGACCCCCACAAGGAAGTCCTCCATCTACGGACGATCCGAGAGAAGCGCGTCGACGGCCTCGTCCTGTCGCCGTCGAGCGGCCCGACCGACGAATTCCGCTCCCTCGCGGCAACCGGCATCCCGATCGTGCAGGTCGACCGCAAGCTCGACGGCCTCGAGTCGGACGCCGTGCTGGTCGATAATCGGGCGGGCGTCCGGGCCGGGATGGAGCACTTGCTGGCACTTGGGCACCGCAGGATCGGCATCATCACCGGCCCGCGTCGCCACTACACGGGGCGGGAGCGCCTGGAGGGGTACCGGGAGGCGGTCCGGGCCACCGGGCTTCCGATCGAAGACGAGTTGATTCTCGAAGGGGACTTCAAGCAGCAGAGCGGCTACACTCTCGTCAGAGAATTTCTTGAGCTGCGGCCCAGGCCCACCGGTATCCTCGTCGCCAACAATCTGATGACGATCGGCGCCCTCCTGCGCCTCCAGGAGGCCGGAATTGCAATCCCGCGGGACATGTCGGTCATTGGCTTCGACGACATGGATTGGGCCCCCATCCTGACGCCGCCTCTGACCACGATCGCCCAACCCGCCTACAGCCTCGGAACCGCAGCCGCGCAGCTCTTAATCGACCGGCTTCGCCTACGGGGCTCGAGCCAGCCGCAGACGATCGTGTTCCAACCACGCCTCGTCGTCCGTGCGTCGACCGCCACGCCGCCGTGACCGACCACAAACGACACGCCTCGACGGTCGGGCCGCAACCGCGCAGTGCTGCCGTGGAACACCTCGCGCAACAGTCTAGGCCGGTATCATTGGGCCTCCCGCTGGCGCGACGTGAAGAGCAGCGGGACGTCGGCAATGGTGTCGGCCGCACTGGCGTCCTCGATCTACGGACCCATCGGCCTGTGCTCGGTCGCGGTACGCGCATGCGCAGCGAAGGCAAGTCCCCATCGGAACGCCCGGACTTCAGTGACTTCGCGAATGCCTTGCGCAGGGCACCGCGACGCTATGGGTCTCGGGATCGTTCGGCTTCGCCGTTTTCGACTTCGCAGTCATCACCATGGAGCACGGCCCGATCGCGCCCGTGTATCATCACGCAAGGATTCGACCTCGAGCCATGCGAGATAGCCGTTCCCCACGTGCACGATCCCGACCCTGCGCGCGACCTCGTCCGCGATGTGGGCGCTCTGGTCCCTTGGCTACGAGGAATATGTGACTCTTGCTTTGCCAGATGAAGGCGACGGAGATCGCTGTCTTCGAGAGGCGATCGGTTTCGTTACGCGTTTGCGTACAAACCGTTTTGCCGGCTCCGTACCCCAATAGGGCCCGCGAGGATCACTCCAGTAACCCCGCCGCCCGCAACGCAGCGCAGCATTGCTCGGACGCCTCGGCGGACAGGGGCACGAGCGGCGGCTTGGGGATCCCGGCGCGGATACCCCGCGCGATGAGCGCCGCCTTGAGGGCCGCGGGAATGGAGCTCGTTGCGAGAATTGCGTTCTGCCCAACGATGACCTGCTGCTGAAGCCTCTGCGCCAGCGAAAGGTTACCCGCCCGAATGGCATTGTACAGATTGACCGTCACGGCAGGGCAAACGTTCGCTAACCCGCAGACGCCCCCAGCCGCACCCGCTGCCATCGCAGGCAGGACGAGTGCGTCATCGCCCATCAGAACGGGCACGCCCTGGCGCGCCACCTGGAGGAGACGGAGGAAATACCCCATGTCGCCGCTACTATCCTTGAACGCGACAAGCCGTTCATGGGGCATGAGCGCACGGACGGTCTCGATTCTCAGCCGATTCCCTGTTCGTGAAGGAATCTCGTACAGTGCCACTGGAAGAGGGGACCCTTCAAGGATGGTCTCAAGATGCGTTCGGAGCTCCGACTGCTCGTAATGATAGAAATACGGGGTCATCACCACGACAACATCAGCCCCGTCCTCGGCTGCCCACTCCACGAACATTCGCGCCTGATCGGTCGAGACGGCCGCAACGCCAGCGAGCACCGGAATCCTTCCCGCCGCCTCACGCCGCACCACGCGAAGCAACGTCCGACGCTCCTCGGGGCTCAACAGCGGACCTTCTCCCGTCGTGCCGCCAACGAACAGCCCGTGGACCTTACTGCGGATCAGGTCCGCGACCAGTGCGGCGGCGGCCTCTTCATCGACTCCCTGGTTGGTGAGCGGCGTGACGATCGGAACGACGATCCCTTCAAGTCGCATTATGCACCCATCCTCGCCGGGGAGAATCCGGCAGACGTGAGCCAATGGAGCCACCGCATCACAGTGTCCCACGGGGCAGGCCCCGCGTCCTGCTCTAGACACACCGGTCCGTCCCAACCGGAGAGCGCCCGCGCGACGGCCGCAAAGTCTATCGCTCCGATCCAACGAAGGTCTCCATCTGGCAATCCCTTCAGGTGGACCATGGCGATCACATCGCGAACCCTCGCGACGACGGCCGCCACTTCCAAACCGGCTTGAGCGGCGTTCCCCACATCAACATTCAACCGCACTGTCGCCGGGACGCGGCGCACAAAATCAGCAAGCGCCGGGAGATCGCTGCCAGGCCCTTCTGCGACGTTCTCCAACACGAGCTGGACGCCGGCCTCTTCGGCGGCACGCCCCCAGGTAGCAGCAAGCGCAGCAGCGGCCGGTCCGAGATGTGCGAGGTCCCCGGGGAAAATGCGGAGGATGCGGGCACCTAGCGCGCCCGCGATGGCGAGGTCGTGTCGGAGCCGACTGCCTGAGTCCTTCACGTCCGACACCTCCGCGGCGAGTACGGTGTCGGTCGCATAGACCACTCGAAGGCCGTGGCGGCCCAGGACGCTCGCGACAGTGCCGGGAGAGCGCCCTTCACCGCAGAGGTAGTCGGCACGCACCTCGACCGTGCGTAAGCCAAGCGTCCGGCAGTGCCACGCCACGACGTCAGGTGTCATGTCACCGGCCGAGGCCGACTCGAACACGACGGAACTGATCCCCAGGTCCAACCTCACGCCCCCCGCGACGCCTTGGCCAGGATGGCCGCGACGAGTTCGAGGTCGGCAGGAGTGTCCACGCTCACGCCGGGGTACGGGTACCGGGTTTGTGCGACACGAATCCGGTAGCCGTGTTCCAGCGCCCGCAGCTGCTCCAACGACTCGGTCTGTTCGAGCGGGGTCGGCTTGAGCTGCGTGAACCGCAGCAGGAACTCCCGTCGGTACCCGTAGATGCCGATGTGCACCTGCGGAGAGACCACGTTTCTCACGCGCGGGTACGGGATCTGCCCGCGAGAGAAGTACAAGGCGTTGCCGTTGAGATCGGCGACGACTTTTACGACGTTGGGGTTTTGAAACTCCTCGTCGCTCGTGATCGGCATCATGAGCGTCGACATATCGGCGCGTTGGTCCTCGCGCAACAGGTCGATGACCTCGTCGACCATACCCGGCTCAAGCAGTGGCTCGTCCCCCTGCACGTTCACGACGAGGTCGCAATCGACGCCACGCGCGACTTCCGCGACTCGATCCGTCCCGGTGGGGTGTGTCGATGCGGTGAGCCGCGCCTCACCGCCGTGGACCTCCACCGCACTCTTTATGCGGTTGTCGTCGGTCGCGACCACCACCTGCGTGACAGTCTTCGCGGCTCGCGCCCGCTCCCACACGTGCACGATCATGGGTTTGCCAGCGAGGTCCGCAAGCGGCTTGCCCTCGAATCGCGTCGACCCGTACCGTGCTGGGATGACGACAAGCGCACGCATCGGTGGCCTCAGGCGCGGATGTCCGAACCGCGCGTCATACTTGAGCTCCCCGCGGAGACGTTTGCGCCGCCCACCGCTCGGCAACCGCCGCATACACCAGCGCGCGGTCCAGAGGCGTGACCTCATTCACGATCCATTCACGCATACGCACGCCCTCCGGAGTCTCTTGGGGTGCAGACATAAACTCGGCGGTCAGTCCCAACTGCCGAGTCACCCCCGCGGCCAAGGCCGGCCAGACGACCCCGATGTCTCCTTGGATCGGCAGGCTGCCCTCGAGACGTGTAAAGCCTGACATCTCCATTCGGAAAGGAATCCCCGTGCTCTTCGTCTTGGGAAGCCCCTGGTCAATCGCTCGCTGAATGCTCCCGCCTTCCCGCTCGAGGCGCCATGCCTGTTCGAGTTGAGGATCGAGGTCGATGCGAATCAGTACCTTATCCTCGAGCCGGTACGTAAAATACCCTTCCCAAGCCCCCCAGAGGCCATGCCCAAGATAGAGCTCAAACGGACCGTCGTGCACTTCCTGAGTGTATGCCACGGCGGACTCGATGATCACGTCGGCGTCCGCGAGGAGCCTCGCATTGCGCGCTGCCCGCTGGCTCACGGGAATACTGTCGGCGACGGCCGTCCCGACCATACCGCCACCGACGAGTTGGGGCACCGTTACCATGACCGGAACGCCATGACGAGCGCCGGCCCCGAGCATGGTTGACGGGTGACACCCCAGACCGGCGACGAGTTCCAACGGCTCTCCCACGGTCTGCGCCACCGCAAGAAGCTCCCGGGCCACTCGCTCGGTCCGCAATCCCATCGGGTATCCCATGTTCCCGGCCGCCTTGATGATCACCGTGCCGTCGGCCGCGCTCGCCCGCGCATAGAGATCGCGGTCCACTGGCATTTCGTCCTCCAAGCGAGCAAGCTGTTCGGGGGTCATCACCGTGATCTCGAAAAGCCCACCCCGCGGAAGCAACCGCGCCGGCACTCCAAGCGGACCTCCCGGGACGCGTCGTACCCGGTCCAAGGTCCCGGCCATTTCGTGGGCGACGACAGCGGAACTGGTGAGAACGCCATCGACTACCCCAATGCGAATGAGCTCGGCGACCAGCGTCGTCACGCCCTCATGAAGGTTCGGGCCGCTTCCGAGAGCGACGACCACCCGGCCGCCCCGCTGTTTGGCCGCGACCACAGCCTGCACAGCTCGCGCCACGCGCTCCTGCACATGTGTCGGTAACGTCTTGTCCACCATGACCACGCGAACTGCCTCCGGGATCACGTTCCGGGACAGGCGCCACCTCCCCCGAACCGACACCGCCTGCGCCGGCCCCCAACTATTGATTATTCGGGTCGAGATCGAGGAGCCTCCTGCCGAGGCACGGGGCGCCGGGCGGACAGGTCGTGATTGACGCCGCCACGAACGTACCACGAGGTGTCCGGGTCAGCGCCGCGGCCCGGGCGCCCGGCGTCTCGTTCTCGACATCTTCATCGCCCGGCGGGGGCGGGGCCGACGAGCGGGCGGCGTTGCATGCAGCGCCGCGCCACGAGCGTCGCACGAGCCGGTCTCCGGGAGGGGTCATCTGGCATGCGCGTTGCGGTCATCGGCGTCGGAGCCATCGCCAAGGTCTTGCTCCCGGCGATCATCGAGAGCGAGTGCACCATCGAGGGCGTCATGAGCCGCTCAGGCGACAGTGCCCGGCGTGTGGCGCGCCGGTAC
>DASPUZ010000004.1:0-13379 GCA_035622635.1 bacterium | reverse complement strand
GACGAACATCTCCACGAACTCGCTGCCCGAGATCGAGAAGAACGGCACCCCGGCCTCGCCGGCGATCGCCCGGGCCAGCAGCGTCTTGCCGCTGCCCGGCGGGCCCACCAGCAATACCCCGCGCGGGATCTTCGCCCCCAGTGCCTGGAACTTCTTCGGATGCCGCAGGAACTCGATGATCTCCTGGAGCTCTTCTTTCGCCTCGTCCACCCCGGCGACGTCCCTGAACGTCGTCGAGATCTTCGTCTCGGTGTGCAGCCGCGCCCGGCTCTTGCCGAACGACAGTGCCTGTCCGGGACCTGAGGACTGGGCCTGCCGGAGCATCAACATCCACAGGCCGATCAGCACGAGAAACGGCAGCATCGTCGTCAGCAGGTTGGACCACAGCGATGACTGCGACGAGGGTTGGACCGTGATGTTGACGCCCTTCGCCTGCAGGAGGGCGATATACGAGCTGTCGTTGGCCGGCACATAGCTTCGAAAATCGCGCCCGTCCTTGAGTCGCCCCGTCACGGTCTTGTCGTTGATGGTCACCTGGGTCACTTCACCGGTCTGGGTCTTGGCCAGAAACTCGCTGTAGGCGAGCTCCACAGCCGGGTTCGGCCGAAGAAAGAGCGGTAGGACGAAGTACAGGACGATCGCCAGTGTCAGCGCCCACACGACCAAGTGACGAACGTACTTCTCCACTGCCCCAAGGCCTCCGGCTACACTGTCTCTCCGCGGGGCGACCGGGGTACATTCACTTGGTTCCCCATGACCGTAACCACCCACGCCCAGGATAATGCCCGCCGTGGGCGTACGGCATCGGGCCGGGGCCTGATTCGGCGTTCGGCCGCCCCGGCGGGTCCCGTTGGCCCGGGCCTCGTGAGTTGCCCCGAATCCCGGAGGCGCCTCCGGCGGGCCACAAATACACCGGGGAACCGATGGGCGGGCCCCGGGGCATGGTGCTACGGTCAAAGTCGAATCACGAAGGTCGGGGTCCGGTGTCCTGTCACAGCCTGCCGCCGGGGAAGCGGGTGCGGCTTGGTGTCCCGATTCGCCAAACTTCATAAGCTTTCCGGGAGACTCTTCGAGGGCGGCGAGGAAAGCGTGCTCAAAGAGTGCTCGAAGATCCTGCGTATCGCGCAAGAGGCCAACGCGGCGCTCCGGACCTTCGCAAGCAGCACGCTCGACATGGCGAGCATACGGAGGCTCGAGCAGAAGGCGGACGTCGAGAAGTTCAGAATCGCCAACATGATCACGTCTGGGGCGGTCGCACCCAACGTGCTCGACAACATGTTGCTGCTGCTCGGGCACGAGGACGACATCGTGAACTCCATCTACAACCTTGCTCGAGAACTGTGCCGATACGGTACCAAAGACGAGGAGGAGGCTCGGTACATTCGCGCGCAGGTCGCCGAGGTGGTCCAGCTCGTGGACTCGGCGCTGGAAACGCTGCTCGGAATGTACGAGCAGGGGGACGTCACCAAGCTCCGGTTCCTGCGGCAAACGATCGAGCGCTTGGAAGAGACCGGCGACGACGTCAAGGAGAGCATGCTCGACCTTGTATACGCCAGGCCGGCGACATTCCAATCGTTTTACCATATCGTCCAGACAGCCCACCTGGCGGACAACGTCCTGGACGGCTGTGAAGACTCTGCCGATGCGCTCCTGACCATCGTTTCCTCCATCATCACATAGCGTTCCCGTGCTGCACATCGCGATCGTGCTGTCGGCATGCGCGTTGGTGGCCCTGGTGTCCGGGAACAACCTTCCGGCCTGCGCTGGCGCGATCATCTCGTCGCGAATCGTCTCCCGGTTTGCGGGAACATGGATCGCCATTGCGGGCTATTCGCTCGGCCTGATGACGGAAGGGCACGCACTGCGGACCGCGTTCGCGAGGCTGATGCCGAACAGCTCCGAGACGATGGTGATGATCGCGCTCGCCACGGGGATCGTCGTGTTCGTCCTCGCGCACGTGAACCGGGTGCCTCAATCCCTGTCGCAGACGTTTGCCGCCGCGATCCTGGGGATCAGCGCGGCCCGGCACGCCCCCTTCGACCGGTCGTTCACGGTTACGATGCTGTCGTTTTGGGTCGTCGCGCCGTTCGCTTCAATCGTGCTGATCGTGTTTTTGATGCGGTGGTCGCGGCACTTTGCCGGCGAACACGACGTATGGCGCACGGCGCGGCGGATCAAGGTAATGCTGTTGGTGCTCTCGTTCTTTGGCGCATTCGTGCTCGGCGCGAACACGATGGGGTTCGTGTACGGTGCAATGCCGGATGACCCGCGCATGCTCGCCATGCTCGTTCTGGCGATCATCGTGGGATCGACGTGGTTCAGCGCCGGGGAGCTGAGGCGGGTCGGGCAAGAGATCGTCGCGATGAGATATAGCAACTCGATCGTCGCGCAGTTCAGTTCGATCGTGCTGCTCGAGCTGGCCACCCTGCTTGCCGTGCCGCTGTCGTACACCGTCATTTTCACGTCGGGGGTGTACGGAGCGGGATTCAGCTACAAGAGCCGGCTGATGACGACGAAATCCGCAAAGGTCATCTCGCGGTCATGGGTGATGATGCTCGTTGCGAGCTTCCTCATAGGGTATGTCGCCACGGCGATCCTGACTCGCCGCACGCCCATTTGAGCGCACCGGAACGGGGAATGCAGGCTTTCGCCCGGGATGTCGCCCCCCCCGATCTCCGCACGTCGGCCATCAGAGTTCGTCGGTTCCGTCCTGGCCCCGGCCCGGGCGCCGGAATCGAACCTGCGCCCGATGGTCATGCCGCGGGCACCTGAATAATCTGGTGATGGATCGGGTGAGGGACGTGGGGGATGGCGGGCGTGTCGCTCCGTTCCCCCGGATGACTTGCGTGCAGCGGCGGGGGCTCCGTTGAGGCTCATACTCCTGGGCGACGTCATGCTAGGGCGGCTCGTCAACAGGCGGCTGGCCGTCGCGCCGCCGGAGTATCCATGGGGAGATACCCTGCCCGTGCTGCGGGCCGCCGACGCGGTGATTCTCAACCTGGAGTGCGTGCTCGCGGACCGGGGTGAGCCGTGGCCGCGGAAGACGTTCGCGTTTCGGGCCGACTCCAGGCATGTCGCGGCCCTCGTCGCGGCCGGGGTCAGGGTGGTGTCTCTCGCCAACAACCACTCGATGGACTTTGGGCGCGATGCCTTCCAGGATTGCCTTGCGACACTCGTCCAGTGCGGCATTCAGCCGGCGGGAGCCGCAACGTCCGCAGACGAAGCCTGGCGACCCGCAACTTTGCTGGCCGCCGGCATTCGCGTGGCCGTGCTGGCCTTTACCGACAACCTCCCCGAGTGGGAGGCCCGCGCTGACATCCCCGGGGTCTGCTACACGCCCTTGGATTGGGCCGATCCGCGCTTCGGCCGTCTCTTGTCGGTGATCGAGGAGGCGCGGGAGCGCCACGATCTGGTCATCGTCTCCGCCCACTGGGGGCCGAACTGGGGATATCCGCCACCGCAGGATCATGTCGAGGCCGCCCATCGGTTTGTCGACCGTGGCGCCGACGTCGTGTTCGGCCACAGCCCTCACGTCTATCGCGGCGTGGCGCTTTACCGGGGAAGACCGATCCTGTTCAGTTGCGGGGACTACGTCGATGACTATGCGGTCGACGACATCGAGCGGAACGACGAGTCGTTCATCTGGAGCCTCGAACTCGAGGGTCGCACGCTCCGCCGTCTCGCATTGATCCCGACGGTGATCCAAGCATGTCAGGCCAGGCTTGCTCAGGCACCGGATCGAGCTCGGATCGTGGATCGAATGCGGGCGCTCTGCAATGCGCTTGGAACCGAGACGCTGGAGACCGCGGACGGGATCATCATTCCGATCGGAGACGATCGGCGGGATTGACCCCGCGGATTCTATCTCTGGGCCTGTGCCTACGGCGTGAACCACTACACGCGCGGGCGAGAACTGCGACGCCCCGGAGCGTTTACGGGGCAGAGAGTGACCAACTCGACATCGGTGAATCAGGTCGATGCCCGATCCCTTGCCCGATCCTGTCCTGATAGGCTGGAGGCGGCTTGAGAATCCAAGCAGAGGACGCCGGAAGTTTGTCGGTGCCGGGAGACGTACGCGTGCCGCCAGTGCCCACCCAGGCCCTGCAAGACCCCGCGACGGACAGTGCTCCCGCGCCTCGGAGGGCGCGAAAGTCCATCCTGGTCGCCGGGATCGCAGCCATGTTCCTTGGGGCCGCTGCCTTGGCGGCATGGCTGTTTGTACGATATGGCATGCCGGTACGTGTCATCGGCGCCGCTTCGATCGAAGCGACCACGGTCGACGTGACCGCTCGGGTGCCGGGCCGAGTGCTGCACCTCGTGGCGCATGAGGGCCAGCAGGTCCGGGCTGGCTCGGTCCTCGCCGAACTGGAGCCGCAGGAAGCCGACGCACAGGTCGCCGCGGCGCGCGCGGTCCTCGCGCAGGCCGCGGCACAGGTCTTAGAGGCCCAACTTGCCGTGGTCGCGCAGCAACAGGCAGCCGACGCTCAGATCGGCCAAGCCGCCGCGCAACTCCGTGCGGCCGGCACGGCCGTCCCCCAGTCGGAGGCGGCCTTGGCGATCGCGGAGCGGACCTCGCGCGAAGCCGTCACCGCGGCGACCGCCCGGCTTCGCGCCGCGGAGGCGCAAGTGGAATCGGTCCGCTCTGCGCGGACCACCGCCGAGCGCGATCTCGCCCGGCAGAAGGCCTTGTTCTCGGCCGGCGCCGTTGCGGCCGACCAAGTCGATGCCGCGCAGACCAAGTATGACACCCTGGTCGCGCAGGCTCGCGCCTCCGAGGAGGCTGTGGCGCAGGCACGTGCGGATGTCGCCACCGCCCGGGCCAACCTCATGCAGGTTCGGATCCAGCAGCGTGCCGTGGAAGCCGCACAGGCGGCCGTGGCCCATGCCCGGGCCACGCTCGAGGAGGCCGAGAGCGGGTACACGGTCGTCGCCCAGCAGCGGCAGCTGCTCGCGGCGGCCCAGGCCTCGTTTTCGCAGGCGCGCGCTAACCTCACGTATGCGGGACTCGTTGCCGCGGACAACGATATCCTCGCACCCTGCAACGGGCTGATCCAGACGAGGAACGTCGAAGAGGGCGAGGTGCTGCCGGCCGGTGCGGCCCTTTATACCGTGATCGATCCCACGGACCTGTGGGTGCGCATCTATGTGCGCGAGGACGTGATCGGCCTCGTCAAGATCGGACAGCGGGCGCGGATCACGATCGACACGCTTCCGGGCGAAGTTTTCACGGGACGCGTGACGCAGATCAGCGACCAGCCGGAGTTCACGACCGTCAACGTCCAGACGAAGGAAGACCGCATCAAACTTGTGTTCGGGGTGAAAGTCCAGGTCGCCGATCCGGCGCACCGGCTCCAGCCCGGCATGCCCGCGCGCGTCGAGGTTTTGATCGGCGCCGCCAGGCGCGACGCGAGGTAACTTCTGTGGCTACGAACGTCCCGCTTTCGCACACCCCTCGGTACCGTGCCGCCGGCATGGCTGTGCTCGCCCTTGCCGCACTGGGCCTCGCGGTCTGGGGCGGATGGAGGGTCTACGAAGACCGGGCTGCGGCCGGCCGGTTATTCGCGTCGGGCTCGATCCAGGCGACGGAAGTCGACATCAGCCCCAAGGTGGCGGGGCGTATCGTTCGATTGACGGTGGACGAAGGAGACCATGTCCGGCTCGGTGAGATCCTGGCGGAGTTGGAGCCGCAGGAGGCGAGCGCACAGGTCGCGCAGGCGCGGGCCGCGGCCGCCCAAGCTGAAGCGCAGGTGGCGCAGGCGCAGGAAGCGGTCCTCTCACAGCAACAGGTGACCACGGCGCAGGTCAGTGAGGCCGCTGCACAGGTGGCCGCCGCCAGCGTCGGCATCCCCCAATCGGAAACGGCGCTGGCGATCCAGGAACGGTCGTCCGTCGAGGCGGTCGCGAGCGCCGAAGCGCAGCAGCGCGCCGCGCAGGCGCAGATCGCCTCGGCCGCCTCTGCGCTGGTGACCGCCCGGAACAACTTGGTCCGACAGCGGGCGTTGTTCGCTCAGGGGGCGGTGGCTGCGACCCAGGTCGACGCCGTACAGGCGGCGTACGACGCCGCGGTGGCGCAGGACCAGAGCACCCAGGACGCGGTGGTGCAGGCGCGCGCGGCGGTTGCGTCCGCCCGCGCCAACCTCATGCAGGTCGAGATTCAGCGCAAGGCGGTCGAAGCCGCCCGGGCCAACCTGGCGCAGGCCGAAGCCGGACTTCGAAATGCCGAGAGCGGATACACGGTCACCGCCCAGCGCCGCCGCGCGCTGGCCGCAGCCCAGGCGGCGCTCGCCCAGGCCCGGGCAAGCCTGGATTATGTCCGGACCATCGCCGGACACAACGTCATCGCCGCGCCTCGGGACGCGGTTGTCCAGGTCAAGGACGTCGAGGAAGGCGAGGTCGTCGCTGCCGGCACGCCGTTGTACACGCTGATCGATCTCCGCGATATCTGGTTGCGGGCCTACCTGCCGGAGAACCTGATCGGGCGCGTCCGAGTGGGGCAGATTGTCCATGTCACCATCGACAGCTTCCCGGGCCGTGTGTTCGAGGGACGTGTCGAGGAGATCAGCAGCCACGGCGAGTTCACTCCGGGCAATGTCCAGACTCGGGAGGACCGCGTCAAGCTCGCGTTCAGCGTGAAGATTCGTCTCAGCAATGCCGACGAAAGCCTCAAGCCCGGCATGCCGGCCGATGCGGAGATCATTGTCGGCACCGAGCCCTCGGGTCCGGCCCGATGACGGCTGTTGACGGCCCTGCGATCATGGTACGGGGCCTCACGCGGCGGTTCGGCGATCGTGTCGCGGTACAGGACCTGTCGTTCCAGACTGCGCGCGGGGAGATCGTCGCGCTGCTGGGCCCGGACGGCGCCGGCAAGACCACGACACTCAGGCTGCTGTGCGGGGCGATCCCGCCGACAAGCGGCACGATCGTGATCGGAGGCATCGATCTGGCGCGGGAACCTGACCGTGTGCGAGCGCGCCTGGGATACATGCCGCAGCGCTTCGGCCTGTACGGTGACCTGACGGTCCAGGAGAACCTTGATTTCCACGCCGATCTCTTCACCGTGCCAAGGGCGGCGCGTGAAATGCGCAGCCGCCGGCTGCTGGAGTTCAGCGGCCTCGCCGGGTTTCGGGGGCGCCTCGCGCAGCAGTTGTCCGGCGGCATGAAACAAAAGCTGGCCCTGGCCTGTACGCTGGTCCACGAGCCGGACGTCTTGCTCCTCGACGAGCCGACGGCCGGGGTCGACCCGGTATCCCGGCGCGAGTTCTGGCGCATTCTCTACGATTTGAACCGGAGTGGCGTGACGATCCTCGTCAGCACGACGTACATGGATGAAGCCGATCGGTGCACCACGGTCGGCCTGCTCTACGCCGGCCGGCTCGTCTCCATCGAGGATCCGGGCGAGATGAAGCGGCGGATGCGCGGGGAAGTCGTGGAGCTCATCGCGGAGCCAAGGAACGCCGCCCGGCAAGTGCTGCGGCACTCGCCTGAGGTCCTGTCCGAGACGGTTATCGGGGAGCGGTTCCACATTGTGGTCGAGAATGCTGCCGGGGTGATCCCCATCCTTACGCGGCGCCTCAGCGAGGCAACCGTCGATGTGCGGCGCATAGAGCACATCCCGCCTTCCCTCGAAGATGTGTTCGTCTCCGTGATTGTCGAGCAGCGCGCGGCGATGCGCGCAACATCGGTGGCGACTCGTGGCTGACGACGGGATCGCCGTCCGGGCGCACGGGCTGACCCGCAGCTTCGGGACGTTCCTCGCCGTGGATCGCCTGAACTTCGAGATCCCCGCCGGCACCGTGTGGGGCTTTCTCGGCCCCAACGGATCGGGGAAGTCGACGACGATCCGCATGTTGTGCGGCATTCTCAGCCCGACGGCCGGACGCGCCGAGGTCCTGGGTTACGACGTCGCGCGCGATCCGGAACGGATCAAAGAGCGGATCGGATACATGTCCCAGCGCTTCAGCCTATACGACGACCTGACAGTGGAGGAAAACCTGGCGTTCTACGCGGGGGTGTACGGTCTGCCGGACGCAGAAGGGCGTGTGCGCGCCGCCGAGTGGATCGCCCGTGCCGGCCTGCACGGCCGGGAGCGCATGCCCGCCGGCGCATTGTCGGGCGGATGGAAGCAGCGACTTGCGTTCGGGTGTGCGGCGCTCCACCGCCCCCGGATGGTGTTCCTCGACGAGCCGACGAGCGGAGTCGATCCCGTGAGCCGCCGGGAGTTCTGGGATCTCATCGGTCAGTTTGCCGAGAGCGGTATGACGATCATGGTCACGACCCACTACATGGACGAGGCGGAGCACTGCGATACACTCGCTTTCATCCTCGCGGGACGAATCATCGCGATGGGCACGCCGGACGAAATCAAGCGCCGCGCAATGTCGGGGGACCTCCTCGAAGTCGTCACACCGCAATACGCTCAAGCGCTCGACGTGCTCGCCTCGCGCCCCGACGTGCGTGAGGCCGCCCTCTTTGGACGGGCCATTCACGTGACCGTGGATGATGCCCGCGCGGCCGCTCCGATCCTCCAGCGGGCGCTGACGGACCGGGGGGTGGCGGTCGAGCGCGTCGTGCCGGTGACGCCGTCGCTTGAGGATGCGTTCGTCTCCTTGGTCGAGACGCTCGGTAATTCCCGGGAGGCGGACGTCACCGGAGGAGCCTCATGAACGGCCGCCGGCTGGTCGCCATCATCCGCAAGGAGATGACCCAAATCCTCCGGGACCGGCGGACGCTCGTCACGATCATCACGCTGCCGATCATGCAGTTGATGCTCTACGGGTACCTTACCAATGACGTCACGCACATCTCCACGGCGGTGTTCGACGAGTCGCGGACGCCGGAGAGCCGGACGCTGCTCGACGCCTTCGCCAACACCACCTATGTCGACCTCAATTACTACGCCGTGGGATTCGATCAGGTCCGCGGCTTGATCGACGGGGGCCGGGCAAAGATCGGCATCTGGATCCCGCCGGATTACGCGGCCCGTCTCCGCAGCGGGCGTACGGCCGAGGTCGAGGTGGTCGTCGACGCGTCCGAGCCGACGTCGGCGCGCACGGTGCTCGCCCTCGCGTCCGAGATCGGGGAGGAGCTTTCCACCCGCCTCGTTGTCCAGCAGACCCAGCGGCTCACCGGCGTCACGCCCGGGACGCTTCCGATCGACGTCCGAGCGCGGGCGTGGTACAATCCTACGCTCGAAAACGTGAATTTCATCGTGCCGGGCGTCATCGCCGTCGTGCTGATGTTCGTGACAACCTTCCAGGCGATCATCGTGATCGTTCGCGAACGCGAGTTGGGAACGATGGAGCAGCTCGTCGTGACGCCGGTCACCCCCTTGGAGCTGATGCTCGGCAAGGTCATCCCGCTCGTCGCCCTCGCATACGTCCAGATCACACTGACGCTGCTGCTGGCCAGCTTTTGGTTCCACATGCCGATCAAGGGGAATCTGCTCCTGCTGTACGCGATGTCGCTGGCGTTCTTCTTCAGCACGCTGGGGATCGGCACGCTAGTCTCGACGGTCTCGAAGACGTTCCAGCAGGCGGCACAGATGACGCAACTCATTCTCATGCCCGGCATTCTGCTGTCCGGATTCATCTTCCCGAGAGAGTCGCTGCCCCCGGCCCTCCAAGCTGTGGGCAGCGCGTTCCCCTTGACGTACTTCGTCATCATCATCCGCGGCATCCTCATCAAGGGCGTCGGGCTCGAATACTTATGGCGGCAGATCGTCCCGATGGTCGCCATCGGAGTCGCCGTCTTTGCGCTCGCGATCAACCGGTTCCAGAAGCGCGTCGATTGACGCCGGCGCGGGTTCTCGTGGGTCCGGGCGTCGGCGGAGTCCACAGAGGCGTCTGTGACAGGAGCCTGCTTCTCACGGCGCTCGGATGCGATCCGCAGAATCGGTCGGTGACCTGATGGCATGGTCTTTCCGGCCGGTTCTAATATGAAGATGCATCCGTGAGGATGGATCCGGAGGAGGCCTGGCCCATGGCGATGCCACGCATCTACATCACGCGCCCCTTGCCGACGGCCGCAATGAAGCGGCTAGAGGGCGTGGTGGAATATCGGATGTGGGAGCGGGAGGATCAGCCGGTCCCGCGGGACACGCTGCTGGACGAGATCGCGGCCGTGGACGGGATCATCTGCTTGTTCACGGAGAAGATGGACGCCCAGACGATCGACCGTGCGTGCCGGTGCCGGGTGATCGCGCAGGTGGCGGTCGGGTATGACAACATCGACGTCGATGCCGCGACGAAGCGAGGGATCCTGGTCACGAACACACCTGAGGTGCTCACCGAGACGACCGCGGACATGGCGTGGGCGATTCTTATGGCGACAGCCAGCCGGGTCGTCGAAGGCGACAAGTTCACGCGCGCGGGCCGGTGGGAGAAGCGGAATCTCGCGGGGTTGACCGGGCAGGACGTGCACGGTGCCACGCTCGGTATCATCGGGCTGGGACGCGTCGGCTCGGCGGTCGCGCGGCGGAGCAAGGGGTTCGACATGCCGCTTTTGTACTACGATCTGAGGCGGAACGAAGGGCTCGAACGGCAACTAGGGGTGATGTACCTGCCGCTGGACGACGTGCTCCGGCGGAGCGACTTTGTGATGCTCACGGCCGCGCTGACCCCGCAGACCCGGCATTTGATCGGAGAGCGGGAGTTTGAATTGATGAAGCCGAGCGCCGTCATCGTCAATATCTCCTGCGGGCCGATCATCGACCAGCATGCGTTGTATCGTGCGCTGGTGGACAAGAGGATCTGGGCCGCCGGCCTGGACGTGCTCGAGGTCGAGCCGCCACCGGTGGATGAGCCCCTCCTCAAGCTCGAAAACGTTGTCCTCCCGCCGCATCTCGGGAGCGCGAGCATCGCGACGCGGATCAAGATGGCCGAGCTGGCTGCGGAGAACTGCGTCGCCGGCGTCACCGGCAAGCGCCCGCCGAGCCTCGTCAACCCTGAGGCGCTGGAGCGGCGCTAGCGCACGCCCACGTCACCGCGGTGGGGACGCCCCGGCGATACGCTCGGGACGTCTCCTGCACGTGTCACAAGCGCCCGCAACTCGTCTCGAGCGCAACACCGGAGGAGGTCACGCCGGCGTGGTCGTGAGTCGACGGGGCGTCGGGACGGCGGGTCGACGGCGGCGAATGGAGCGGTACGCCAGGTCAAACGGGCTCTCGCTGGCGAGCAAACACACTCCGTAGAATCCCTGCGGCAGTCGCACGACGACGATCTCGCCCGAGCCCTGCAATGCGCCGAGGTGCTCCGTCCATTCGTCGACGACAACGTCAAAGGGGACCTCGGGAACGTTTGCGAAACGCCGAAAACACGATTCACAGACGTAGCGACGGGGGCCGACGCGGTGCAGATCGACTTCTGAGCCGCACCACGCACACCGAGGGCGGCTCGGTCCTGGATGGAGAGGCTCCTTCGGAAATCCCAGCATCACACCTCACCGAGCCTCCACATTGAGGATAGGCCATCGCGGGGACGATGCATATCGGGCCGATACTGGATTTCCGAATGTTCTATCGGAATGCGCGGACTTCCAGGGGGTCCCACGGAACTGTGCGTGCGCCGTAGCCTGCCGGATCGTCCTTGGGCAAAGCCTCAGAGACGTCCGAATTCGAACCGGTCCGGGAGCAGGCCCGCCACCCGCACGCCGACCGTACCGCCGTCGACGGTCACCTCGGCGAACGCCCCGCAGGGACGGCCCTTCGTAAACCCGCCGTCCACGATCGAGCCGATCGTAACGTACGGAATGCCATTGATCATGGTCGCGCGCGTCCAGTGCATGTGCCCGGAGAACACTGCAAGCACCCGCCCTCCCTTCTCGAAGATCCTCCGCGCGTTCTCTCGGTTGCCAGCGTGAGCGTGGCCGGGGTGCGCCTCGAAGTACCAGTGACCGTCCACGGCTTGCTCATCGAGCGGATGGTGGCAGAAGATGAGACACGGCTGTCGGCTCCCCCGGATCGTCGAGGACAGCCACGCAAGTTGCTCGGTCCCGAGGGCACCCCCGATGCGCTCCACCGTCGGATCCTGGCTGTCGAGGAGCACGAGCCGTATGCCGTCGAGGTCAACGTATTCGTAGGCGGCCCACTTGCCGAGGGTTGCGCCGAGCTCGCGCTTCGAGAGGTTGGCGACGTCGTGGTTGCCGAATACGTGGTATACGGGTACGCCGATCTCCGTCAGTGTGCGGCGCACCCATGTCGTGTGCTCACGGTCTTTGTCGGCCGTGACATCGTTGATCCGGTCGCCCAGGTCGAGGAGGCACGCGGGCGCGAGTGCGCGCATGGCCTCGCCAAACGTGCGCAACTGTGCCGGTGCCTGGCTGCCGAGCCGAGTCTCGACGTCCGGACCGTAGTGGATGTCCGTCACAATGCCGATTTTCATACTGTTTTCCCCCTCGTGCTGGGTCACGCTCGGGCATGATCTGCGTTGGACTGAAGAGATGGAGCGGGGCGACGTTGCACCCGGTCACGAGCACCGCTCCGAATTCGGTGTGCAGAGTCCCAGGAGTTGTGTTGGCGACCGCTCCGGCCGGCCAGAGTCTCGGGGTTAACTCGCCGCGTGCATGTCTTGTGCAGGATGGTCGTGGGATCGCAAGCCTCCGGGTTCCCCAGCCCCGAACGCGCATTCGGACGTTACAAACGTGGCCCAGACGTGTGGGTCGGCGTCGGCGGTAAACAGAAACCAGAGATACGGTTCCGTGCTCACCGCGTCTGGGGGAGGCCTACGCCGTAGTTCGCGCACGATCAGCACGAACTCCACGCCGAGCGCCGACAAGCCCGCACCCAGGAGGAACAAGTTCGCGTGTCCGCTCAACGTGGTCCACATGAGCGCGCCCTCTAGCCGCCGTCACCGCCTGCATGGTAGCAAACCAACGTTAACGTCCGGTGAAGGATCGGGGAAAACTGAGGCACGCCCGTGGCGTCTGCACCCCGCTCGGGAGGCTGCCGAATGGAACGCCGGGCAAGGTGGGGCCCCGGCTGCTACCACCGCATCGCGCGCGACGGGGCACGGTGGAGAAGGAGAACACGTCTCTCTCGAGACGAGGGCATAGCCATGGGGGAGCCATGGGGGACAGATTCGTCGTGCTCCGCAAGCACTGCGGGATCAGTGTGATGCGGCCGTCGAAAGAGCGGTTCGCGTCGGTGGGTCCCAGTCCCACGCCTGTTGCCGTGACAGATGTGTGGGGGCGGACCCCTGGTCCGCGTGTGACCCGGCGTCCGCTCTTACAGCGCCTCGCGCGCGTCCAGCACCCGCGTGATGCGACGGTACAGGCCGGCGGGATCGAATCCGGCATCCTGGTAGATTTCGTCCGGTTTGCCGGAGAGCGAGAAACGATCCATGCCGAAGATGCGATCTTCGTAATCGCCGGGCAGCAGGAACGGG
>DASPUZ010000003.1:0-25770 GCA_035622635.1 bacterium | reverse complement strand
CCTCGTTGCGACTCGGTATATCCAAAGGCCCGAGGTGGTCCCGCATCCGTGCGTGTTCTGTGGCGGACAAAGAAAGAGGGGCGGTCTGGGATTGCCCGCCCCTCCGAGAGTGAATCAGTTTTGGTTTACAGTTTCACCTTGGCGAGCCCGGCTTTCAGATCGTCAGCGCTCATTACGGGGGTCACTTCGAGGTCCGCATTCAAATGGATGAACAGCGGTTCCCCGATTCTCGGGATGTCAGTGGTGTCCTTCAGGTCAAGGAAAAAGAGCGCCGCGCGCCTGCCGTTCTGCGGGAAGAAGTAGGCTGCTTCGGGTCTATGCTCATCCATGAACGACTGAATCGTCTTGGCGAGACTTCCGTCCTTGATCGCTTTGTTCCCGTGCTCAACCGGAATCGTGACGCGTAACATTATCCGCACAGTTGCACCTCCGTAGTCTTGGGGGAACCGCCCGTCTTTCGAGCTCCCTCCAATCTTCCCTGCTTGCCGCGCAAACTGGCAAAACTACTGGTAATCCCACTGTCCGATCTTCCCCTTCGAAGCCCCGCGAACGTCCCCGCCCGATCCGGCGTTCAGGGACGGAAAGTCCGCGAAACCGAGGGCGTCGAGGCGCGTAGCAGTTTTGATCGGACCTTCACCACCGGACATTTGTATCTGGCGTGTGTTTGGCCTGGTTGACCCAGTGGTCGCTCGTATCCGGGGGGGCGGTCCAGGGTGGTGCCAGAATCGCCTGAGAGGCCCCTAGAAGCCCCGAGGCGGCATCCTGGGAAATAGGAGCAGGGAAATCCCAACGGTAATTCTGGGGCGCTTCGACTCCTTGACGACCCGACCAGGTATTCGTAAAATAGTTGTAAAGTATGTCCTTGATCATATCAAGGAGCTAGACAGAGTACCGCGTGGTCAATAGGGAAACTCATATGCCGAAGCGAGTCTCTACTGCCAAAAGGCCTTCGCCGACCAGAGGGTCGATCGCGCAGTCCATGCACCAGGATTTGCGGAAGGGGGTATTGCAGGGAAGGTGGCACCCCGGTCACACCCTCGTCGAGCATGGGGTAGCTCGTGAGTATGGGGTGAGTCGGGCCCCGGCGCGCGAAGCGCTGAAGCTCCTGGAACGCGAGGGGCTGGTGATGGCCGTTCCGCGTCGCGGGTATGTTGTGTCGACGATCACCGTCCGGCAAATCCGCGAGTTGTTCGACCTCCGGTTGGTTCTCGAACGCGAGGCAGCGGTCCGCGCCGCCCGTGTGGCCACGGCCGAGGACATCGCACGCCTGGAGGCGCTGGTCGGAGACCCGTACCTGCCGGGTGACCAGGAAAGCTACACCCGGTTCCTCGGCCAGAA
The DNA here is from genome assembly GCA_035622635.1 of bacterium. Lineage (GTDB taxonomy): Bacteria > Sysuimicrobiota > Sysuimicrobiia > Sysuimicrobiales > Segetimicrobiaceae > JAJPIA01. The sequence continues at coordinate 24,432 of DASPUZ010000003.1, read as the reverse complement.
CAGAGCGTTTCACAGCGCAGTCGCTCGCCTGACTCGGAACGATCGGCTCGCGGTCCTCGTCGAAGCCCTGCTCGAGGAGCTTGAGCGGCTCTTCCACCTGGGCCTCGACGTGCGCGATCGCGCGGAAATGCTTGTGGTGGAGCACAAGGAACTGGTCGATGCCATTCGCTCGCACGACCCGGAGCGCGCGATGCGCGTCGTCACGGCACAGATCGAGAACGCACAGTCCATGGTGCTGGAAGGTGTGACACAAGGCTCGCTTCCAGCCACCATTCCTTAGGTTGCGTGTGGGAGACGCGAGATGGCAAGGGGCAGGACGATCGCCAGGACTGCCCGGCTACGAAGGACGCATTCAAGAAGTTCTCGACGAGATCCCCCGCTTCTCCCCGGACTTGGGTTCTCGACGACCTCCGAGCCCCCGAATGCCGCAGGCTCGATGCCTTCAACCACGTCTGCCTCGATTACACGGGCACCAGTTCACCTCATGTTCGTCGACGTTCGGAGGCGGAACAGGTGCTGGGCGTGGCCCACATCGTCGTCAACAAGAACATGAACCCGTCCGACCCACTAGAGCCGATGACGACCGGCAGGATTCGGATCGGCGGGGCAACGATGACGACACGCGGTACGGGGTCCCATGAGATGTGCGCAATCGGCGCGTGGATCGGTCCTCGGTGCGCCGGACGACACCCGAAGGCGGTCGCTCGTGCGTGGGGCGAGGTGCGCAAGTTGTGCGCCTCGTTTCCGATCTACCCGGAGCCGGTGGCTGACCGGCGGGAGGCACGCTACGAAAACTGGGGCGCTGGAAAACCCGAGAGCTGGTTTCACGCCCCGAAAGGTGGATGAGCCCCATGGATTGGGAAAGTCGAAGACGTCCCGTCGACAGCATCTTGGAAACAGTCGGCATGACTCCGCTCGTGCGGCTGCACCGGGTTGTGGAGCACCTTTCGGCCACCGTGTTCGGCAAACTTGAGTACTTCAACCCCACCGGCAGCGTGAAGGATAGGATCCTACCGTTTATGGTGGAGGAGGCGGAACGACGGGGTGAGCTCCGTCCCGGTATGGTCATCGTGGAGGGAACGAGCGGCAATACCGGGATCGCCACCGCGATGGTCGGCGCGGCCAAGGGCTACAAAGTCATTATCGTCATGCCCGAGGGTATGAGCCGCGAGCGTCAGAAGACGATTCAGGCGTACGGGGCCGAGCTGGTCCTGACCCCAGGCTGTGGGAGTGACGTCGACCTGGTGCTAGACAAGGTGCAGGAACTACGGGAGGCCTACGGGGACCAGATGTGGGCGGTCAGCCAGTTCACGAACATGGACAACTTTCAGGCCCACTATCGGTCGACCGGCCCGGAGATTTGGGAGCAGACCGAAGGAACGATCGACGCGTTCGTCGCCGCCCAGGGAACGGGCGGGACGCTAACGGGCGTGAGCACCTACATCAAGGAGCAGAACCCTGAAGTACTCAGCTTCGCCGTCGAACCTGCTGAGTGTGCGATTCTCGCCGGGAGGTCGTGGGGATCGCACAAGATCGAAGGCATCGGGGACGGCTTCATCCCTGAGATGTTGGACCTTCGCCAGGTCGACGGGGTGGTGACCGTCTCTTCGGGCGAGGCAATTGAGATGGCGAAGCGCCTGGCCCGCGAGGAGGGAATCTTCTGCGGTATCTCATCGGGATGTAACGTGGTGGCGTGCGTCAAGCTCGCCCGCAGGTACCCTACGCTCCGGACGATCGTGACGATGCTCAACGACAACGGCCTGCGGTACCTCTCGACGGAGCTTGGCGGTGAGCATCGCGAGGTGGAGGTACTGAAGCGGCCACATGTGGTCCGCCTAGAGGACGCGGAGAAGCTGGCACGCAGGCCACTCGTAGTCATTGACTGATGTCCGCAGCGTCACTCGTCGTTCGCCGGTCGTTGCGGCATTTGGAAGCGATGGGGAGCCTCGTCGGTTCAACGAAGTGCACAGCCCAGCCGGGGCCCGCCCGTCATTGACGACACGATCCTCGAGCATGACGGTGACACGCGGGCGATGGGGAAAGTGGCGGTGGGTACGGACCCTGAACCCGAGTAGTGGGGCACAGGTCATATCGCGGCCACCGCGCATTGGGTGACCCCGCGGGGGCGTTCCCGGGTAGGATTCCGCTTCAGGACGTCGCGCGGGATCTCGGAGCATCACCCGACCCTGTGGCTCATCAGGAAGTGTCGCCGGGTTGGCGTCCTCTTTCAGACGGTCGTGTTCGACTGGTGGTATCTCGCGGAAACGCTCACAGGAGCGCTCGCAGTGCGGGGCCTGACCCGGAGATCGCATCTGAAGTCGGGCCGCGTCCACCTGGCGAATCGCGGGCGGCGCGAAAAGATCAACGCGCATTTTCAATGGCTGCCCAGCACGGCTTGGCAGCCCAGAAGATCGATGGCCGGCAGGAGGCGTTTTCCGCCACCTGCCGCGTCAAGTAGTTCTCGAGAATCACGATTCGATGTTGTGTGAACACAGGGGGGGTTGGTATGTCGAAAGAATGGACAGGGTTCTCTGAGCAGTTCGCGGACCGTATGGCTCGGCTCGGGACAGAAAGTGCCTTCGACGTGCTGGCGCGTGCTCGGGGGCTCGAAGCCGCCGGCCGTTCGATTATTCATCTCGAGATCGGCGAACCGGACTTCGACACACCGGAGCATATCAAGGAAGCCGCCATTCGGGCGCTGCGCGACGGCTACACACACTACACGCCCGCGGCCGGGATCCCCGAAGCGCGAGAGGCGATCGCCGAATATGTCGCCCAGTCGCGCGGGATTCCGGTGCATCCCGACCAAGTCGTGATCACGCCGGGGGCCAAGCCGGTCATGTTCTTCACGATGTTGGCCCTGCTGAACCCCGGAGACGAGGTCATCTACCCGGATCCGGGCTTCCCCATCTACGAGTCTGTCGCCCGGTTCCTCGATGCGCGTCCCGTGCCGTGGGTGCTTCGGGAAGACCGAGAATTCCGTGCTGATCCTGATGAGCTCGTAGGGCTGGTGACCCCGCGTACACGGCTCATTATCCTCAACTCGCCGCACAACCCGACCGCCGGGGTATTGTCGGGCGGTGATCTTGAGGCGATCGCGGAAATCGTGCGTGGGCGGCCGATCACCGTGCTGGCGGACGAGATCTACAGCCGCATCTTGTACGGGGGAACATTCGCCAGTCTGCTCTCTGTGCCCGGGATGGCGGCTCAGACCGTGCTCCTCGACGGGTTCAGCAAGACCTACGCGATGACTGGCTGGCGTCTCGGATACGGCGTCGCGACGCCCCAGTTGGCGGCGCGCCTCGCGAGGCTCATGGTCAACTCGAATTCGTGCACGGCGGCGTTCAGCCAAATGGCTGCGATCGCGGCGCTGCGTGGTGACCAGTCGTGCGTGGACCGCATGGTCGCCGAGTTCCGGCGGCGTCGGGATACGATCGTTGACGGACTCCGCCGTCTCCCCGGGGTGGCCTGTCATAGGCCGTCAGGGGCCTTTTATGCCTTCCCGAATGTGCAGGCGGTCGATCCAGACGCCGATCGCCTCGCCAACTACCTGCTCGACGAGGCGGGTGTGGCGGTCCTCTCGGGCACTGCGTTTGGCCAGTACGGGCAAGGGTACCTGCGTCTGAGCTACGCGAACTCGGTCGAGAAGATCGTGGAGGCGCTCGATCGGATCCGCACGGCGCTCGAGCATTATGCGCCGCGGACTCGCGTGTGATTGTTTGATGACACGCGCAGCTTCTCTTGGTGCAGTAGCGCGCCGGTATTTCGCAGGAATCACCGGCATCGGTAGAGACCCGCCCTGACGTCCCGGGGGCACCGATCCACCCCCGATCAAGACCGCGACAGACCGCGAACCTCCGGGAAGCCCCGTGAACGTCCCGGCCTAATCCGGCGTCAAGACACGAGGAACGCGTGATTAGTGATCCCGCAAGATTTCTACGGGCAGGTCGATCGGCGCGAAGGTGAGATCTCTGACGGCAGGCCACTTGAAGCCCTCCGGCGAACTTCGATGCGGAGTCCGGGCGGCGGGGGAGAGAGGCGCTCATGGAATGTCGCGGGGGCAATGTCTGCAGAGGTAGGTGACCGCATGGCGCAGCCGCACGCCGCTCCGAGTCGGCCGGCGGGCGAGGCTCCTTCTCAGCGGTGGAGCGTGGCCGTCGCAGAGGTGCTTCTCAAGCATCGTGTTCACGTAGTCGCGTACGTCCCGGACGAAGTGACCGGGCACCTGTTGAACCGGTTGCAGGCCCAGCCCGCGTGCACCGTTGTGTGTTGCACGCGGGAGGAGGAAGCGGTCGCCACTGTCGCGGGCGCTTACCTTGGCGGCAAGAGGGGTGCAGTCGTCCTACAGACGAGCGGCATCGGCAATTCCATGAACGTCCTTGGGTCGTTCGTCGTGCCATATCAGATTCCGATGCTCCTGATCGTCAGCGAGCGCGGAGGGCTGGGCGAGTTCAACCCGGCGCAGGTGCCGCTCGGGCACGCCCTGCCGCGGGTGCTCGACGCACTGGGGATTCAGACGTTCGCGCTGACATCCGAGGCTGACATCGCGCCGGTCCTCTCCGGTGCCGCCGATCTGGCGTTCGCGACGATGGCGCCCGTCGCGGTCGTGCTGACTATGCGCTTGACTGGGGGGAAGACCCTGAGATGAAGCGGCTCGACGCGATCCGCCGGATCGTCCCGTTGCTCGGAGCCGCGGCGGTGATCTCCAATCTCGGGCGCAACACGTACGACCTCTACGAGGCGGCGGACCGCCCGGAGAACTTCTACATGTGGGGGGCGATGGGCTCGACGTCGTCCGTTGGCTTCGGGCTGGCGCTGGCGCAGCCCGCGCGCCCGGTGGTGGTGCTCGACGGCGACGGGTCCATGCTGATGAGTCTTGGATGCTTGACGACCATCGCCGCGCACCACCCGTCGAAGCTGGTGCTGGTTGTGTTCGACAACGGGACGTACGAAACAACCGGCGGCCAGGCGACGCACACCAAACGGGGTGCGGATCTCGAAGCGATCGCCCGCGGCGCCGGTCTCACGCGCACCGTCACGGTCGTCACCCTCGACGAGTTTGCCGGTGCCGTGGAGCGCGCGTTGCAGGAGCCGGGGCCATGGTTCATCCTGGCTAAGATCGAGCAGGCGACTGCGTTCGCGCGCGTGCCCCGGCGGCCGATCTACCTCAAGGACCGGTTCATGGAGGCTATCGGCACGGTCGGGATCTGACCCGTCGCGGCGCCGTGCCCCCGCTTCCATTTCCTTCAAGCGCTCGGAGAGCACGCGGTCGTGCCAGCCCGGCACCGCATCCAGGAGCCCCGAGAACCGTTGCAGACCGTCGAGAAGTGCCCAGAGGATCACACCGGTCCAGCGCTTGCCGATCAACTCAATGGCCCGGTGAAACTTTGGGCACAACTGCGTATTCTTGTCCCCGATCAGGATGTCACAGGCCCGGCGGGGAGCAGACACGCTCTCGGGCTGCAGAGGGCCGCGTGGCGCGCTCAAGGATCGATCGGGGGGCTTGGCGTATCTCACGGGAGCGTGCGTGCGGCGTAACGACTGCCAGGGGGGGCCGCGCGTCCCGGGACGCGGGCTCGCAAGGGTCCGTGCGCCGCGATCCTGGACGGGATTGCGGAAGGTGGCGCGAGTGACAACGGGAGGGCCGCGACGCCTCGCCTACCCGACGGCGGCCCATGAGAAAGCCGCAGAGGCCGTCGTGGGGATGTTTCGCCATCTGGCACCCGTCCCGGCGGTGATACTCAGGGGCTCGTGTGCGCGCGGCAGAGCCACCAGGGATAGTTGTGTGGACATCGTGGTCCTCACCTCCGACGCGGCGAGCCCGGACGACCGCCGCACGCTCGAACAGTCCTGGGAGCGCGCCTACCGGGTCGAGGCGGTCTACGAGACGCTGCGGTCCGTCGGACGGTTCAGTCACGTCGACCTGGATGTCACGGACGGCCGCTTCGCAGAGCCGCCTCGAGGATGGACCTCCGGGCCGGACTCGTTCGAACTCGAGATCGGGAATACCGTCGCCTACACGGTGCCCCTCTGGCAGCGGGGCGAGGCGTTCAATCGCCTGGCGGGCCAGTGGCTGCCCTACTACGACGACGCGCGGCGTGCGCGCCGGCTCGCCGCCACAATTGGGTTCGCTCGGAACAATCTCGCCCACGTGCCGCTGTACGTCGAGCGTGGACTGTATTTCCAGGCGTTTCACCGGCTCTACCACGCGTTCCAGGAGTTCCTTCAAGCACTCTTCATTGCCCATCGAACGTATCCGATCGCGTACGACAAGTGGATCCGGGAACAGATCGAGGAGATTCTCGGCCTTCCCGATCTGTACCGGCAACTGCCCGGGCTGTTCGAATACCGGCGGTTTGAGAGCGATGAATTGACGGCCAGGGCCGAGCACCTTGAACGTCTTCTCGGCGAGTACGCCGTCACGCGCGGATGAGCATGGCATTCGAGCGAGTGGAGCAGGGGGCCCTCCGTGAATAGCGTGCTTGTCAACGAAGAAACGATCTGCTACGAGGTGGCGGGACGGGGCCCTGCGGTGGTGCTCGTCCACGGGTGGACCTTGAACCTCCGGATGTGGGACCCGCAAGTTCCGTCCTTGAGCCGGCGGTTCCAGGTCATACGCTACGACCGGCGCGGCTTCGGAAGATCCAGCGGCCGCGAGGACCTCTCGTGGGACACGGCCGATCTTGCGGCCTTGCTCGACCGTCTGGGCGTCGCGAAGGCGCACATTCTCGGCATGTCGCAGGGCGGAGGCGTCGCGCTCAGTTTCGCCCGGGCCTTTCCGGATCGGGCCATGTCTGTCATCTTGCATGGGAGCGTTCCGCCGAGCGGGTTCGCGCTCCGCTGGAGTGGGCCGGACCGTATCCCGGTCAGGGAGTGGCAGTCCCGCACAAAGGAGCGCGGCCTGGAGGCTTTCCGACGCGAGTGGGCCGAGCATCCACTCATGCGCGTTCCCGAAGGGCGGGCCGACGTCCGGGCACGGCTCGAGGACTTGCTGGCGGAGTATCGTGGAGAGCACCTGCTGGACTCGGTGCCGCGATCCGGTCCTATCGGTCCGATTACGATGGACGATCTTCCGCGTCTTATGCTTCCTGCACTCGTCGTGATCGGCGATGCGGAGGTACCGTATCTCCAGTTGGTCGCACGCATGTTCGCTTATTATTTGCCAAACGCGCAACTGGCGATCATCCGCGGCGGAGGCCACTTGATCAACCTGATAGAGCCGGAGCAATACAACGCGACGATTCTTCGGTTCCTTGAGACCGCCATCCAGGGTCCTCCGTGATGCACGATCAGATCACTTAGGGACCAACGGTCGGAGTCTTCGCGAACCACGAAACGGTAGGCGTCTGCGAAGACATGATCAAGGGCACGCTTTTGGATGTTCTACAAATGCTTGATCGGGTCGTCAAGCGCGCCCCCGTCGCTTCTTGCTTGAGAACCCTTCTTGCCGCAGTGGACGCCGTGGAGCACCCACGATATCAACGGGATTGCCGCGAGGTCCGCCTGAGAAATGGTGCAGCCATCGACGCTAGTAAGACGAGCAGTCCACGGGAAGCGTTGCTGCGGGTGTTCCTGGATCATCGTGATCGAGGGCTCGCCGCATACCACGGCGAAGAACAGGGAGCAGGGTTGGACTTGGTTCCTGGCGCGACTGGGCGCGCAACGTGAGCAGGGGTGACAGGAGGAGGAAACCGACGTGCAAGTTGCCGGAGGTCGCTTGACGTTCCTGGGCCAACCGGATGTTATCGAGGTCTCGGGGAGCGCATACGAGCAGGGGCGCATCCATGGTCAGCGGGCCCGCCAGGCCATCATCGCCAATATCAAGGAGATCCGGCGGTGGATGGATGAGGTGTCCAGCCGCGGACGGCGGTGGGACCACGAGGGCGTTCTGTCCCGGAACGAGCGATTCATCTCGCGGGTTTCCCCCGAGGCGCTCGAGGAGGTTCGGGGGATCGCCGACGGGGCGGGCCTTTCGTATCGGGAGACACTGGAGCTCAATGCGCCCCTCTTCGTGGCCGCCGCGTTCCTGCCGCTCGACTGCTCCCAGTTGTTGCTCCGACCGCCCGCGACCCGGGATGGGGGAACCTACCTGGCGAAGACGCGCGATTTACGGGGCTGGCTCGACCATGTCGTCCTGCACCGTCGCGAGGCCGGCGGACGGGAGCTGGCCGAGGTCCACGTCGCTGGCAGTGTCACCTGGCCGGGCAGCGGTGTCAGCAGTGACGGCGTTGCCTTTTCGACAAGTGGGTGCTGGTCGCCCCGGACGATTGTCGACCTCGACCGTGCGGACGCGAGCTGGCTGCTCACGAACGGGCATCTTCTGCTGCGCGACAGCCGAACGCTCGACGAGTTCGTCGCGCATCTGGACGCACAGCCGCGCATGTGTCCGCTCAACGTCGTCGCGGCCGACAGTCGGGGCGGTGCCGCGGTCGAGGTCACGGCGGACCGCGTGTATCGATCGGACGCGGAAGGTGGCGTCCTCATCAGGACCAACCATTTCCTGACTCCGGAAATTCGGGCGCAGGTTCCCACACCGGACGAGAATCCCTCGTCGTATCACCGGTATGCGGTGGCAACACGGAAACTCCGTGCGGGCGGGGAGGCCTGGGATCTTGGCGCCATGATCACCCTGCTTGGCGACCATGAAGGCTACCCACAGAACTCGATTTGTCGGCACTCCCAGAATGGAGAGGGCTCAGACACCGCTTATGCCTCCATAGCCGTGCTGCCTGCCGGGGAGTTCTGGACTACGCTTGCCCACCCTTGCGGGGTGCAGGCACCGCTCGGGCGATGATTCGGAACATCTTCTGGGGGGAACGGAGATGAGAGCGTGATGCGTCAGGATCCGACGCTACGGAAGGCTCGTCGCATAACGCGCCGCGCAGCCCTGAAGCTGTTGGGGAGCGGTGTGGTTGTCTCTGCCGCTGGGCTCTTTGGCCCGACGGTCACTCGCCCCGCCCACGCGGCATCGAAGGCCGTGACGATCGGGCTGGACAGCGATATCAACACGCTCGATCCTCACATGACCGCCAGCGTCGGGACCGATCTGAGCGTGATCAGCCATCTGTACTCAAGTCTGGTCTTCCGAGGACCGGACCTCAAGGTACACCCGCTCGTCGCCGCATCCTGGCAGCCGGTAAGCTCCACCACCTGGCGATTTACACTGCGAGGTGGCATCACGTTCCCCGACGGTGAGAAACTCGACGCGGCGGCCGTCAAGTGGAACATCGACCGCGTGCTCAACCCGGCAACGAAGGCCAGGATTACACCCTGGTTCGCACTCGTCAGCGATGCCCGTGTGGTGAGCGACATGGTCCTGGACGTCGTGACCAAGGAGCCCTACCCGGCGTTCGTAGACCAGCTGACGGAGTTCTACCTGCTGGCGCCGCGGTGGGCCGCCGACCACAACCCGGCGCAGGAAGCCATGGGCACTGGTCCCTACACGCTCAAGGAATGGGTCAAGGATGACCACATCGCGCTCGACGCCAAGCCGGCGTACTGGGGCGACCGGATGGCGTTCCAAACGGTGACGTTTCGGCCGGTCCCCGAGGCGTCGAGCCGGGTCTCCGGGCTCCTCGCCGGCGACCTCGACGTAATCCTCGATGTCGCGCCCTCGGACTTCGGGCGGATCAATGGGAGCCGGCGGGCGAGGGCGGGCGCGGTGCCGAGTGTCCGCAGCGCGATGGTCAAGTTCAACACCCTCCAAAAGCCGTTTGATAACCGCGCCATACGACAGGCCCTGAATTACGCGGTGGACAAAGTCGGACTGATCAAGAGCCTACTGCCGGGGTTGACCGCGCCGAATGACGGCCAGATCCTGACTTCCGCGTACTTTGGGTTCAACCCCGACCTGAAGCCGTATCCTTACGACGTCGCTCAGGCGAAGAGGCTCCTCGCCGGCGCGGGCGCTCAAGGCGGCCTGGACGTCGAGTTCGACGTGCCGACGGGCACCTATCTGCTCGGCGAGGAGATCAGTGAGGCGATCACCGGGCAGCTCGGGCAGGTCGGGGTACGAGCCAAGATCACCGAGATGCCGTTCTCGGTGTACATGGACAAGTTCGTCAAACAGCACAACATGGCCCAGATGATCTACCTGACACTCGCGTGGGCGACGCTCGACGCCGATGGACTGCTGACGCTGTTCGAGAAGGGCAATATGTACGCCTACTGGAGCAACGACGCGTTCAGCAGCCTGTTGGACCAAGCGCGAGCGACGATCGATCGTGCGAAGCGCCTGGCATTGTACAAGCAGGCGACCGCGCTGATGCGGGAGGAGGCGCCGGTGCTGTTCCTCTTCCCGCAGCCAGCGACGTACGCGACCGCGAACACGATCGAGTGGCGTGCGCGGCCGGACGACTGGGTGCGAGTCTGGGAGATGATACCCAAGGCGTAGCCTGCGAGACTCGCCCCCCTCCCAGGGCCTCCGCCGTGACTCGCTACCTCGTCATCCGCCTCCTGGAGTCGGCCGTCACGGTGTGGGGCGTGGTGACGATCGTGTTCTTCAGCCTCCGGCTGACAGGAGATCCCGTCCTGCTCCTATTGCCGCTCGGGTCGACCCCGGACCAAGTCGAACAATTGCGGCACGCGCTGGGATTCGACCGGCCGCTGCCGCTGCAGTACCTGGTATTCCTGGAGCACATCGTGCGGGGCGACTTCGGCATCTCGACCCGGTTCGGTTCGCCCGCCCTGCCGGTGGTCCTCGAGCGTTTGCCGGCCACGATGGAAGTGGCGCTCCTGGCCATGCTGGTCGCCGCTCTTCTGGGCGGAGCGGCCGGTATCGTGGCCGCAATGCGCCCCAACAGTCGCTTCGAGCTCGCGGCGATGGGCGCGGCGCTCCTCGGCCAGGCGACGCCCGTGTTCTGGTTGGCGATCATGTTGATCCTCGTCTTCGCCGCGTGGCTCCACTGGCTCCCGAGCGGCGGTTTCGGAGGCCTCGATCACCTGATCTTGCCCGTCATCACCCTGGCGACCTACTCCAGCGCGAGCATTGCACGCCTCCTGCGCGCCTCGCTGCTCGCGGTGCGGGCCCAGGACTATCACCGGACGGCGCGCGCGAAGGGCTTGGCAGAGTGGCGCATTCTGCTCCGTCACCTGCTCAAGAACGCTTTGATCCCGGTTATCACCGTGTTCGGGCTGCAGGTGGGCTTGCTGCTCGGCGGCGCCGTGATCACCGAAACGGTATTCTCCTGGCCCGGGGAGGGCAGGCTGATCGTCCAGGCGATTCAGAATCGTGATTTCCCGGTCGTCCAGGCTGCGACGTGCGTGTTCGCGATCATGATCATCGGCGTGAACCTCCTCGTCGATTTGACCTATTCCGTGCTGGATCCCCGGATTCGGTACGCTGAGGGGGAGTAGCGATGTGGAAGGCCGTCCGACGCAGTCCCGCCGGGATGCTAGGATGGGTGGTTTTCATGTTCTTCGTCCTCACAGGGACGGTCGGCCAGTTCGCGACGCCCTTCGACCCGATTGCGCAGAACCTGGCCGACCGGCTCGCCCCGCCGGGCGCTCCTGCGAGCGGGGGTGGCGTTCACCTCGCGGGGACCGACCAGCTCGGGCGCGACATTCTGAGCCGGTTGATCGCCGGCGGCCGGATCACGCTCGCGGTCGGCCTGCTGACCGTGTTCGTGGGCGGGACCGTTGGGTGTGTTCTGGGTGTCGTCGCCGGCTACTATGGCGGCTGGCCGGAGCGCCTCATCATGCGCCTCGCCGACATCCAGTTGGCGTTCCCATTCGTCTTGTTGGCGCTGATCGTCATCGCGGTGCTGGGGCCGAGCCTCGTAAACCTTATTCTGGTGCTGGCGTTCACCAGCTGGGTGGACTATGCTCGAGTGGTCCGTGGCGAGGTGCTGTCGGTGCGAAGGCGGGAGTTTGTGGAGGCGGCCCGGGCGATTGGGGCCCGAGACGCGCGGTTGCTGGCGCGGCATGTGTTCCCCAACGTGTACACGACAATCATCGTGATCGCGACGCTCCAACTCGCCAAGATCGTGATTTTGGAGGCATCGCTCAGTTTCCTCGGCCTGGGCGTGCAGCCGCCGACCCCGGATTGGGGCCGCATGTTGGCGGAGGGGCGCGACTTTGTCGCCACCGCCTGGTGGCTTGCGGCGTTTCCGGGGCTCGCGATCCTGCTCCTGGTCTTGAGCGTGAACCTCATGGGCGATTGGCTGGGCACCTATCTCGATCCCCGGCTGCGGACTCTCGGCCGGGCAAACGCGCGGGAGGTATCGGCGTGAACGCGGGCACGGCGCGGGTTGCACGTCTGCAGCAGGCGATGCGGCAGGAGGCTATCGATGCGCTCCTGTGCTTGAAGCCCCAGGGGAGCTTCTACCTCAGCGGCTTCAACCCGATCATCTACAGCCACCCCGTCGTGGCGATCCTGCCCGCGGACGGTGAGCCCGTCCTGCTGGTCCACGCCTTGCGCGACGACCACGCGCGCCACTCCGCGTGGGTCAGGGACATCCGTCTTTTCGGTGCATGGTCCACGAAGCGAACGATGGGTTTGAATTGGCTCGACGCGCTGCGAGCGATCCTCGACGAGCACGGACTCGCAAGCGCCACGCTCGGAATCGAGGGTGACTTCCTGCCTGCCGCGGTCATGCGCCAGTTCGAGCAGCGCCTTCCCCAGGCTCGTTTCACGGACGCCTCGGCGCTCATCATGGCTGCCCGTACGCTCAAGGATCCGATGGAGATCGACCAGATCCGCCGAGCTGCGCGGCTCGCCGATGCCGGGATGGACGCGGCGATCCGTGCCGCCGCCGAACGGCGGAGCGAACGGGACATCAGCATCCGCGCGATGGCGGCGATGAACCGGCTCTGGCTCGAGCAGTTCCCCGACGCCGAGGTCGCGGACTTCGGGAGTCTCGAAGGGGGTGTCCACAGCGGGCTCTGGTGCTACTGTCTCGCCGGAGATCGGATCGCACTCAACTGCGACAACCCGACGTTGCGCGTGCCGGCCGACGGAGAGCTGGCGCTGATCGTCATCTGGGCCGTCGTCAATGGTCTGCACGCCGAGAACGAACGGACCGTTGCCGTCGGCCGGCTCGACGACGGGCGGCGGCGGGCGTTCGAGGCCGTCCTTCAGATCCGAGGGGAAACCGAGGCGGCGCTTCGGCCCGGCGTCACGTGCGCCGACGTCTACGAGGCCGCGAAGGGAGTCTACGAACGGCTAGGGTACCGACGATATCTCCCCGGCCGAATCGGCCACGGCATGGGGCTCGGTGCGCACGAGCATCCTTCTATCGCGCCAGCCGACGCGACCGTGCTCCGGCCGGGCATGGTGCTGACGTTCGAGCCCAATCTCAGGATCCCCGAATTTGGAGGGCTCCAACACTCGGACACCTTCGTGGTCACGGAGACCGGTTTCGAGTTCCTTACGCATACCCGGCGCGATCTCATCCAACTGTAGGAGGCGGCGCGCCCCGTGGCAGCGCGTGCGATGACGTCAGGCCTCCCACCCGCCGGCGGCACTATTTATTGCTGGCAAGCGTGCACGCGTTTACCATGGCCAGGAATGCCGGCGTGTTGAGTGACGACGTCTTGGCCAGTGCCGTGTCAATCCACTGCTCGACCTGAACTATTCTGTCCCCGAGGCTATCGAGGCACTGGAAAACCGCCTGCGTCTTCTGATTGTCGATGCCAGCTCTGCTGGCGCTCAAGGCAAACACAGATGTGGCATCGAACACACCTGCCGTGTAGCCTGTCTTGAACGAATCGTCTCGCGTGGAGTACTGGTACATTTCTTCGAAATTGGTTGGGGTCCCTGAGAATGGGAAACTGCATGCTTGAGCAATCAACACGACGACGGCGTCTTTATCGGATGAAGGGTGGGCAACGGCGGAATCCACCCAGGTCTTGACCTGTCCCAACTTGTCGCCCTGGTCGTTGAGGCATTGATAGAACGAGACTACCCGGCTGTCGATGTTTCCTGACTGTCGCATGGCCGTTGCAAAGAGCGATACCGCGTCGTACGTCCCCGCCGCATACCCTTGCTTGAAGGAGTCATCGCTGCCTTGGTAATCCGTCACGGACGTGAAGTACGCTCCGAACCCACCACTCTGTGCGAACGCCCCCACAGGGGCAAAGGGGAGAAGCAGCAGCATGGCGACGACGATCAACGGGCCGCGCAGGTGAGGATTGGACCGCGGAACTCTCATGGGTGGCCTCCTGATGGTTCAACGTCACGCAAGTGAGATGGGAACTGCACAAGCCCTCCGCAATCGGTGATGCCTACGACCGTCTGGTGCTGGCGGTGACCGCACCGCATCGGGACCACGCTGTCGAGCAACGATCGACCTGTCCTATACCCGCGTGATGCTACGGCGACGCCATCACCCCCCATCTATATGATGCCCAATAGTCCGGTCCCGAGGCGGTGGGCTATGTGGCCAACGGGTACATAGGGCTTCGTTCTGACGATAGACGGGGGCCGCGATCGACCTCGCCAACGCGGGCCTCCGGTCGAACATCTCCGTGTCCGGGGGCCGTTCATCCAGACCAGCAACCTCTCGAACACGCCGGTGATTGGACCGGGACGATCGCGTTGACGCTGACGATTTTCGATGGTGAGCTCACCAGGGCCAAGGTGCAGGCGGCTCAAGTCCGCTCAGGCAAGCGCGGGCGAGCGAGCAACAGACGGAGCAGAGTGTCGAGAGCCAGGTGCGCACGGCGTGCCTCAATCTCCAGCAGGCGTCGGAGCAGCCCACATCCGCGGAGGCGGGCCTCGTGTCGAGCCGCGAGCCGCTGCGCATCGCGAACGTGCGGTTCCAGGCTGGCATTGGGACCCAGCTGGACGTCGTGAACCGATTCAAGCGCTGGCGTCGGCCGGCAGCAGCGTGATCACTGCCGAGTACAACTACAACCTGGCCCTAGCCAAATCGCAGAACGGTACAACCGGCCTTCGGGGAGCAGCGGGGGAGAGCCCCCCGCGGCGCATCGCCGTGGGGGGCTTGCCCATCCGGCGGGAGGGGCGTCGGCAGGACGCACGGTCGGTCAGATCCTGGTCGGCCTCCCGCCCACCCGGATCTCGTCACTGATTCTCGCCGCCTTGCTGCTTAAGGTAGCGAGCGAGGAATGCCACGGTGTAGTGCCATGCATCTTCGGCCATGGCCAGATTCTGATGGTCGAACTCGTGTCCGACTCCAGGATAGACCCTCAAACTGTGAGGAACGCCGGCCTCCTCGAGGATTTGTGACAGGCGGCGCGTGGGAGGTGCGTAGCTGTCTTCGTCGCCGACCAACAGCAGCATGGGTGAACTGTTAGCAGCGATTGCCGACTGCAGGCGTCCAAGCTGCCGGTCGGTGCCAAACCCCGTGATCGCTCCATAGTAGTCGATGGCGACCTGGACTTTCCCCCGAGCCGCGAGCCAGACGGCGAAGAAGCCGCCGTTGGAGAAGCCCACGGCACCGATATGGCGGCCGTCGACCTTGTCTTGGTGGCTGAGAACGTCGACCGCTTGGGCGAGATCTGCGTAAATGGTCTCAGCGTAGCGGGTGAACGAATCCCCCCGGTTGTTGCCGGTCAAATGGTACGCTTCCAGGTACTCCGGAATAAGGCACACATATCCTTCGGCGGCGAGTCGATCGGCATAGGCCCTGTCGAAGGACCGCACCCCGTAACTCGTCGACAACACCACCATGGCAGGGAACGGCCCTGGACCATTGGGCGTCACTAGAGTGGCCGAGATGTTGTGTTTGACACCGACGACAAGCGTGCTCTGAGCGCCGAGGCCAGGGAGAGCGAACAGCACGGTAACCAGGCACCCGATCACGATGATCCGGGAGCCTCCCGGGCCCAGCCCGGTGGGGAGCCCTGAGAATAGCCAGCGCCGCTTCATTGCAATTCCCCGTCACCGTTTGTACCCGCAGGTGGAACCTGGTAGACGACAGTTACGGCCCACCCCAAGCGCGAAACGCGTCGTACAACACACCACCAGGAGCATGCGCGGTTGCAACCAGGGCCGGCACGCAACTGCGGTAGTGCGGCGCATCGCGCACCCGGAATCATCGTCGTCTTTGAACATTGCGGCCTCCTTGTGGAGCAAGCGCGAGTCGTCATTGACGGGGAGTTCGTACGCTCGGATCCACCGGATGAGCCCGACCTTCGAACTGCTAGGCTCAGTGCTCATACATGCCTGCGTCGCGGGCGTGCGGAGCAACGGTGCCCGTGCACCGACGACGCGCACGAAAGTGACGATGGGGCGGCGTGGCACTTGCGAGTACCCCGACGGACTCACGGCGCAAGCGTGCTGCATGCTCTTCAAGCAAGGACGACCGGTGTGATCCACCGGCCGTCCGCTAGGATCGTCGCTCGGCTACCCTGACCTACTGGCCATTGCCGTCACCTTGAGCATTGCCCTGGAGATAGGCCGGGGGATCTGTGATCTGCTCGAGCCCCTGACTCGGCTGTAGGGTCTGGGCCATGTCCGCGACTGGAGCCAGGGCCGTGACCAGGCCGAGGATGGCAAGCACCAACACCTTGTGCATGACGTTGCAGTCCTCCTTTCGTGGGTATGCGCGCAGCGGATGCGCGAGTCGACGTTACGCACAACAAGCACGTCCTCGATCATCGTCCCCGGCCATCGGGATCATCTGCGCTGCCGACGTTAGGTAGTACGTCCAACATCACGATCAGCGCGCCCGCAGAACGTCTACCGAGTTGTGATCTCCGCTATCCGAGACGATGGACCAAGATCCCAGAGCCAAGGGCGAGCACCATCACTACGGCCGCGCCGAAGAAGAGACCGCCCGGATCACGCGAACCGATCGTAGTGAAGCCGAGACTGATGATGAAGGCCACGAACGCTACCATGAACACGGAGGTGGCCCAACCCGGATCATTCCACAACTTGTTCACTGCGAGCACCTCCTGCGATGTTTTGTCGCTTCCCATTAGGTAAGACGTCAATGCCCGCGGCACGTCTCACGCCCGGGCTGGGATTCCCTGCCCGTATCTTGTGGTTAGCACGGCCGAACGACACAAATGTCGCAAGAATGCCGGGGCCCAAAAAACGGAGCCCACTCGATCGTCGTAGTTGAGGGAGTGGCTAGGCGGCTGCGCTCACGGTGCGGGCGTCAGATGGTGCGCGAAGAACGCGAGCGTGCGGGCCCAGGCGTCGCGAGCGGCTGCGACCCGATAGGATCGGCGTTCGTCGTTGAAGAACGCGTGTGGAGCTCCCGGGTAAATATGATACTCAAACGCCTTCCCGGCCTTCCGTAAGGCGTCCGCAAACGCCGGTACTCCTTCGGTAATTCGAAGATCCTCACCGCCATAGAACCCTAGCAACGGGCAGCGGATGCCGTTCAACCGATCCGCGCTGGGTGCGCTCCCATAATAGATTGCGGCACCCGAGAGCTCCGGCTCGACGCAGGCCAACAGGGCGGATAACCCGCCGCCCATGCAGTAGCCGGTTGCGCCGATGCGCTGGCCCTGGCACATGCCGTGGGCGCGGAGATACGCGACCGAGGCACGTAGATCGGTAACGTACTGCTCCATGGGACGGGCCGGGGACAGCAGTAAGCCCAGCGTCTCGCCCACTCGCGTCCGCTCGGGCTCGGGGAGACCGGCCACTGCCTTGTCGCGTTCCTGGGGATTCGTCCAGACGACCGGCGGCACAGTGTCGAGGAAGGTCTTGACGGCCTCGATACGCTCGGGCGCAAACGCTGACGGCTTTCCGCCGTGCGAGTACAGGTCCGGTGCCAGCGCAGCGTATCCCGCCGTGGCAAACCGGCGGACCAAGTCCTGGATGTGACCATCGACGCCCCACACCTCCTGGATGACCAGCACGGCAGGCAACGGCTCCTCGACACGCTTGGGCCAGGCCATGTACGCTCGTACCGGCACACCAGCAGCCTGATACTCGATCCACTGCGATTTGAGTTCCACGTCGACCCCTCCTCGTGGATGCCCGAAGCTCCGTCCGGAGTACCCTGCGCACCCCTTCCGCGATTCTTCCCGGTTTGGGCGCTCACCACTACACGGAACGAAGTAATGACGTGGGTCGCCCCGCGCGGCAGGCCGTCATCGCGTGAACGGTCCCACCGCTTGTCTCCGTGTGGCCGATCTGAGGACGGCACGCGGCTCCGGATCGCCGCGGCAGATCGATGCCGATCCCGCGCGGTCCGCGGCAGCCAGCGGCAGGCGCCGCGGCGTCAGGGAACCGTAGGCCCCGCAGGTGGGGCGGGCACGACCATGATCGGTGCTCCCGTCCGTTCCGGCACGTCCCCGGTGTCGAACTCGGACCGTGGAAGCCGACGGATCTGGGCTTGGCGGAACTGCCCCAGAAACGCGTCCACGGGTTCCAGGAAGTTGATGGCCTCGGTCCGATAGTGCATGGGTACGACCCAACGAGGGTTGAGCGTCTGTGCGATCTTGGCAGCTGCCACACCATCGAGGGTGGGGCCTCCGCCGACCGGGAGAAAGACCAGGTCCGGGCGCCCAATGGCGGTCGCCTGCTCGGGACGGAGTTCCCGCTGCCCGAAGTCCCCGAAGTGACACAGGCGCCACTCCCCAAGGGCAAAGACGAAGATGGTGTTGGGACCACGGCGGGTTCCGGCAGCATCATCGTGCTCGGACGCGATCGCCGTTACCTCGCCCACCGGCGAGGTGAACGTCCCGGCGGTGGCGCGGATGACCAGAGGAGTACCCCCGATCACCGCCGCCGCGTTGTGGTCCACGTGTTCATGGGTGATCAGCACAAGGTCGGCGGCTACCCCACGGATTGGAAGGTACGCGAACCGCAGTCCGCGCTCTGTGAGTTTCTCCATCGGCCCGAACGGGTCGATTACGACTGAGATCGCACCTTCAGCCAGCCAGAAGGCGGATTGGCCGAACCAGCGGATGCGCATGAGCTCCTCCTCAAGCCAAGATGCCCGACACAACTCTGCGTCCGCGCAAAGGCGCCACGCGAAGCTTCCCGTGAGCCATTTCGTGGTCGCTGAACTAACACCGCTCCACGCGGCACACCACCGCGAAGACGTGGAACGGCCGGCTGGCAAGCTCCCACCGTTTGGACGGCCCAACAAGGGTCCGTGGAGCCTCTCCGGTTACCACACCGATATTTACTGCAAGGAGATCTACGATGCAAGGTCCCGAGGCCGGACGCCCGAAACTCGGGCATGACGGGCGTTCTAGCAGTCATTCAAAGCACGATGTAGTAGGATGTAAGGAGAAGGGAGGGGAACGGGTCCTGGTGGGTCTCACGGTCTTCAAAACCGTTGGCGGGCCCTTTGGGCTCGCGGTGGGTTCGATTCCCACACCCCTCCGCCACGTTGCCGCACATATCATGACGTGTTGTGGGGCCAGTCCGTGTCTCCCAACACCATATGGGGGAGAGCGGCCTGACCAGTTCGAGGAACGGATGTAGAAGAATCTCCAGGTATTGGTCGAGAGGGGCGGGATGGCTCCGGTGCGTCAGCCGCCGTCGAGCACCTGCACTGCCCGCTGCAGGTCACGCGGCTTGACCCACAGAATCGTTCCGGCCCTGCCGGAGGCAGTGACGATCGCGCTGGTTGCCGTCACCCGGATCTTCGCTTCGCCCAGCTTCGTGAAATAGTCGGCAAGCGATCGGGTGCCGTCCGCGCTCTCGATCAGAAGCGCTTGCCTCGGCCCGGCGACGCGCCATTTCGCCGTTCTGGCGGCGGCTTTGAGCGCCTCCGAATCCGCCGGGACGAAGTTGAGCTGGGCGCGCACCCAGCGTGTCGGAAACGCGTTGAACGCGATGAGGTTGACGCCTGCTTCCTTCAGCACGCTTAGCGCCCGGGCACCGGTTCCGGGCCGATTCAGCACCTTGATGTGGAAGTAATCCACTAACCAGACTCTGTCAGCCATCTCGTCTCCCTGAATCTCGTTCGGTGTCTGCACGGCCCCGTAGCGGGAGGGTGGATGCGCCACTTTCTCCACCACGGAGCTGCGGTGCCGGTCACCGAATTGAGAACGTGCACGCCGGGATCCGGCGTACCTCCCCTCGGGCCAATTTGTGCTCGCTCGACGCGGGCCCGCCTGTTCTGATTCACACCGGGACGGTGCTCATCGAAACGAGGACGATGACGGAACCGATCAGAATCAGGTTGACGGCAACGGCCATCGCGGTTCCGGGCACGATGTGCGGGGAGGTTTGTGCCTCCCCGCACATCGGCGCCCTGTTCTATCGGCTCAGTTAGCGCAGCCAGACCGTCTCCATGTACTCGCTGCCGTCGGGCTGGCCGACCAGCCCCTCGACGTTCTTCCGCAGAAGGAGCGGCACCTTCGAGTGCGCAAACGGGATGTCGCGGTAGTCGTTGTGGATCAACGTCTCCGCCTCCGCGTACAGCTGCGCACGCCTAGCCTGGGATGTCTCCGTCTTGGCCTTGTTGATCAGATCGAACACGGTCGGGTTGTTGTAGGAAAAGTACGAGCTGTTCGCGTCGTGGCGCGCGAAGAAGACTCCCAGCCAGTCGTCGGGGTCGCCGTTGTCCCCGTTCCAGCCTGCCATGAACAACTGAAACTTGTTGGTGTACCGGTCCTTGAGGAACGTGGACCAGTCTTCCGTCTGCAGGCGCGCCCGAATATCCACCTTGCCGAGGTCGCTCGCGATCGCGGTGGCGATGTCCTTGCCGTTCGGGAAGTAGGCTCGGCCCACCGGGATGTACCAGAAATCGAACGAGAACCCGTTCGGGTAGCCGGCCTCCGCGAGCAGCTGCCGTGCCTTGGCGGGGTCGTACGGGTAGCCGGTCACGGCCGCGCGTCCCCACATCCCGGGCGGCATGTGCTGGTCCGCGACGACGCCGTAGCCGCCGTAGAGCGCGTCCACGATCGGCTTGCGGTTGATCGCCAGGGCCACGGCCTGGCGGATCCGGATGTCCTTGAACAGCGGGTCGTTCATGTTGAAAATGAGCCGGCCGAGGTTGAAAGGTGGCCGGTAGGTGACCGCGAGGTTCGGGTCGGCCAGCGCCGCTTTGACGTCGTCCGGATTGGGCAGTTCCATCGCGTTGATCTCGCCGGATTTGAGCGCGAGGAACCGCGCAGCGTTGTCCTTCATCACGCGCATGATGATCCGCTGCGTCTTCGGCAGCCCCTTCCGGAAGAACGTTGGGTTCGCAACGAGGGTAATGTGGTCGTCCCGCACCCACTCCACGAACTTGTACGGTCCGGTGCCCACCGGGTGCAGGCCCACGCCCTGTCCGCCGTACTGCTTGATCGAAGCCGGGCTGGCGAAGTCGAACGCAATGATGGACATGTTGTAGACGAGCGGGGCGTTCGGCTGCTTCAGCACGATCTGGAGCGTGTACGGATCGACTGCCCGGGCCTCCCGGAACACGCCCGCCATCATGCTGTTCCAGTACTGGTAATCCATGCCCTTAACCGAGTGGTAGGGGCTCTGCGGATCGGCCCAGCGGTCGAGGTTGAACTTGGCCGCCTCGGCGTTCCACGGCGTGCCGTCGTGGAACGTGACGCCCTGGCGTAGTTTGAACGTCCAGGTGAGGCCGTCCGGCGACACCGACCAGCTCGTGGCGAGGTCCGGCTCGATCTCAGTCTGCCCCTGCTTCATCCGGACAAGCGGGTTGAACACTTGCGTCGTCACCGCGGCCGTACCCCCGTTGGTGCTGACCGGGTTGTCCATCGTGTCCGCATCGGCGGCCATGCCCCAGATGAACGTCGTGGGTCCTGCGGCCCAGCCGGTGAGGGAGCCGGGAACGACCAGCATCGCTACGATTACCGTCGTACCGATCACGCCACGCATACGCGCTGGCGGCTTGCTCATCCGTGCGCCTCCACTGTGGATCGCGTAAGGGTTAACAGTGCCGCATTTGTTCGTACGCTCGAGATTTCCGTTTGAACTCCGAACTCCTCAATCGGAGGAGCTCGGCCCTTCCTGTGGACCCTCCTTGGCAGTTCCCCACGAGGGCCCGTTTGGGACCTCCCGCGACCTCGAACACCGAGCATGGCCCCGTTGGTGAGGGAAGGCCGTGGAATCTTGGGCTCAGCGCGAAGCGTCCCCCGGCGGGAAATGGGTAATCCCGCACCGGTAACTGACCATGTTGGAGCCGACGCAATCGACCACGGCGGTGCTGCCGTCAGTAGCACGTTACCGTGGCTCCGGTCGCGCCCTGGATCAACTCGGACACGATGAGCGGGCGGTCCTGGCCGGGCGCTGGCCGGGGTGGGACCAGAAGCTGAGGTGCGATGAACGTGATGCCTGGGAGCGACGGCATCGTTGTAATGGTCGGAACGACGTAGGCTCCGGTCTCGCGTTGCGGACTCAGGATCATGACATTCGGTACCGTGGTCGTCGGGGGCCCGGTACCGGTCGTGCTCCGGATCGTGCCAACCGGAGCCAGACCGCCAACTCTCGGCATGGCAGGCAACGCCGGTAGCACGCTGTTGAGGCACACGATCGAACGCTGGGCCGGCGCGGCTCCTGCGGGTGACAGGCCTAACGGCAGTACGACAGTCGCGATTGCGGCAACGACGGCGGTCCAGGACATCGTACTCGACATCATCACCACCTCCCGGGTCGACGGGCGCTCCGAGAGGGCAGAATGCGGGTAATCTTGATACCTACCATTTCCTATAGTAGTACGAATCCCGTAACTATACAAAACCGGGAATCTCGTGAACGGGAGTCCCTCCGGCGACTCCGGCCACCGCCCGCTATCCCCGAACGTACCCGAGCGCGCGGGCGATGACTGCTGCCAGGAGCAGGCCCGCCAGCACGAACTCCACCCAGCTCGGCCAGCCGAGCCAGAACCCGAGCACCAACGCCGCGGCCAAGGCAATCCCAAGGAGTCGCCACAAGATGCGAACCACCAGGGTGCCGACCGTCCGCGCGGGACCCATACGGGGCATTACAGCGTCTCCAACCGCTTCGCCTGCCTTCGCACGTGCTGGCTAGCGGCCTCCGAGCCGGAGGGCCGCTGCGTGCGGTACGAGTTGAGCGACCGGAGGGTAACGGCGCTGCGCCTTGCGGACGAGCTGCTGGCCGGAGGTGGCGCGGAGAGTATAGGAATGCCTGCGGTACCCGGTGCCGAAAAAGCGGCTAGCCATGGCGGCCGCCCCGGACACCTGCGGAGGAGGCGACCGCCGCCGCCGGCAGCAGTGCACAGGATCCTCGCTCGAACCAGTTGAGCGTCTCACTCAGGCGGGCGACTTCACCCACGACGATCAGCATCGGGTTGGGAAGGCCGGCGTCAGCCACACGGGCCGCGATAGTTGCCAGCGAGCCGAGGAGTGTCTGCTGGTCTGCAGCAGTGGCATGACTGACGACCGCGACCGGCGTGTCCGGGGCCAGGCCGGCCCGCACGAGGGACGCGGCGATTGCGTCGACCCAGGCCCCGCCCATGAAAATGACGAGGGTGTCGACAGCTTTTGCAAGGCGCTGCCAGCTCGTATCCGGGGAGTCGGCGGAGCCTGCGCTGTGTGCGGTCACAAACGCGACCGACGAGGCGGTCCCTCGGTGCGTCAAGGGGATGCCAGCGTAGCTCGCCGCGCCCAACGCCGAGCAGATGCCGGGGACGATCTCGAAAGGCACCCGAGCCTCGGCGCACGCCAGGGCCTCTTCGCCGCCGCGGCCGTAGATCATCGGATCGCCACCCTTGAGCCGTACCACGGTCTTGCCTTCCCGCGCCTTTTCAACGAGCATGCCGCAGATCTGTTGCTCCTCCGTGTGGTGGTGGCCGCACCGCTTGCCGACAAACACCTGTTCCGCCCCGGGACGCGCTTCCTCCAGGATCCGCGGATTGATCAGCGCGTCGTAGAACACGATGTCGGCAGTGCGGAGGACGGCCAGCCCCCTCAGCGTGATCAGGTCATGAGCACCGGGACCGGCGCCCACGATGTAGACTGTTCCCGCTCCCTTGGCGCTCACTTCGACGTCACCTGTTCGATGAATTGGTTGATGAGGACTCTCCGGCGCTCCATGTTCGAAGGGATCGCCTTCTTCAACTGGTCGCGCAGGGCGCCGAGCAGGGCGGTCCAATCGCCCGTGCTCTGCGGCAGTGCGGCATCGAGGATCCGGCGCAGCCGTCCCGAGAGCACGGGGCTCTGGCCTCCGCTGCAAATCGCCACCTGCAACGGGCCGCGTTCAACCACGGCCGGGGTGAAGTAGTTGCAGTGCCGGGGTGCGTCGACCACGTTGTACAACGTTCCGGCCTTCTTGGCTTCTTGCGCCAACGCCGCCTGGGTCGGAGTGTCGTTGGTGGCTCCGACGACGATGAAGTAGCCCCGGGAAACGTCGCCCGGTTTGTACCTCCGGTTGAGCACGCGAATCGACGGGGACCCGGTGAGCCGCTGCATGGCTGTACAGAGTCGGGGCGCGATCACGGTCACCGACGCCCCCGCGGACAGCAGTTGCTTTGCGCGAATGGCCGCCATCGGCCCGCCGCCGACGACGAGTGCCCGGCGGTTTCGCAGCTTGAGGAATATCGGGTACAGCGTGCCCGAGGAAGCGGTCCTTGCCATCTC
>DASPUZ010000002.1:0-3013 GCA_035622635.1 bacterium | reverse complement strand
CTATAAGTGGTCTCTCTCCTGCATGATTGAAGAGCCGGCGACAAACCGATGGCAGCTATGATCGACCTTGGAAGCCGGGATCGCTATCGTGATCCGATGCGAGGGAACCCCCGCGGCGTACCTTGCGGCCGCTGCTCGCATCGCCCCATCGTGAACGGCCGTTTCGGAGCATCGTGAACACTCGTTTCGGTCGATCGTGAACGGTCGTTTCGGCCATCGTGAACGCCCGTTTCGGAGGATTGTGTACACGGCGAACGCTTGATCGGCTGAGGCGTCCTCGCCGTATCCTCCAGGCAGGGCGACACAAGCAAGACCGACGAGACGCTGGGTGGTCGGAAACTGTTGCACGCCCCGGGAGGGGCGATGGCGACGAAGCGGCTATCCATGCGGCAAACACGGGAGATTCTCCGACAGCGGCTTCTCCTCCGCCGCAGTTACCGAGAGATCAGCCTCAGCCTGGGCGCCAGTGTCGGTGCGGCGGCGAATGCCGTAGCCCGGGCGCAAGCCCAAGGGCTGGATTGGACGGCGATCCAAGCGCTGACCGACGTCGCTCTGGAGGCGCAGCTCTATCGGCGGGCGGATCTCCCCCGAGGTGACCGACCGGTCCCGGACTGCGTATATCTCCATACCGAACTGCGCAAGCCCGGCGTGACGCTCGAGCTCCTGCATCTGGAATATCTGGAGCAGCATCCTACCACCGGTTACCGCTACACCCAGTTTTGCGATTACTATCGCCGGTGGCTGGGTCGGCACCGGCTCACGATGCGGCAGACGTACAAGGCCGGCGAGAAACTGTTCGTGGACTACTCGGGCAAGAAGCCGAGCTACATCGACCCGGGCACCGGAGAACAGATCTTCGTCGAGTTGTTCGTCGCCGTGTGGGGCGCGTCGAACTTCACGTTCGCGGAGGCGACGCGGACGCAGCAAGGCCCCGACTGGATCGCGAGCCACCAGCGTGCCTTCGCCTACTTCGGTGGTGCGCCGGTCGCGGTTGTGTGTGACTGTTTGAAGAGCGGCGTCGTAGTCCCGTGCCGCTACGAGCCTGGCCTGCAACGCACCTACGAGGACCTCATCCACCACTATGGCGCCGTGATCTTGCCCGCACGCCCCGGTGCGGCCACGGACAAAGCCAAAGTCGAGGCCGGGGTGTTAGTTGTCCAGCGCTGGATCCTCGCCCGACTGCGGCGCGAGACGTTCTTCTCCCTCGAGGCACTCAATGCCCGCATCGCCGAATTGCTGGAGGATCTGAACAGTCGGACGATGCGCCTGTATCGCGCGAGCCGACGCGAGCTGTTTGACCGTCTCGATCGGCCCGCGCTACAATCACTGCCCGCGACACCGTTTGCCTACGCGGAATGGAAGATCGCCCGCGTCAACATCGACTACCACGTGGAACTGCACGGTCACTACTATTCCACGCCCTTCACCTTGGTCCATGAACCCGTCGACGTGCGCTTCACCGCCACCACGGTCGAGATCTTTCACCGCGGGCAGCGCGTCGCCGCGCACCAGCTCAGTCATGTCCGAGGCGCCCACACGACGATCGCGGCACACATGCCGAAGGCGCACCAAGCGCATGCGGAATGGACCCCCTCCCGGATCCTCGAGTGGGGCCTCGAGATCGGCCCGGAGACGCATGCGCTAGTGGACGAGATTCTCCGGGACCGCCCCCACCCGGAGCAAGGGTATCGCTCCTGCTTAGGGCTGTACCGCCTCGGTCGCCGGTATGGAAAGCCGCGGCTCGAAGCGGCTTGCGCGCGCGCCCGCGCCGTCGGTGCCCGCTCGTACCGCCAGGTCGAGGCCATCCTCAAGCACGGGCTCGATCGCACGCCGCTGCCCGTGCAGACGTCGCTGGGGTCCACGCTGCCGATCTCGCACGAGCACGTGCGCGGGCCCGCGTACTACCAAGACGCTGTCAAGGAGGCCGAGCATGCTCAATAGTCCGACGGTGGAGAAACTACGTGCCATGAAGCTCCATGCCATGCTCGCCACGTGGGAAGCGCAACAACAGGATCCGAGCTGTGCGTCACTCGCCTTCGACGAACGCCTCGCGCTGCTCATCGACGCGGAGTGGCTCGCCCGCGAGAATCGCCGGCTGGCCCGAGCCCTGCAGGAGGCCAAGCTTCGCCCCAGTCACGCCTGTCTCGAAGCGGTGGACTACGGCCCGCGGCGTGGGCTCGACAAGAGTCAACTCCGACAACTCGCCACCTGTCGCTGGGTGGCGGAACATCAGGCCGTACTCATCTACGGCGCCTGTGGTACCGGCAAGAGCTTCCTGGCCTGCGCCTTGGCACACCAGGCCTGCCGACATGGCTATCGGGCGATGTATTGGCGCACCTCCCGGCTGTTTCACGAACTCACACTCGCGCGCGCCGCCGGCACCTATCCACGGCTCTTGGCCCGCCTCGCGCGCATGGATGTCCTCGTGCTCGATGATTGGGGCTTGGCCGCCATCCAGGATCAGGAGCGCCAGGACTTGCTCGAGATCCTCGAGGATCGCTACGGCCTCCGGTCCACCGTGATCACGAGTCAGCTGGCTCCGACGCTCTGGCATGACTATGTGGCCCATCCGACTCTGGCCGATGCCATTTGCGATCGGATCTTACACCATGCTCATCGCATTGAGCTCAAGGGCGAATCGATGCGCAAAGTCCACGGCAAGCCAACGCAGGACGCATAGTCGATGGCGAATTCGTCACCGCGTGGTCCCGTGCCCCGGTTGCTCGGACGATCGCCACCGAGGACTCAGGCGTCCGTGGTCGAAACGAAGCCGTCATACCAGCAAGACGAGACGACAGAAAGGAGGTGCTCGTCGCCATCCGGCCCAGCGTCGCGATGCTCCGCGGCGTCGCTTTCGCTCCGCGTTCACGATCACCGGTCGCGGTGTTCATGATGGAGCGAAAGCAGCGTTCACGATGAGCGAAATACGCACCGATGCGAGGGAACCCCCACGGCATACCTTGCGGCCGCCACGCACCGACCTCCCCGAGGGTGGCAACGCGACCAGCCCGCC
>DASPUZ010000001.1:0-3504 GCA_035622635.1 bacterium | reverse complement strand
CGTCGGGGATACGCCAGATCGTGCCCAATCGTCGCTTCGACCGATGCCGCGTCGTCATAGGCGTCGACCTCTGCTGCGATGAAGGTGCGATCACTGGTCATGCCGAGTATACACCGTCCCAAGGGTTTTGGGATAGGCTCTTAAGGCCGGTTGCCCGCGTACCAAGTTTGTGATTATATAACACTTCGCGTTGCAGGACTTCATCGCGCGCCAGCGTCTTCGGTAGAATCTGAAGCACAGAGAAGCGGAATTGTTTTGGATAGTCGGAATCGTGCTCGATCAACGCTCGAAGTGGGGCGTTGCCTCCGTCTCCAGATTTGGCGTACTTCCGCCAGCGGCCCCATATGCCGCTCTCACCATACGCGCTGCCGACGTACAGATCTCCTGACTTTTGGGCGAGGATCAAGTAGACTCCCGCAACAGCGCTCAAAGGACTTCGCCAATCCGGGTGAGCGTCTTCGTTCTTGAAGAGGTCCTTCAATTCATCCGGTCATGCCGTTGAGAGGGCCATCCCAGTCGACGCCGATGGTGCAGCGCAGTCTACGACGGCATGTCGCCGTCGTAATTGACGGCTGACGAAGCGGCAACTATCCTTTACAGCAATCGCCACCCGAGCCTTGCCGAAAACTCACGGTGGAGTCTACGACTGGACCACACCCGCTATTTCCTCAAGCAAAATCGCGTGCTTTTCCCACGGGATCGTGTCGACACTCATGAAAGGACGTGCCGGATGGTCTTTGTCGATGATAGCGACAGCTTGTCCCGTTTCGACCGCCGCTGACAAAAAGCGGTGGTCCATCTCACGATTGAAACTGCGCAACAAATCGGGGGCAAGCACCGGCTTCAGGCAGGCCATTGCCGCAACCAGTCCGAGTCCGCCCCAATTTGATACGCCTGCAACAATTGGAAAATCGGCCGGGATCGTTGAGGCGATGACGCTGCCGTTCGGAATTTCCCGCTCGATGACATCCTTGGGAAGGGCTCCCATGCCGATCTCGTTCCCACCGTCCCCAATGCCGATAGTGGTCCATCTCCGTTGCCACGGAGGATCCTCAAAAAGGAGATGCAGCGGCGCCGTCTCACGAGTCATGTCCCAGCCATGCTCCCGATGAGGCTTCCCATCGGATGCCGGGGCCACCCGCTCAATGGCGATTAGATGCGTGATCGGCCGGTCACCCTGTTGCAGAAACCGCCGCAAGCGACGGACCGACTCTTCACTGATCGATACAATTTCCAGGTTTACGGGCAACGGAAGCGCATCGACTACCGCCCACACCGCCTTCGCACAGGGGGCATCGGTAATCACGGTCACTGCTATGCCGGCGCTGGAGAGACCCGCAGCGAGATGAGCCATGCCTCCCAACCCATCTGTTTCCGGAGACGGCGGCGTCGCGGCCTTGATGTAGAAACCGGTAACGATGCCGACATGAGCGTCAGGCGCACCTAGAATGGATTCAGCTGCCTTGCCGAGATTCCCCATTGCCCACTCCGTCATGCCTGTGATGTCGCGTCTGACCTTCCGACCGATAATCGTCTCGATCCTATTGACTTTCTTGTTCATTCGACAACGCCCCCGTCCGCTCTCACGATGCAGCTACAGGAGCGCACCGCGCGCGACGATCGGCCATAGCGCCTCTACCCGGGAGTTCCGCACCCCCACATACCAATCGTACATGTTCACCGTGGGATCGCAGTGGCCGGGCACGAGTCGGAGCTTGGTTCCGACGCGCAGAGGAACCTCGAGGTCGGTCAGCTGTACCTTCCCGTGTTCGTCAGATGCGCGCTGATACTCCACGCCGGCGATACCGTGGATGAGGGGCAGGCCCGAATCGATGCTGACGGCCTTGAGGCCGGCATCGACCACGGCGCGGTCCCGGGTGGGGCGGCTCATGACCGTCGTGTACACGAGGAGCGCGTGCTCGAACTCGTGTACCGGCTTCCCGTCCGCGCCCAGGTTCCGGCCATAGTCGACGTCCATGAAGATATAGGACCCGGGCTGGATCTCCGTGAAGACCTCACTGGCCGCCTCGAAGGCGTACGTTCCCGTCCCGGCGCCCGTGACGACGTCGCATGGGATCCCGTCCCGGTGAAGCAGATCGAGCGTTTCTCGCAGCCACCCGCAGGCGCGCTCAATCGCGTCGCGCCGTTCGTCGAAGCTCCTCAGGTGCTGCGCGGACCCGTGGTACGCGTGAATACCGGCGAACCGCAGGCCCGGCGACCCATGAATCTGCCTCGCCAGTACGAGGGTGGGTGCTCCGGGCTCCACGCCGCAGCGGTTCGCGCCGACGTTCGTCTCGACGAGCACCGGCAGGCGAACGCCGAAGCGAACAGCAGCCGCGTTCAGGTCGGCGACGTTTGTGGGGTCGTCGGCACACACCGCCACGCGCGCTTCCTTGGCGAGCGCCACCAGACGGGCAATCTTCCTCGAACCCACGACCTCGTTGGTGACCAGCACATCGCGAACGCCACCGTAGACCATCGTCTCGGCTTCACTCACCTTCTGGCAGCACACACCGACAGCCCCGAGCTCGATCTGATGCTGGGCGATCACCGCGCACTTGTGCGTCTTCGCGTGTGGGCGAAGCCGGACCGACGCCTCCGCCGCGGCCGACGCCATGCGCTTGAGGTTTCGTTCGAACGCATCCATCTCGATCAGGAGGGATGGTGTATCGACCTCCTCGAGCGGCATACCGATTTCAGCAGGTTCCCGCATTCCCATTGCACCCACCACCGTGTAGCGTGTCGTCTCAAACCGAGTCTTCTGTCTATTTCAGCGGACCAGAAAAGTGACTTAGTCAGTGTCAGCAAACATGGGTTCGTTGTTATCCGACCACGCAAACCACTTTTGTCACATGTGCCTCGCGGCCTCCCAGGGTTCTGTAACGTACAATTCCTCTGGAGCCACAATGCCATCCCAATAGGCGGTCAGCGCCTCCATGTTCGTGACATCTAAACGGTCTTCGCCGAGCCACCAACCGACCTGGATCGGCTCCGTTGCCCACACCCAGCGTCGTGCAGTAGTTGGGCAGTGTTGCTGGTGGCGCGTTGCGGCAGCTCGCACACGATCAGCGTACGTCCGTATGTTGGCCGCATGAGAGAGATTGCCCTCGTAGTCGATGATGACCCCGCGGGGATCCTCAAAATCACACGTCCCGACGATTTCACTCTTACCGGGAATTTCGAGCATAAGGTAGCTGTTAGGGATCGGAACATATACCGCCAGTCGGTATGGCAACACGCGCGCACCCCCAGATATCCGCCTTGCTTTTGCCTAACCGTGCCACCTGCGGGTAGGCGCTAGTCGGACAGACCACACTTCACCTATGGCCCGCGGTCCGCCGAAGTGCGACGTACAAGGTGCGGCGCGAGCCACGCCCGGGCGGCGGCGATATCGCCTTGACACAGGGCACGTGTGGGCTCAACATGGACGGTCACCTCCGCCCCCGCGTCCTCAAGTAGCGTGACGAACTGCCGGGTTTGACCATAATGCGCGATCGGCTCGTC